>DAORMO010000115.1:0-259 GCA_035440585.1 Terricaulis sp.
GGCCCTCACCCGGGGAGGGAGTGCGGCGCCCCGCCCCGGCGCGGGCGCGCCGGCATTGGGGTAAGCCTATTGCATGACCAGTGCGCGCATCATCCGGCGCATCCTGCGCGTCAATCATGCGGGCGAGCATGGCGCTGTGTTTATCTACAGCGCCCAGCTCGCGCGGGCGCGGCGCGCCTATCCTGACCTCATCCCGTGGCTTGAAGAAACGCTGGCGCATGAACAGCGCCACCGCGCGCGCTTTTACGAGGCGATGCCC
>DAORMO010000115.1:300-10048 GCA_035440585.1 Terricaulis sp.
GCTGATGGCGGTATGGTCGATCGGCGGGACGCTGCTGGGGGCGATGACGGCGCTGTTCGGGCGCACGGGCGTTTATGTTTGCACCGCGGCGGTGGAGCGCACGGTGCATCGGCATTTGATCGAACAAGCGGCGTTCCTCGATCAGCACGATGCGGAGCTTGCCGCTTTGGTGCGCGATATTCTCGTGGAAGAAGATGCGCATCTGGCTGCGGCGGACGCCGGCCATGATGCAAGCAAGGCCGCACCGCGCTTGCTGGCGGCGCTCGTCTCAGGCGCAACCGAAATGCTGATCTGGCTCTCAACGCGCGGCGATAGTTTGCGCCTTAAGCGCGCAATGGCGGCGGCTTGACGGCTAGAGCTTTTCGGCGCCCTTCAGCTTGGCGAGCTCGCGGTCGAAAGTCGCCAGCGGCGCGCGCCCCGCCCGGCGGGCGGTTTCGAGAATCAGGCAATCGGTAAAATCCACTTTTCTCTCAGTGCGGAACATATCGAGCGCAGCAGCCACGATATCCGCATCCTGCATCGCCAGCGTCTCATGCTTGAGCAGATTATCGAGCGTGTTGACGAGTTCGCCGCGCGCCATGCCGAAAGCGCTGCGCAACACCCAGACCGTTTCCGCCAGCACGATGTGCGAGACCCAGGCCCCACCGGCAACCAGCGCAAGCGCGGCTTGAGTTTGCTTTTCATCGTCGCGCGCGATGAGGCGCACGAGGATGTTGGTGTCAATCGCGCGCATAGCGTTCGCGCATACGCTTGGCGATCGCCTCTTTTACATTCACCGGGGGCCCCTTAGGCGGGCCGTTGGGAAACGCGGCTTTGTGCACGTCGGCCCACGTCGCCTTGCCTGGGCGGCGGACGACGACCTTGCCGTCTTCCTCCGCCCATTCGATCACGCCGCCTGGGCCGACACCGAGCTTCTTTCGGATATCGGCCGGGATCGAAACCTGCCCCTGGGCGGTGATCTTGGATTTAATCACGGACACAAGCACCACATTACCACGGTAATGCAGCGTGCGTCAATACGCGCAGGCCTCAAACACCGGGCGGACGTCGCGTTTCCATTCGGTGTTGTAGCGTTCGATCAGGCGCTCGGCGGGGGTGACGCCGGAGGCGGCGATGTCGTCCAATTCCGAGAGGAAATGGGTTTCATCTTGGCCGGCCTTATCGGCGCGAGCGCGGGATTTGAGGCCCTGGCGCGCGATGGCGAGCGCCGCTTGCGCGATTTCGCGCGCGCTGGAGCCGCGGATCGGAGCGCGCAAGCCAAGCGCAGGCACGCCGCGGCGCAAGGCTTCGCGATCTTCGGCGCTCCAGTTTTTGACAAGGCTCCACGCAGCTTCAAGCGCCGCGTCGCAATAATAGATGCCCGCCCAAAACGCCGGCAGCGCGCAGAGGCGCGACCAGGGGCCCGCATCAGCGCCGCGCATTTCGAGATAGGTTTTGAGCCGCACCTCGGGGAAGATCGTGGTGAGGTGATCTTCCCAATCTTTCTTCGTCGGCAACTCGCCCGGCAGCACCGGCATTTTGCCTTCCATGAAGGCGCGGAAGCTTTGGCCGCTGCAATCGAGATATTTGCCGTCGCGATAGACAAAATACATCGGCACATCGAGCGCGTAATCGGCGTAGCGCTCAAAGCCCATGCCGGGCTCGAACACCCAAGGCAGCATGCCGGTGCGATCAGGATCGGTGTCTGTCCAGATGTGGCCGCGATAGGAGAGAAAGCCGTTGAGGCGCCCTTCCATGAAAGGCGAATTGGCGAACAATGCTGTGGCGATGGGTTGCAGCGCGAGGCCCACGCGGAATTTTTTCACCATGTCGGCTTCGGAGCCGAAATCGAGATTGGTTTGCACCGTGCAGGAGCGGAACATCATCTGGCGGCCAAGGCGGCCGACCTTCTGCATGTAATCACGCATGATCTTGTAGCGGCCCTTGGGCATGATCGGCGTCTCATCAAGACTCCAGAGCGGAGAGACGCCAAGGCCAAGGAAGGAAATGCCAAGCTTGCCGGCCACATCGCGCAATTGCGAAAGGTGCGCGCCGGTTTCGGCGCAGGTTTGGTGCAAGTGCTCGAGAGGGGCGCCCGAGAGCTCGAACTGGCCGCCCGGTTCGAGCGTGATGGACGCGCCCGCTTGCGACAGGGCGATCAGCTTGCCGCCCTCTTCCACGCGGGCCCAGCCATAATTTTGCGCAAGGCCTTCAAGCAGCGCGCCGATGCCGCGCTCGCCCTCATAAGGCACGGGCGCAAGGCTATCGCGGTAGAAGGCGAACTTCTCGTGCTCGGTGCCGATGCGCCAGGTGGTGTGGTCAGGCTTTACGCCAGATTCCAGGTGCGCAACGAGATCGGCGAAGCCGGTCAAAGGGGCGGATTGTTCTTTCACGGCAGCCAACAAAGTCCCTCCAGGCCGGCATGGGCCGCATTTGGCGCTTCCGTGGCCGCGCCGCAAGCACCTACGCCGCGCGCCAATCGCCCCATTGCGCCTGGATCAGCGTTAACGCCGCGATCACGGCGGTTTCGGCGCGCAGAATGCGGGGGCCGAGGGAGACAGGGCGCACAAAGCTCAGCGCCCGCAGCGCGCGGCGCTCCTCCGGGGTGAAGCCGCCTTCGGGGCCGATGAGGAGTGCGAGCTGGCTTGGACCGCCGATGGCGCCGAGCACCTCCAGCAAGGGCCCCGCTCTCCCCGCCTGCCCGCCCCAGGCGGCGCCTGCCTCGTCGCCGCTTTCATCGGCGTAGAGCAGCGGGCGGGCTTCGTCCCAGCGCTCCAGCGCTTTGAACAGCGGCATCGGCTCGAGAATTTCGGGCGCGTCGAAGCGCTCGGTCTGCTCGGCGGCTTCGCGGGCGATGGTGCTGAGGCGGTCGGTGCGGACGGTTTCCGCGATGGTGCGCTGGGTGATGACGGGGCGGATGCGGGCGGCGCCGAGTTCTGCAGCTTTCTCCACGATGAGATCGGTGGCGTGGCGCTTCACTGGCGCAAAAAGGAGATCAAGATCAGGCGCCGCGCGCGCATCGCGCAGCTTTTGCTCGATCGCCACGCGCATGCCGCGCTTGGTTTTCTCCGCCACGCGCGCGCGCCACTCGCCGTCCTCTGCATTGAACACGCGCAAGCCATCGCCGGCATCTAGCCGCAGCACCAGGCCCACATGGCGCGCCTGGGCCTCCGTGAGCGCAATCTCGGCGCCGGCGGTGAGCGGGTGATCGATCAGGAGGCGCGGATTGGCCATGGCGCTTGGTGCCACAAGGACAAAGCAGAACACAACGCTTCCCCGCCGAACGCCCCGCGACTTGTCCGCCGAAGCTCGCAGAGCGAAGGCGGAAAGCGGGGCTGAGAGCGGGGACCCAGGGCCAAAGTCATGCCTGTTGCTCTGGGTCCCCGCTCACGCCCCGGATCAAGTCCGGGGCTTGGCGGGGAAGCGTTGCGCGACTACGCCGCCAACACATCGCCCTGCGCCAGCGCGTTGAGGCGGGCGTAGAGGCCGTGGGCTTCGATCAGCTCCGCATGACGGCCCTGCTCGACGATGCGGCCTTCATCGAACACCAGGATCCGATCCGCCTCGCGGATGGTGGAGAGCCGGTGCGCGATGACGATCGTGGTGCGGCCGGCCATGAGCTCAGCCATGGCGGCTTGCACCTCGCGCTCAGTCTGCACATCGAGCGATGAGGTGGCTTCATCAAGGATCAGCAGCGGCGCATCGGCGAGGAAGGCGCGCGCCAAAGCCACGCGCTGACGCTCCCCGCCCGAGAGCTTGACGCCGCGCTCACCCACCTCGGTTTCAAAGCCCTTGGGCAGCTTGGCGATGAAATCATAGGCGCGCGCGCGCTTGGCGGCGGCGATGATCTCATCCAGGCTAGCGTTCGGCTTGGCGTAGCCGATGTTTTCACGCAGCGAGCGGTGAAACAGCGCCGGATCCTGAGGCACGACGGCGATCGCCTCGCGCAAGCTGGCTTGCGTGACGGCGCGCACGTCCTGCCCGTCGATGCGGATGGCGCCGCCGCTGACATCATAAAGCCGCGTCAGCAGCTTCACGAAGGTGGACTTGCCCGAGCCGGTGGGGCCAACGAGCGCCACGGTTTCACCCGGCGCGATCTGCAATGAGAAATCATTGTAGAGCGGGGCTGCAGCGTTCTTGTAGGCAAAGCCCACGTGCTCGAACGCAATGCGCCCTTCGCCGGGCTCAAACGCCTTCGCATCGGCGCGATCGATCACCTCTGCGCGCTCGGCGGCGTAGGCGACGACATCTTCGATGTCGGCGATGCCTTTTTGCAGGTTCTGCACGTTCTCGCCCATGGTGCGCAGATAGCCGGAGACCAGCAAAAACGCAGTGATGGCGAACACCGCATCGCCGGCCGTGGCGCGTCCGCCGGCCCATTCCAGCAGCACAAGCCCCAAGAGCCCGGCCTGCAGAATGAACAGCACGATGTTCTGGATCATCCACGCATCGGTGGAGCGGCCCCATGTGCGCCGCGCCTGATTGCGCCAATGGCCGACAATGCCGTCAAACCGCGCCTGCTCGCGCGCTTCGGCGCCGAACATTTTCACCGTCGCATTCGAGGTGACGGCGTCCGCCAGCGAGGCGCCGATTTCGGTGTCCGCCTTGATATATTCGCGCAAAGGTTTGGCGATGTAATAGCGGCCCATAAAATACGCCGTCAGCAGGAACGCGCTGATGGCGACGCCGGTGAAAAGCCCGATCAGCGGCCATTGCAATGCGGTGAGCACGGTGACGCCGATCAGCACCGCCGCCGCCGGCAGCATGAACCACACCAGCGTATCGGAGATCACATCATAAGCGTTCATCGCGCGCGACACGCGCCGCACCGTGGCGCCGGCGAAATTGTCAGCGTGCCAATCGGAAGAGAAACGCTGCACGTCGCGGAAGCCGTCTGTGACGACGCGGTACATATTATTGGCCGCGAACGGAATCCAAAAGCGCACGCCGGTGTTGCGCGCCATGTAGAAAGTGAAGGCAAGCAGCGCGACAAGGCCGTAGCCCCAAGCGGCGGCGGCCTTGCCCTCCTCTGTGGGGCCATTGCTCAAGGCTTCGACGAGGCGCGCGGAGGCGAACGGGAACGCCAAATCGGCGGCCACCGCCAGCGCGAAAAACGCCCCGAACGCCGCAAGGCGCCAAGGCTGGGAAGACCAATGCTTCCACATGAAGGCCACGACTTGCCTAAGGCTCGCCTTGCGGCGGCCCGGCTCATCATCGCCGATATCTAAAACGTCACTCATGCAAACACCGATGCATCGTCAGCGCACGCAAAAGCGGCGCGGCGAATTTAAAATGGGAACGAGAAGCGGGAAGAAAACCGGATGGCCCGGCCCCAAAGCGGCTCGGCGAACGGTTACGCGCGGGGCGTTGTGGAAGGGCTCCACAAAGCGTTTGCGGGTATTCGGAGCGAAAGCCGCATCACGCGGCTTGTGGCTCAACGGCTGCCGTTCGCGGCGCCGTGCGATTTAATCGCGGGGCTTAGAGGCGGCCATCAACGCTTCTCCGTTAGAAGTGCGCCTCAGATAGCGGGCCGGGGCGCTTGCGTAAAGCAGAACGCGCGCGCATTACGCCGATGTGACCGAATTGAAGCCCGCCGACGCGATCGCGCAACACTGGACCGATCATCTGCCCGCGGGCCTCAAGCCCTACGCGCAGCTTTCGCGGCTGGATCGGCCGATTGGCTGGCAATTGCTTTTGCTGCCCTGCCTGATGGGGCTGGCGGCGGCGCGGACGGGCTATGGGTTCTTCGCCATCGACCTGCAATTCGCGTTTGCGTTTTTTATTGGCGCGGTGGCGATGCGCGGGGCGGGCTGCACCTATAACGACATTCTAGA
Source organism: Terricaulis sp. (assembly GCA_035440585.1). Classification (GTDB taxonomy): domain Bacteria; phylum Pseudomonadota; class Alphaproteobacteria; order Caulobacterales; family Aquidulcibacteraceae; genus Vitreimonas. The sequence goes on from DAORMO010000115.1 coordinate 6,114, forward strand.
CGCTGACATCGACGCGAAAGTGGAGCGCACCAAGCTGCGCCCCCTGCCCGCCGGCGCAGTGAAGCTGTGGCAGGCGTGGGGCTGGCTTTTGCTGCAATGCCTTGTCGGGCTTGGGGCGCTGATGATGTTTCCGCGCTTTGCGCAATATGTGGCGCTGGCGGCTGTGCCGCTGGTGGCGCTTTATCCGCTGATGAAACGCATCACCTGGTGGCCGCAGGCGTGGCTGGGGCTCGTGTTTTCCTGGGGCGCGCTGGTGGGCGGGGCGGCGGTGGCGTGGCCGGCGCATATGCCGTGGGAAAACGTAGCGCTCTATGCCGGGTGCATTCTTTGGACCATTGCGTACGACACCATCTATGCGCTGCAGGATCGGGAAGATGACGCGCTTGTCGGCGTGCGCTCCACCGCGCGTCTCTTTGGCGATGGCTGGCGATTTTGGGTGACGCTGTTTTACATCGGCGCGCTGTTTTTGTGGGGCGCGGCGGCGGCGCTGGCGGGAACGGGGCTGTTTGCTTACGCGATGCTTGGCTTTATCGGCGCGGGGCTGATCTGGCCGATGCTGCAGCGCGTGGATGAAGCCAAGGGCGACACCGCGCTGGCCGGCTTTAAGCACAATGCGCTGATCGGGATCGGCGTTGTGATCGCGTTTGCGGCCGAGCCGCTGGGGCGCACGCTGCGCTTCGGGCAAGGCCAATCGAGCGAGTGGATTTTTGGAATTGCGCTGGCGGCGCTTCTGGCGTTCATCGCTTGGGGCGGGTTTGCCTGGTTGAAGAAGCGGTTTGATTGATGGCGCTGGCGGTGCAGATTCTTTTTGGCGCAACGCTGCTGATCTTTATCGGCGCGACGGTGTTTGGCGTGGTGATGCTCAACAAGGTGCGCAAGGATCAAGAGAAACGCCCATGAATCCGGCTGAAGCGCATCTTTGCAAAGTCAGCAAGCCGTTCGCCAAGGTGACGCCCGGGCACGAGCCGTTCCCGACAAAATTCCCGAAGAAGCGCGATCCGTATCAGGCGCTGGTGCGCTCTGTTGTGTTTCAGCAGCTTTCGGGCAAGGCGGCGAACACGATCCATACGCGCATGCTGGCGCTGTTTCCTGATTGCGAGCACCCCGCGCCGGAGCAATTGGTGAAAGCCAAGCCCGAATTGCTGCGCAGCGCCGGGCTTTCGCGCCAGAAGATCGCAGCGATCCAAGATGTGGCGGCCAAGCGGCTCGATGGCACAATCCCCGAAGCGCGCGCGCTGGCGAAGCTGAGCGATGAGGAAATTATCGCCCGCCTCACCGCCGCGCGCGGCGTGGGCCGCTGGACGGTGGAGATGTATCTCATTTTCACGCTGGGGCGGCCGGATGTTTTGCCGATCGATGATCTGGGCGTGCGCAAGGGCGCGGAGAAATTGTTTCGCCGCGAATTCACGCCGAAAACGCTGGGCGCCTATGGCGAGCGCTGGGGCCCGTTCCGCAGCGCGGCGGCGTGGCATTTGTGGCGCGTGATGGACACCCAAACGCCCGAGCAAAGCAAGGTTTAGCACCACGCTTCCCGGACGCTGGCCCGGCGCAAGCCGGGTCGCGATCCGGGATCCAGAGTCGAGAGCGGCGCGTGCTGCTCTGGATCCCCGCTCACGGCGGGGAAGCGCGGGCGCGCAAATTCTAGGCGGTATCGGGGGCGGAACAACAAAGTGGGCGCCCGCCCCTTGCGAGCCCTGGCGACGCGCCCATATGGTTCGATCAGGATCGAACCATGAAAGAAGCGCCCGACATCGCCGCGATCGCCGCCCTGGCTGGCGATCCCGCGCGCGCCAATATGCTGACCGCCCTGCTTGACGGCGCGGCGCTGACGGCGAGCGAATTGGCGCTGGAAGCGGGCGTGACCAAGCAAACCGCAAGCTCGCATCTCACCAAGCTGCACGCAGGCGGGCTGGTGAAGGTCGAGGCGCAGGGGCGGCATCGTTATTACACGCTGGCGGATGCGGATGTGGCGGGCCTCCTCGAAACGCTGATGGGCGTGGCGGCGCGCGCCAAAGCGCTGCGCACCAAGCCGGGGCCAAAGGATGAAGCGCTGCGCCATGCGCGGCTTTGCTACGATCACCTTGCGGGCGAGTTGGGCGTTGGGCTGTACGATGCGTTCGTGCGCAACAAATGGATCAGCCCGCAACGCGATGGCAGCGTGCAGCTGACGCGGCTGGGGCGTGCGAAAGTTTCCTCGTTTGGCGTGGAGATGACGGCGCTGGAAGCAGGCGCGCGGCCGCTCTGCCGGGCGTGCCTGGATTGGAGCGTGCGGCGGCATCATCTCGCAGGCGCGGTAGGCGCTGGGCTGCTCGAGGCGTTTTTTGAGCGCGGCTGGGTGAGCCAGAAGGGCAAATCGCGCGCGCTGGAATTTACGCCCATCGGCGAAGCTGCGCTCAAGCGCAGTTTCGCGTTTCCGGACACCGGCGAAAAGCGCTAGATTGCGGCCATGCCGGCCGTTGCGCGCCTTGACCCCAAGGAAATCTTCACGCCCGAAGAATGGGCGCACGCTTCGCAGCGCTCATCCTGGCGCGGGCTTATGCTGGTGGCGGGCGCGTGGGGGCTGATCATTGCGGCGGGCGCATTGTTTGTGCTGTGGCCCAATCCGCTGAGCTTTGTGCTGGCGGTGATGGTGATCGGCGCGCGGCAATTGGGGCTGGCGATTTTGATGCACGAAGCCGCGCATGGCGCGCTGCATCCGAACCCGAAAATAAATGATTGGGTGGGCGAATGGCTGTGCGCGGCGCCGGTGGGCGCGCGGCTGGATGCCTATCGCGCCTATCATTTGAAGCACCACCGCTATACCGAGCAGCCGGAAGACCCTGATCTGGCGCTTTCGGCGCCCTTCCCGATTTCGCGCACATCGCTGTGGCGCAAAGTGCTGCGCGATCTGAGCGGGCAGACGTTTCTCAAGCAGCGCAGCGCGCAATTGTTTGGCGGGCGCAAGGCGGGCGAGGTTGTGAATTCAAGCACGTGGCGGTTTGTGGGCGTGAACGCGGCTCTGCTGGCCGGGCTTACGCTGGCGGGGTTGTGGTGGGCGTATTTTGCGCTGTGGCTTTTGCCGATGGCGACATGGTTTCCGCTGGTGACGCGGCTGCGCAACATTGCTGAGCACGCCTGCGTGGGCGCGGGCGCTGATCCACTGAGCCACGCGCGCACGACGTACGCGAACCCCATCGAACGCCTGCTGATCGCGCCCTATTGGGTGCATTATCACGCCGAACACCACGCCTTCATGCACACGCCCTGCTATCGGCTGGAGCGGCTGAATAAAATGCTGCGCGCCAAGGGGCATGGGCATCGGATGAAAACGGCGCCGGGGTATTGGAGCGTGTTGAAAGAGGCGGCGCCCGCTTGATGGGCGAGTAGCGAATAGGGAGTAGCGAATAGGGCCAAGGCCAGATAACGCTGCGCCGCCACTCGCTACTCGCTACTCGCTACTCCCTATTCGCCCCATGATCACTGACATCCCCGCCTTCATCCGCGAGAACACGCGCATTTTGCCGGCGAGCTATGTGCCGGAGGTGAAGCTTTATCTGGCCGACGACGCGGTGAGCCTTTGGCAATTGACCGAGGAGCAATTGGGCGAGCTTGGCTTGCCGCCGCCCTTCTGGGCGTTCGCCTGGGCCGGCGGGCAAGCGCTGGCGCGTTATGTGCTGGATCAGCCGCAAATCGCGGCTGGCAAAAGCGTGCTCGATGTCGCGTCCGGCTCTGGGCTTGTGGGCATCGCGGCGATGCTGGCCGGCGCGCGCGATGCGCTGGCGGCGGATATTGATCGCTTCGCCGGTGATGCGGCGCGGCTGAACGCGGCGCTGAATGGCGTTGCGCTTGAAACCACCGATGCGGATCTGATCGGCGCGGAGGTGAGCCAAGAGGTGATCTTGGTGGGCGATCTCTTTTACGATCGCGATCTTGCGCCGCGCGTCTACGATTGGCTG
>DAORMO010000116.1:0-5452 GCA_035440585.1 Terricaulis sp.
CCCCGGGGATCTTGACGCCGCGCTCGCGGCGGATGTGGCTATGGTGGAAAATATGTTGCGCGGGACAGGAAAGTATCTCGGCGCGCCGTCCAGTCTGCCGAGGACCGCAGCGAATTCCATTCGCAACAATCAATGCTATTGAGGTGGAAGGCTAGCAAGATGTCGGCGTTTTTTAACGGAGATAGGCTGACGCGTGAGCAAGCGCTCGCCCTTGTCGGTGTGCCGTTCGAAGAAATCGCTGTTGCAGCGCGCGCGATACGCGACGTCCATTGGAGTGGACGAATTAGCTATTCGCGTAAGGTGTTCATCCCGCTGACAAGGCTTTGCAGAGATGTCTGCCATTATTGCACGTTCGCCGCGTCGCCGCGAGCGCTTGAGCGTTTGTATCTTTCTATCGAGGAAGTGCTTGAGATCGCGCGCGCGGGCGTCATTGCAGGCTGCAAAGAGGCGTTATTTACGCTCGGCGATAGACCTGAGGCGCGTTACCCCGCAGCGCGGGAGGCGCTTGTGCGGCTTGGCCACGAGACGACGCTTTCGTATCTGCGCGAGGCTGCCCTTGCCGTCCTCAAGGAAACAGGCCTTCTGCCGCACCTAAACCCTGGGCTTATGAGCGCTGAGGAGCTCGCATTTCTTCGCCCGGTCGCGGCGTCGATGGGTGTAATGCTTGAAACCAGCGCGGCGCGCCTTTCCGAACGTGGCGAACCGCATTTCGGGTCGCCCGACAAGCACCCGGATCGTCGTCTTCACACATTGCGCGCGGCTGGCAAGGCGCGCGTGCCGATGACCAGTGGAATTCTGATTGGCATCGGTGAGACCCGCGCAGAGCGCATAGAAGCCTTGTTTGCGCTGCGTGATCTCAACGACACGTATGGGCATATTCAGGAAGTTATTATCCAGAATTTTCGTGCCAAGCCAGGCACGCGTATGGCCGCTGCTAACGAGCCGACGATGCAGGAGCTTTTGTGGACCGTCGCGATAGCGCGCCTTGTCCTTGGCCCTAATGTGAGCTTGCAGGCGCCACCCAATTTATTTGACGATACGTTCGGAGATTTGATCGACGCCGGGATAAATGATTTTGGCGGCGTTTCGCCTGTCACGCCGGATCACGTTAATCCAGAAGCGGCTTGGCCATCGCTTACTCGGCTTGACGCTGTGACGCGCGCGCGTGGCGCTGTTTTGGTCGAACGCTTGTCTGTTTATCCGCGATATATAGCGGCGCGGGAGCATTGGATTGATCCTATGCTACACGCTGCTGTGCTTCGCCTTAGCGATGGCGCGTATCTCGCGCGCGCAGGTCAGTGGACGCCAGGGTGCGCGACGCCGGCGAACGGCGATGACTTAAGGGAAATCGTGCGCCACGACGGGCCAATGCGCCCCACAGCAAAGATTGTAAATGTTGTTGAAGCGCTGCGTGACGGGCGTTTGCTAACGATCGCCTCGCTGTTCGAGGCGCGAGGTGATGATTTCACTTATGTTACTCGGGCGGCGAACAGGCAGCGCCAGTGTCAATCCGGCGACAACGTCACTTACGTTTCTAATCGCAATATCAACTACACGAACATTTGCCTGCATCATTGTAGTTTCTGCGCGTTCTCGAAAGGAAGCACTCAAGAAGATCTGCGCGGAAGGCCATATCTTCTTTCGCTTAACGAGATCGCAGATCGCGTGCGCGAAGCTGCGACGCGCGGCGCGACCGAAGTTTGCATGCAGGGCGGCATTCATCCCAAGTTCGATGGGGCGACCTATCTCGAAATTTGCCGCGCGGTCAAGAACGCCGCACCAAGGATGCACATCCACGCTTTCTCCCCGCTGGAAGTCCTTCACGGCGCGCAGACGCTCGGGCTTTCGGTGCGTGCGTTTCTTATTGAATTGAAACGCGCAGGCCTAGGGTCTTTGCCGGGGACCGCGGCGGAAGTGCTGGATGATGATGTGCGCCGTGTGCTGGCGCCTGGTAAGCCAAGCGTCGCAGGCTGGCTCAATATCGTGCGCACGGCGCATGAAGAGGGGTTGAAAACCACGAGCACGATCATGTTTGGCCATGTCGATCATTACGGTCATTGGGCCCAGCATTTGCTGCATATACGTTCGCTTCAGCAAGAGACGGGAGGCCTCACCGAGTTCGTTCCGTTGCCTTTTGTGCACATGGAGGCCCCAATGTACCTTAAGGGGCGCGCACGAAGAGGGCCGACTTTGCGCGAGACAATTCTCATGCACGCCGTCTCGCGTCTCGTACTGGGTGATGTAATTGCCAACATTCAGGTTTCATGGGTGAAGCTGGGTCTTGATTGGGCCGTTCGCTGCCTCGACGCCGGCGCTAATGATATTGGTGGCGTGCTGATGAACGAGTCCATTAGCCGCGCTGCCGGCGCTGTCCATGGGCAAGAATTGGATTTGGAACGGATTTCTCAATTGATCGATGGGCGCCGACTTGTTCAGCGCCGCACGCTTTATGACGAGTCATGCGCGTCGTAAGGTCCAGAAAGGCGTGTCCTTCCGAAGCGGATCGAGGCGCCTTGCGCCGTCAACACCTCAACCTGCCGCAGCTTGGCGACGATTTCCTCAGGCGTGTAACGCTTGCGAGGCATGATTTCCCTCCAATTTTCCGGTCCATCCTAACTTCAAGGGCAGACGCGTTTGAAGGGGCAGGGTCAAATCGCACAGAGGACAGAGCTCATTGAGTGGGCGTGCTTCGCTTGACCAGTCTCGCTAAGACGCGGCCACTGCGGCGACTGCGTCAATGGAAGCTTGGCAAATTCAATGACGGCAGGTGCCCAATTGTTCTGTGATGGCGAACGTGTGCCGCTTGTTGAGTTTGCGACCGATTCCGGCGTAGTGCGCTAGCTCATCAATTGTCCAAACTTTATCACGCGAGCTAGATCCGAGCTCGGCTAGCAACGCGAACTTCTAGCGCGACGCCTTCGGCCTTTTGCAGATACTCCAGTACTGAAAAGAGGTTCGCGGCCTGCGGATTGCCAGAGGGGCCGAGCATACGCATCAGGCTTTTGACGTTGATCCCAGTCGCGTCTGCGAGCTCCTCAAAACCGATTGTGGCGTTGACATAGTCGCGCAGCCCCGCCTTACCGGCGTTCATGTCTCCGGCGAGTAGCGTCTCAATCGCTTCGATCAACAGCGCGCGGCGAAAGCGAGCATCCTGCTGCGCTCGCTTTTGCACCGTGTCCTTAAAGGAGCGGGTGAGGGGCATAGCGATCAGCTCTTTCTTTTATGCCGTTTGTATTCGGCCCAGCGGTCCTTCGCCGCCTCGATATCGCGCTGTTGGCGCTTTTTGGTTCCGCCCGCCAGCAGCACAATCAATCTCATCCCGTCGCGCCCGAAATAGATGCGATATCCCGACCCAAAATCGAGCCGAATTTCTGACACTCCGCCGCCGACGCTCTTGGCGTTTGCCAGATTGCCTTGCGCGGCGCGCGTCAAGGCGATCGTAACTCGCGCCGCTGCGACCGCCTCAAGGGCATCGAACCAGTGCCCAAACGGGCTGTGGCCCTCTGCGTCGAGATATTCCTCGATTTCCATATTGGTACCATATATGTGCCCAATGGGCAAGCCTCAGGCGCGGGCCGGGCGACGTCCGTCTGGGCGGTTGTGCGCGCGGCGCGCGCCTTGAGATGGGCCGAGACGAATTGGCTCAGCTTGCGATGGCCTGGTGCGCGGGGGCAGGGTGACCATTTCCGGCGGATCGGGCTCGGGCGACGGCGCCAGGTTGAACGTCATCAGATCGGCGATTTGATCGGCCGTCTGTTCGGCCGCGGCGCGCACCACGACATCGGCAAGATGCGCATAGCGGCGCGTGGTCTTGAGGTCGCTGTGGCCGAGCAGCTTGCCGATGACTTCAAGCCCAACGCCGCTCATGAGCGCAAACGAGGCGGCCGAGTGGCGAAGGTCATGCAAGCGCACGTCCGGCAGACCGGCTTCAGAGCGTATTCGCACCCAAAGCTTGGGCACGCAATCGAACGGCGCGGTCCTGTCTCCATTCGGAAAAACCAGATCCGTGCCCGCCACCGGTTTGACCTTCTCTAGGATCGCACGCATTGCTGTTGTGATGAGGATAAGGCGGGGCCCGGTCTTCGAGCGCGGAAGGCGTAGAAACCCCGTTCTGAGATCAACCGACGACCAGGTGAGATTGTTGATCTCGCTCTTACGAGCGCCCGAAAGCGCCAGCAGGCGAATGATGGCGATTCCATAAGGGTGCGCGCCGCCAGCCTCAGCTTTGGCGATCACTTCGCCGAGCAGGGCAAATTCCTCTGGGCTTAAAAACCTCTCGCGCATGTTTCCGGGCGAACGCTCGATGCCGAACACCGGGTTGCGGTCGATGATCTCCTCCCTTACCGCAAATGACATGATCGTCGACAAGAGCGAGAGCGAGCGATTGGCCGTGCCCTCGCCACCGCGAATGATGTGCTTGGCGCGGATGCGCTGCCCCTTCTTGGTCAGGCGCGTGTCGCCGCGCGAAACCGCATCGCGGTAGGATTCAATCAGGGAGCGATTGAGTTCGCGCACCCGCACCTTGCCGAGAAGCGGCTTGATGTGGGCTTCGATCCGGCCCTTATCGTTGCGAATGTGCTTTTCGTTGCGCAAGGTCCCAGCAAGGGGGCCTCGGCCCCGCCGACGATGGGCGGCCTTTTCCAGCCACATATCGCAGAGCTTGGCGATAGTGACTGCATCCTTGAAATCAACCGAGGGCCGCGGCTCGGGTTGAGACTTCGTGAGCGCGCGCGCTAGGACGCTCTGCGCTTCGATGCGTACTTGCTTGATATTAAGCTGGCCGACGCGGCCAAGGCTCACTAGGCGCTGCGCTGCAAACCGCCCGCGTCCCAATCGTACTTTGACGACGTAGGTCATCGCGCCCTTGGGCGAGACGCGAACGCCTAGTCCCTTCTGCACGCTATCCCAGACCACGATGCGCTTTGCCGACGGCGCGAGCGCATCGGGCTTGATGTCGGAGAGATCGAGATGGGTCGGCACGCGCTGGCCTCCGCTTCACATTGCAACAAAGCGCGTGCGTTCCCCGCGTTTGCCTTTGGAAGGCAGATGTTCGTGGCTACCACCAGGCGAACATCAAACAGCGAAAACGCGCGGAAACACGCAGCAACCCAAAGATGCGCGCTCGAAAAAAACTTGCAATAAGATCAGAGAGATGGGAAAAACGAGGAAACTAAATGTAGTAGTCGGAAACGCCCCTGACCCGGCTCCGAAGGCAAAGGTCAGGGGTTCGAATCCCTTTGGGTGCGCCAGCTTTTCTCTTACGCCTAAGCCACGCTTGCATTCGCGGCGCTGAGCACCGCGCGCACGGAGGCGGTCGCCACGTCGCTGTCGAGCCCGGCGCCGAATACGGTGCGGCCATCGGGGGCGCGGCATTGCACATAGGCGGCGGCTTGCGCGTCGGCGCCGCCGCCGAGCGCGTGCTCGGAATAATCGACCACTTCAAGATCGAGCG
>DAORMO010000116.1:5472-10042 GCA_035440585.1 Terricaulis sp.
AGCAGGGCTGAGATGAGGCCATTGCCGCGCCCGCTGATCGTCACCGCTTTGCCCGCAAGGCGCAGATTGCCGGTGAACACGCGCTGATGATCCACGCGCGAGGCGCCGCCTTCATCAAAGCTGATGAGCTCAAAATGCTGATCGCCATTGAGGCGATAGGCGGTTTCAAACGCAGCCCAGATATCGGCGGTGGCGAGCTCGCGGCTGGTTTCATCCGCGAGCTTTTGCACCACGCGGCTGAAATCAGCCTGCATCGGCTTGGGCAGTTTGAGGCCCTTATCTTGCTGCAGCACCCAGGCGACGCCGCCTTTGCCCGATTGCGAGTTGACGCGGATCACAGCTTCGTACGTGCCGCCCACATCGGTGGGGTCGATCGGCAGATAGGGCACGCGCCAGAGCGGATCGTTGCGCTTTTCCTGCGCCTCAAAGCCTTTCTTGATCGCGTCCTGATGGCTGCCGGAGAAGGCGGTGAACACCAGTTCGCCCGCATAAGGGTGGCGCGGATGCACCGGCAGCTGATTGCAATACTCAACCGTTTTCACAACGGTTTCGAGATCTGAGAAATCGAGCTGAGGCGATACGCCCTGGGTGTAGAGATTGAGCGCCAGGGTGACGAGATCGACATTGCCGGTGCGCTCGCCATTGCCGAACAGGCAGCCTTCGATGCGATCGGCGCCCGCCATCAGGCCAAGCTCGGCCGCGGCCACGCCTGTGCCGCGATCATTGTGCGGATGCAGGCTGATGACGACGCAATCGCGCTTGGAGATGTTGGTGCACATCCACTCGATCTGATCGGCGTAGATGTTGGGCGAGGCTGCTTCCACCGTGGCGGGGAGATTGAGGATCAGCGGCTTTTGCGGCGTGGGCTGCAGCACCTCCATCACTGCTTCGCAAACCTCGAGGCTGAAATCGAGCTCGGCGGTGGAGAAGGTCTCTGGGCTGTATTCAAAGCGCCAATCGGTTTCGGGGCGCATCTCCGCCTGCTCGCGCAGGATCTTCACGCCCTCGATCGCCAGCGCGCGCACGCCGGCGCGATCGAGCCCGAACACGATCTCGCGCCAGGCGGGGGAGACGGCGTTGTAGAGATGCACGATCGCTGTGCGCGCGCCGTCCAGGCTCTCGAACGTGCGCTCAATCAGATCGCGGCGCGATTGGGTGAGCACCTGGACGGTGACGTCCTCAGGGATTCGGCCCGAGCGCACCAGCCCTTGGATGAAATCAAACTCCGTCGCGCCGGCGCTGGGGAAGCCGATCTCGATCTCTTTGAGGCCGATTTTCACCAGCATGTCGAAGAAGCGCTGCTTCTTCTCAGCGTTCATCGGGTCGATCAGCGATTGATTGCCGTCGCGCAGGTCGGTGGAGAGCCAGCGGGGGGCGGATGTGATGGTCCGGCCGGGCCATTGGCGGCTGGGCAGATCTACTTGCGGAAATGGGCGGTATTTGACCGAAGGGTCACGCAACATCGGGAGCGGCTTTCTGCATTGGGCGGGAACTAAGGTGCGGCTGAGATGTCGCCGCCGGCGCAGCCGTCAGTGCCGGCGGCCGCCGGTAAGTCGCCCAGGGGCGGAAAGGAGCGCTGCAAATAAGCTCATGGCGGGGCGTTCTAACCCACGGGGGGTGGCTTTGCTAGGCCGCAAAGGCAAATTTTGCCCCTTTTGGCGCCTGGCAAACTTCTGCGGCGGCGGCCAAGCATTGGCGCTATCTTAAGCAGCGCTTGGTTTGTGGTAGGGCCAAGCATGGGGGGTGTTGATGCGGTGGATATTGGCGGCGGTCATGGCGTTCGTGGGGCTCGCTGGTGCGGCGCAAGCGCAGCGGCCCATGCCGGAGCGGATCGTTCTGGGCAGCCTGAACGCCTGCTGGGAGGCCGAAGAGGGCGCCAATTTTCGCAATCTCGCCTGGGAAAACGGCTTCAATCCGGTCCCGCAGGCGCGGGGTCCGCTGTATTATCGGGATGCCGGCGGGGTCGTGATATTCGTGACCGCCGATTTTGGCGCAGGCGCCGATGGCCGGCCCGAACCTGCGTGCCGCATCACCGCGCTCAAGCCTCAGCTTGACACGCCCTGGACCCCGCGCGGCGCGCCGATGCCGGCCGGGTTTGTCGAGCGCGTGGCGCACGAAACCGTGGCGATGGGCGCGGGCTACGAGCTGCGGGCGCTGAGGCAGAGACACCCGGCGCGAACAGGCCGGCTACGCACCATCCTTGTGGCCGATGGCGGCGCCCGCGGCCGCGTGATCTATATCGAGGAGGGCCCCGAGGATGTTGAGGTGCTCTATTTCCACGCCGCCCGCGCCGTGTTCACAAATCCCGCGACGTTCGATCTGGGAACCGATCCCGCCGTGCGCCCTTCCTTACAGGCGTTCGTGAACGATCGATGGGAGATCGCCTTCTGCGATCTGAATCCGCATGCGTGCGTCACCGCTGCGGAACAAGCGCGGATCGATGCGGCGGCCCGCGCGCGCGCGGCTGAGCCGCGGGCGTTGCCGTTCTCCAATTTCGACACCGGCCCCGGCGATAACCGCAGCCAGGCGCAGCGGCAGCGCGATTCCGCCTGGTGGGATAATTACCATCGTTGCGGCTCGGGCCGGTGCTAAGCTCAGGCTAGATTCAGGTGTGGGCCGCGAGAACCGGCCGCTTTGTGGCAAGGACCAAATCGGGCGTGATCTATCGCAGGCGGCACAACGCATTCTCGCGCGGTGAGCGCGAGTGGCGGGTCGAGGAGGAGGCGCTCTCTTCGATTGGCGTCTCGGGCCACGCGCGCCGCTGGGCGTGGCGCGATTTTGTCAGCGTGCGGCTCTGCCGGGAGCCGACGCGGCTCAAGCCTTGGCGCTACGTGTTCGAGGCGCAGTTCAAGAACGGGCAGAAAGTGGTCATTGATAATGGCCATTATGCCGGGCCGGCGCGCTTTGAAGAGCGAAGCGAGAGCTACACGCCTTTCATTTGCGCGCTGCTGGCCAAGCTGCACGCCGCCAACCCGAATTTGCGCGCGCTGACGGGGGAGACGCCCAAGCGCTATTTCGCGCTTATGTTGTTTGCATTGCTGGGGCTTGGCGCGTTCGCGTTCGCGGTGATCGCCATTCCCACGCCCTTTGACGCGCAACCCTATGCGGGCGCGGCGAAATTGCTGATCGTGCTGGCGATGGTGCCGGTGTTTTGGGGGCTCGTGGCGCGGGCGATGCCGCGCGGGGTGAGCCTCGATTCCGTGCCTGAGCACGCCTTGCCCGCGCCTGCAGATAATCTGAATCCTAGTTAAAGGAACCTTCACCTCGGCCCGGTATAGCGCAGGCTGGAGGTTTCCCCCGTGCGCAACACAGACGGCCGCCGTGATCTGTCTTTGATCCGCGAAAGCGGCTCGACCGCGCGCGTGCTCAATCTCGCCCTGGTCTATGAGCGCTTCGGGGACACCGAGGAATTTTCCGAAAAGCCGATGTTTCGCAATAAGCGGCTCAACCGCGCTTTGATCCTGAAGCACGCGGTGCGCCAGAACGAGAAGGAATTCTTCACCCGCCCCGTCACCTCCACCACTAAGGTGATTTTGCCCTATTCGGTGAAGGAATTGCAGCTCGGCGGCGTCAGCTTCATGATCGGCGAGCGGCGCTTTGAGCGCATCGTTCGCGATACGGTTGAAGGCTATGAAAGCGAAACCGATCTGCAGGCCGATATCGAGCTGCTGAAGGCGCTTGGCGCGCTGCCTTCATTTGATCCGTTCCTGCTGCGTGAGCGGCTGCGCTCAATCGGGGTTGAGCCCGGGCGCTGCTATTTCGATTTGGCTGAGGCCGATGTCGCGCGCATGCGCCAGTTCGTGGGCCGCGAAATCCGGCAGCTGATCAGCCTCGCGTTTGCGTCCGGCGGGCGTGAGGCGGGCGATCTTTCGCACCGCATGGCCGAAAAGCTGATGACGGACGCCAGCGCCAAATCGCTCGATCCGCTGCGCCAAACCTTGCGTCTCTCAGGTGAGGACTACACCGAGGGCGTGTTCGCCTGGAAAGGCTTCCTCTATTACAAATGGCTGATCGCCGAGTTCAAACCTGAGCTTGAGTTGTTCCGCCCGCGCTTTGCCGGTTTGCGCGTTTCCGGCGCCAGCGCCGATGAACGGCGCGATCTTGCCGACACGCGCAAGGACATCCTGCGCCAGATGATGGCCGCGCTCGCGCGCGTGGATGAGCTGCTGCTGGAATATGGCACGGCCTTCGCCGCGCTCGCTGAGGGGCGCCCCTCTGCGTTCCGCGATTTCCTGCTGCGCGCGCCCCAGCTCTTCATCCCGATCGGGGAGGCCGTGGGCGTCATCAAGCACATCGATTCGTTCTGGCGCTTCCGCTTCCCGGCCGCGTCCACCCCGATGATGGACGCCGATGAGGCCATCGAGGTGCTGCACGACTTTGAAACCACGCTCGCGGGCATGGAATTCACCAAGCAGGATCGGGCCAGCGGGGCCGCCGCCTAAAGCGGCGCCGCCCGGTCTTGCCCTCCGCCCCAAGGGCGCGTAGGAAACCGCCCTCCGATCGGGCCTCGCCCGAACCAGGAGCCGCCTTAGCCCAGCCGGTAGAGCGGCGCATTCGTAATGCGTAGGTC
>DAORMO010000117.1:0-5462 GCA_035440585.1 Terricaulis sp.
CTGCCGGGCCGCGCAGGGGCGCAGATCCGGCGCGACGCCGGCGGCGCGGGCGCCACGGACGCAAGGCTTGAGGAAGCGGCGCTCGATTATCTCACGCCCGGCACGCGCGCGCGTTACATCGCCACCGTGCCGCTGCTGGCGCGGCGCGCGGCAAGCGGCTCCACTGAGCGTGCGAACGCCGCCATGCTGATCGGCGATCAGCGCGATTTTGAATTGCTGGCGCGCGCCATGCTCGGCGCGCCGGAAAGCAACGCGCTGCAATTTGTGCTGACCGGCTTTGGGCTCAACCTCGCCGATGAATTTACGCCGCAAATGTCGCGCGGGGCGGCAGCCTTGCTGATGGCCAGCCGCCGCGATGATTATCCGCTGACGCTGGAGACTGAAATCAACTCCACCGTGGCTGGAATTTTGCCGATGTCGGACTTCCGCGCCGCAGCGATCGCGGGCGCGGGCGCGGGCGATGCGGGCGCGTACGCCAATTCTTCCGCAGCATTCCGCGAAGCGCTCTCCCCCGATGAGGCGACGGCGTTCGCCAACCTGCTGGCCCAGATCGGCGAGATTGCCGACGCAACTTCAGTCGGCGCGGCGGTCTCCCTGCTCTCGCATGCGCAGACCACCGCGGATCTGCCGCGCCTTCGGCTGTTGGCGCAATCGGCGGGCGATCGCGCGGCGGCGGCGGCGAAACGCTTGCCGCGTGATGGCGAATTGCTGAAAGCGGCGCGCGGCGAGCTCACGGTGACGCGCGATCTCGCTGGCGCGCTGGCGGCCGCGGTGCTTGCTTTGCTGGGGCTGATCGCGATGCTGGGCTGGATAGCCTATCGCTTCGGCCAACGGCTGTGGGCGCGCTGGAACGAAGACGAGCATTATGTCGCCGCTGGCGGCGACCTTGTCGACATTTCCAGCAGCACCTGGCGGCCGCTGTAAGCTTTAAGTCTTAAACAGCGAAAGCACTGCCTGCGGCTCGGCGTTCGCGATGGAGCCGCCGCCGGCCAAGCTCTGGCTGACATTCAACGCCAGCAGGCGCGCGCCTTCTGCATCAAGATCAATGTTGGCTGCATTGGCGAGTTCGGCCGCGCCGAGGAAGCCCTGGTGCGCTTCAAGCGATCGCGCCGACGCAAACAGCGCATCCATCGCCGATTGCAGCTTCTCAAATGAGCGCTGCAGCGCCTGATTTAGCGATGCGTCATCGATCCTGGCGTCCGCTGCAATTTGCAGAACATCGCCCTCTTGCGGGTTTTGCTTGAGGCGCATGTCCGCCCCCTGCACCGCGACGGGCGCGGCGCCCGGCTCTGCATTGATGGCGAGGGTCTCGCCTGCTGCGACCCCGCCGTTTTGGCCGAGGATCGCGTCAAGCCGCTGCTGATAATTCTGCAGCAATGCATCAAGATCGGCCTGCGCGCCGCCATTGCGCGCCAGCGCTTGCGCCTGGGCCAGCATGGATTGCGCTTCATGCCCGGCGGCGAGCGCCTGATGCACTTGGCCCAGCCCCTCGCGCACGCTTTGCCGCGCCGCAGCCCAAGCCGCCGCGCCGCCGACATCAACCCGATCGGTCTTTGCTGCGTCCTGCTGATTGGCTTGCGCCTGGGTGAGCGGCGTGCGCGCGTTGCTGAGGCGCGGATCGACGCCGAGCGAGCCGGCTGCGCCGGGTGCGATGCTGGAAACCATTGAGCCGCTCCTTCCGGATCGCGCGCGAATCGACCGCGCGGCGCTGTTCTGTGCGGCTTTAGGAATTGAGACACAATGGTTAAGGAAGCGTTAACACTAACGCCGCCGAAACAATAAAATTTACACTCTGTTTAGAGATTCTGCGCGCGCAGATAAGCAACAACAGCGCGTGAGTAAGCCAGCTGCGTTTCGCTGGGATAGCGCAGCACCGTTTCATCGGTGTGGGGATCGGTCAAGGTCTGGACGAAACGCTGCGCGTTTTCATCGAGACTGACATTCAGCTTGGCCGGCGTCAGATCGCGCGGCTGCGGGCCGCGCGCCGCGGCCTCGGCTGTGGCGCTCTCGCGCGCAGCATCAGCCTCTGCGGCCTGAGCTGTGGCGGACGCTTGGAGCGGCTTAAGTTCCGGCGCCGCTTTCGGGGGGGCGATGGACTCCATGGCTCACGCTCAGCGAAATCGGCGGGGAGCGATCTTTGCTCCCCGCCTTTTCCGTTTCTCCTTTAGCGGAAGAACGACAGCACGATCGACGGCGCCGAGTTGGCGATCGAAAGCGCTTGGGCGCCCAGCTGCTGCTTCACTTGCAGCGCTTGCAGGCGGGCCGATTCTTTCGCGAGGTCGGCGTCAACCAGGTTGCCGATGCCGGCTTCGATCGAGTCGCTCAGCTTGCCGAGGAAGACCTTCTGGACTTCCAGGGCTTTCGCTTGCGCGCCCATCGTGGCCATGTCGCGGTTGAGGTTGACGAGCGCGGTGTCGATCGCGTCCGAAGCGGCGGCGGCGCCGTCAGCGGTCGAGATGTCGAGCGAGGCGGTCAGATCCGCCAGCGCTTGGCCAGGGGCGCCGAGCGTGAAGTTGAAGCCTTCCACAGCCAGCACGTTCGTGGTCGCCGAAGGCGCGACAGCCTCGGTCATTGCCGTGCCGCCATTGGCGCCGAATACCCCGTTGTCGTCGCCAAGCGCATCCGCTTCCCAATACTCAACGGTGAATTCTTCGTTCGAGTGGAGCGAGATCACACCGCTTTCGGCGTCAAACGAAGCCGTCACGCGGCCGTTCGACTGTGAAGCAACAGAGCTGAGGAAGTCGGCGATCGTGTCGCCCGCGGTGAGCTCGACCGTCATCGTCTCGGTGACGTTGCCCGTGGTAATGGAGAAGCGCAACTCTGAATCATTGAAGGTGATGCCGGTGGCGCCCTCAAGATCGGCGTAAACCGAGTACGGGTTGTTGTCGCCGTCCAAACGCGCGCTACCGTTCATTTCGTAACGGCCGCCGCCCGAGGCGGAAGCGTCTGTCGTCAGCACCGAGAACGCGTTCGAGCCGCCCGAGAGGTTCGTGCCGTTGACGAGGTTGGAGCCGTTGAACGTCGCGGCGTTGGCGATCTGGTCGATCTGGTTGCGCAGCGCGTTGAAGTCAGCCTGCAGCGCGGCGCGCTGATCGGCCGAAAGGTCGTTGGCTTGCGCCGCAACCGACTTTTCCTTGAGCTGCTTGAGAATGTCGCCAATGGCTTCGCCAGCCGAAAGGCCCACATCGATCACCGAAGTGGCGCGGTCGATGCCGTCCACCACGGCGCCGAGCGAGGCCACGCGCGCGCGCTGGCCTTCAGCGATCGCGAACACAGCGCCGTTGTCCTTGGCGTTGTTGACTTTGAGGCCAGTGTTGATGCGGTTTTGAACGTCCGAGAGTTCACGGCCCGTGGCGTTCAGAGATTGGAGCGCGACGAGCGCGCCATAGTTCGTGTTGACGCTAACCATAGATGTAGTCCTTCTGGACGATGTTACCTGGCCATTTTGGCCAGGGGGCGTTTTGCCCGACATACGCGGATAAAAATCCCGCACCTCCCCCCGCTTTGAAGAGAAGACACGTCGCGTTGCCAGTGTTCTTAAGGAAGGGCGGTTAATAAACCGTCAGCGCAATGACGATACTGACTCGGCAAATTTTTTACCTAGCGCACCGCAAGCCCTTCCATCATGGTGCGGTTCACATCGATCAGCGGCTCGATATCGGCCCCATCGCGCAGCACTTGGCTGGAATAGCGCGCCACCCACATGGCCAGCGAGATGATCTGCCCGCGCACCGCAAGCGGCAATTGATTTTCCGGCACGCTGCAATCGGCCGAAAGCACGCTCCAAAGCCGGCGATTGGCGTCGAGCGCCTCGGCCACCTGCCCGAGCATTTTGCGATCTTCGTTCGCGCGCACGAGCCCGGCCGTCACTTGGCCGAAGGCGCGATACTCAAGCTCGCGGGGGGAGTCAGCCTGCGTGGCTGCGCGCTGGTACGCCTTGATCGACATTCTCAGATAGCCCCAGACGCTCGGCCTCGTAGGAAATCAGCTTCCTGCAACGCATGAGTGCTCGGTAATATTCACCAGCCATTACTTCTTTGGAAACGCCGATGCATTCCGACAGCACCGCCGGATCGCGCACCACGCCCATGAACTCAGCCAACCGCGCGGCGAACTCGGTGTAAGCCTGATCCTTGCCCTGCTCATCCAGATACATGAGCATGACGGGGAAATAGATCCGTTTCGCCGGCGTATCGGCTTCCTCCTGCTGCATGATGTCCTTTTCACGCAGCACAGAGGCCTTATTTTGCAGCACCAGGGCCGCGCGGCGATCGCCATTCTGGACGACGGCGCCGTTCACGACGAATTTCTCGCCGGGGCGCAGAGACAATTTCAGCGGCATGAGCCCTCACCTCCCGATTCTGGGAGTCCAACGGGCGTAAGAGTCGCCGCCGAAGGTTAACGACATATTGCGCCGGCAGCGCTGCACAGCTTATTGCTGGTGCGAAACACAGGTGGAGCAGGCATGCGGTTCGACGGCACGAAAGACTATATCGCTACGGAAGACCTCAAAGTCGCCGTCAACGCCGCGATCACGCTGGAGCGGCCGCTGCTGGTAAAGGGCGAGCCCGGCACCGGCAAAACCATGCTGGCGCTGGAGGCGGCCAAGGCGCTGGGCGCGCCGCTGATCGAGTGGCACATCAAATCCACCACCAAGGCCGTGCAAGGGCTCTACGAGTATGACGCGGTGATGCGCCTGCGCGATAGCCAATTGGGCGATGCGCGCGCGGCCGACATTTCCAATTACATCAAGCGCGGCAAATTGTGGGAAGCGTTCGAGAGCGACGTGCGCCCCATCCTGCTGATCGATGAGATCGATAAAGCCGACATCGAATTCCCGAACGATCTCCTGCAGGAGCTCGATCGCATGGAATTCTATTGCTACGAGCTTGACCGCACCATCAAGGCCAAGCAGCGCCCAATCATCATCATCACCTCCAACAATGAAAAGGAATTGCCGGACGCCTTCCTGCGCCGCTGCTTCTTCCACTATATCCGCTTCCCCGATGATGAGACGATGCGCGCGATCATCGAAAGCCATTATCCCGGTGTGAAAACCCGGCTGGTGAACGAGGCGCTGCGCATTTTCTACGATCTGCGCAAAGTGCCAGGCCTCAAGAAAAAACCGAGCACGAGCGAGCTGATCGATTGGCTCAAATTGCTGCTGACCGATGATATTGATCCAGAAACGCTGAAACAGCGCGAACCCGGCAAACTGATCCCGCCCATGGCCGGCGCGCTGCTGAAAAACGAAGCGGACGTGCAATTGTTCGAGCGCCTAGCCTTTTTGGCGCGGCGTGAACAGCGGGGGGGATGATCGCCTCAGTGCAGCCGTGTTTGCATCCAACTCTACGCACATGACGCAAACGCGACGAACGGTGTTGGCATGTTTGGGTGCGCTCAGCGCCGCGCCCGCCCGCGCCGAAGCGCCCGCGCTCTACTGGCCCGTCATCACCGATCAC
>DAORMO010000117.1:5532-9866 GCA_035440585.1 Terricaulis sp.
CCTGTTTCGCGGCTGGATAATCCGTCGCGCCACCATGTCGGCGTCGATCTCTTCGCGCGGGCGGGCGATGCGGTGATTGCGATCGAGGATGGCGTGGTGGCGGGCTTTTACCCCTTCCTGCGCGCGCGCACCGGGGAGATGAGCTACGCCCTCCTCATCGCGCACGCCGGCTATGTGGCCAATTATGGCGAGGTGCGCAGCCCCGCGCTGGTCAGCGTGGGCGATGCGGTCACGGCCGGGCAGCGCATCGCCATTGTGAGCGATACGGCGCAATTGCACTTTGAGACGTATGCGCCGGGCATTATGCGCAACCGCTCCTGGCCGCACGGCGCCACCCAGCCCGCCGGCGTGATCGATCCCACCGAACGCTTGCGCGATTTGGCGCAGCGCGGAACGCGGGTTTTGCCGTAGCGGCGCCTAGCGCGATTTTTCCGAGAGGCGTACGCTTATCCCGTGTTTCAACGCTTCTTCACCGAACTCCGCGCCGCGCGCGTGCCTGTCTCCCTCAAGGAATATCTGGTGCTGGTCGAAGCGCTGGAGAAAGAGGCGATCGAGATGCGCGTGGAGGAGTTTTACTACCTCTCGCGCACCGCCTTGGTGAAGGATGAACGCCACCTCGATAAGTTCGACCGCGTGTTCGGCCAAGTGTTCAAGGGCATCGAAAACACTGGCGAGGCGGTTGATGCGGCGATCCCCGATGAGTGGCTCAAAGCCCTCTCGCAAAAATTCCTGAGCGAGGAAGAAAAAGCCCAGATCGAAGCGCTCGGCGGCTGGGATAAGTTGATGGAGACGCTCAAGCAGCGGCTCGAAGAACAAAAAGAGCGCCACCAGGGCGGCAATAAATGGATCGGCACGGGCGGCACCTCCCCGTTCGGCAATTCAGGCTACAATCCCGAAGGCGTGCGCATCGGCGGCCAAGGCGGGCAAGGCCGCGCCGTGAAGGTGTGGGATAAGCGCGAATATAAAAATCTCGACGACAGCGTCGAACTCGGCGTGCGCAATATCAAAGTGGCGCTTCGCCGATTGCGCAAATTCGCCCGCACCGGCGCGCCCGATGAGCTTGATCTTGACGGCACGATCTCAAAGAGCGCGCGCGAAGGCTATCTCGATATCGTGCTGCGGCCAGAGCGGCGCAATGCGGTGAAGGTGCTGCTGTTTTTGGATATCGGCGGCTCGATGGATGCGCATATCAAGCTGTGCGAGGAATTGTTCTCCGCCGCGCGCACGGAATTTAAGAGCCTTGAATTTTTCTACTTCCATAATTGCCTCTATGAAGGCGTGTGGAAAGATAATCGCCGCCGCCACGATGAAAAAACCAATACCTGGGACGTGCTGCACAAATTCCCATCCGATTATCGCATCGTGTTCGTGGGTGACGCCACGATGAGCCCGTATGAGATCACCTATCCGGGCGGCAGCGTTGAGCATTGGAACGAAGAAGCCGGCGCTGTGTGGCTTAAGCGCGTGGCGGATGTGTATGAGCGCCTTGTGTGGCTCAACCCAACACCAAAGGCGCATTGGGGCCACACCGCTTCAATCCAGCTGGTGCAAGATATTATCGGCCCAAACCGCATGTTTCCGCTGACCATCGAGGGCCTGGACGGCGCCATGCGGGAATTGAGCCGCTAAGGCTTGGCGCTTAGAGCGCTGCGGCCTAAATTTGGCCAGAGCCGCATCGGAGAAGCGCGCGGATGCGCATTCTGTTTTTGATCATTCTGATTTTGTTCGTCGCGCTTGTGGCCGCGTTCGCGCTGATGAATTTCCAATCCGTCACCGTGGGCTTCGCCGGGCTTGAGCTCACCGCCCCGCTCGCGATCCTGATTGCGCTGGTTTATCTGTTCGGCATGGCCACCGGCGGGGGGCTTATGTCTTTCCTGCGCTACTCGATCCACAAAGCCACCAGAGCGCCGCAGCCAAAGCCGCGCCCGCTCAAGCCGCCCGCGCCCGAGCCGAAAGTGATCGATCACGCGCCTTGAGCGCGGCGCCTCACGAGGCCCAAATCAGATCAGCAGGCCGATAGCCAAGCGCGCGCACGCGCCCCTCGAACACCGCGCGCTCAGCGGGGGTGATCTCTTCCGCGCGCGTGAGGATCCAAAGATAGCGCCCCTCCGGCTCGGACACGATGCTCCAGCTATAATCGTCCGCGCGCTCGACCACCCAATAATCGGCCCAGAACGGCCCAAAGAACGAGACCTTAAGCTTGCCTTCCGCACCCTCGCCCACCACCCGCGCACGCGCGCGCGCCTCGCGCGGGGAGCCGTCGGCCTCAAAGCAGGTGTTCAGCACCGAAATCAGCCCATCTTCGCGCAGGCCATATTGCGCGGTGGCGCGGGCGCAGCCCTGCTCAAACTGGTTGGGCAAGCGCGCCTGCTCGTGCCAAAGCCCGAGATACGGCTCAATCTCGACCTGGGCGACCGGCAAAGGCGCCTCAATCGTGCGGTAAACAGGCTGAGGGGCGCAGGCGCTGAGAACAAGCGCCGCGGCGAAAAGGAACACGCGCATCTGAGCCGAACGCGCAGCTTGCCGGCTTGGTTCCATTTAGGGAGTATGGAATGGGAGCCTCGATGAATCGCCGCGCCTTCCTGACCGCCGCCGCCGCCAGCAGCGTCCTGAGCGCCTCCGCCCAGCGGGTGGCGCAAGCCCAAGCCATCCCGCGCTTTTACGACGCCGCGCGCTATTCCTCCGAACGGGGCGGGACCGCGCTTCTCGTCGCGCGGCATGGGGTGGTGCTGGGCGAAGATTATCCGGGCGCGGAGCCGGACGCGCGCTGGCCGCTGCGCGGCGGCTCGCGGCTGTTTCTGCCTTTGCTGGCCGCCTCCTTGGCGCAGGACCGCCTGCTCAATCTGGATGAGCCGGCGATGCTGACGCTGAGCGAATGGGCCGAAGATCCGCGCAAGGCGGCGATTTCGATCCGCGCGCTGCTGAACGGCACCAGCGGCATGGCCTTCCCCAGCCGCAGCGCAGAAACGCTGAGCGCGGCGCTTACGCTCGAGCCCGCCGCTGTCTTAGGGCAAAGCTTCTCCGCCGATCCGTGCGCGTCGATGCTGTTTGTGGAAATCGCGCGCCGCAAGCTGATGGCGGCCAATCAAGAGAGCGATCCGGCGCGCTGGCTCACCACGCGCACGCTTTTGCCGATTGGCTGCGTGCCGATCGGCTGGGCGCGGGACGCAAGCGGCGCGGCGCGGTTTGACGATGGCGTGGTGGCGTCAGCGCGCGGCTGGGCGCAGGCGGGCGAGCTGATCCGGCGCGGCGGGGTGTGGCGGGCGCGGCAATTGGCCGATGCGGGCACGCTTTCAGAAGCGCTGCGCGCCTCTTTTATTGAGCCGCGCGCCGCGATGGGCCTCTGGCTCGCAAGCGATGAGCGGCGCGACCCGCCCGTCGACTCCGATCTCTGGCGCACAGGCCACCCTGCCCCGCCGGACTTCGCCATGGCCGCCGGCGAAGGCGGGCAGCGGCTTTATATTATCCCCAGCGCCGGGCTGATTGTGGCGCGGCAAGCGCGGGAAAACACCGCCCGCTGGTCGGACGCGCAATTTCTCACGCTGCTCTGGCGCGATCTTTAGTAGCGCGGGCGGATCAGCAGGCCGGTGATCAGCCCCACCACGCCACCGCCGCCGGCCCCGGTGATCAGATTGGCGAGGTGGACGCCATTTTCGCCCTCAAGCAGATTGCCCCACGTGGCGGTGAGATTGCCGATCGCCTCCACCTGGCCGGCGGTGAAGGCCAGCCCCACCCCGCCAATGGCGCCGAGCAAAGTGCGCCCCACCACGCCGCCGCCGCCGCGCGTGATCGCGCCGAATATGTTGCCGCCAACGGCGCCGCCAAGCGCCTGCACCAGATAAGGCAAGAATGTTTCCATCGCTGCGTCTCCCCGCTTTGCACCCATCTGCGGGGCGCTGAGAGGAGCTTAAGGCCTAATCGGCGCCGGAACAAACAAGATGACATCAAAGCAATACCGCGCCGCGCCCCTGATGGCGCCCGCACACAGCTGAGATTAAAATTTCGCGTTACTCACAGCAGGCTGCTGTGCCCGTGCGCCGCTGCGCCAGTCGTGTGTTAGCAAGACTTTCCACCACACAAGCTAGCCGCCTTCTATGACAGCCATTCGCATCGTTTGCAGTTTCGACGCGGCCGATTTGGCCGACACGCTGATGCGATTGCTGGCGGCTGAGCAACATGACGTGCGCCTCTCGCGCGGGCGGCAGTCTCTGGCGGAATTGCCCGAGGCCCGCAGCGCCAAGGAAGTGGTGCTGCTGATCTGGTCCAAAGAAGCGCCAGGCGCGCATTACATGCGCGAATGGGCCAACGCAATCGAACCAGCGCGGCTGGTGGAG
>DAORMO010000118.1:0-5226 GCA_035440585.1 Terricaulis sp.
GCTCCATATTGGCGCTAATTTTGGAAAGATTTGCGCCCGCCCCTCCGTCTCGCGGCTGCGCCGCGATCCACCTCCCCCTATAGGGGGAGGACGACGACGGAGGGCGTGGATAGAGGGGCGCGCTATCCCCGCTTTAGCGCAGGGCGTCGTTGATTTTTTCGAGGGCGGCGAGCGGGGGGATGAGTTCGGCGTCTTGCAGCTTGTTGAGCGGGCACGAGACGGTGCCAAGGCTATCGTGCAGATCGGAGGCTTCGGGATCGACGTATAAAAGCCCCGTGACGATTTCGCCTTCGGCGGCTTTGCGCGCGAGATAACCTAAAGCGGCGTTGCGATCGGTGGAATCGTAATCATCTTCCAGCTTGCGCAGGCGCAGGATGGAGCCATCGTGCTGCATCACCTCTTTCAGTTCACCCGGCTTGTATTCCGTCGTGATCGGCGCGCGCGGTGTGATGACATCGAGCCGGTTCACAGCCTCATTATGGGCGCGCACATAATCGAAGCTCTTGGTGGAGCCGACATGATTGTTAAACGCCACGCACGGACTGATCACATCGAGCACGGCCGTGCCTTTATGGCTCAGCGCGCCTTTGATCAGCGGCACCAGCTGATGCTTATCGCCTGAGAAGGAACGGCCCACATAAGTGGCGCCAAGCTGCAGCGCGAGCATGACAAGATCGATCGGGCTATCCTTATTCTCCGCACCCTTCTTGGCTTTTGAGCCTTTATCAGAGGTGGCGGAAAACTGGCCCTTGGTGAGCCCGTAGACGCCGTTGTTTTCGACAATATACGTCATGTTCACGCCGCGCCGGACGGCGTGCGCGAATTGGCCAAGGCCAATCGAGGCGCTGTCGCCATCGCCGGAAACGCCGAGATAGATGAGATCCTTCGCGGCGATGTTCGCGCCCGTGAGCACAGAGGGCATGCGGCCATGCACGGCGTTGAAGCCATGCGCGGGAGAGACGAAATAATCCGGCGTTTTAGACGAGCAGCCGATGCCGGAGAATTTGGCGAGCCGATGCGGCGCAAGATCGATCTCAAAGCAGGCCTGAATGATCGAGGCGCTGATGCTGTCATGGCCGCAGCCGGCGCAGAGCGTGGAGATGCGGCCCTCATAATCGCGGCGGGTGAAGCCGAGGGCGTTTTTCTCGAGCGAAGGATGGTGCAGCTTCGGCTTGGCGATATAGGTCATTTCGCTTGCTCCGGCAGCGCGGCGGCGTGGGCGGCCTTCAGCTTTTCGCTGATGTCTTTGATGATGAAGCGCGCCGAAATCGGCGAGCCGTCATAATGCAAAACAGAAACAAGCCGCGCGGGATGCACCCCGCCCTCGTTCACCAGCAGCGATTTGAGCTGGGCGTCACGGTTTTGCTCGACAACGAACACTTGCTCATGGTCGCGGATGAAATCGAACACCTCCTGCGCGAACGGAAACGCGCGGATGCGCAGCGCATCGAGGTAAACCCCTTGCGCTTCCAGCGCGCACAGCGCCTCTTCCATGGCTGGATCGGTGGAGCCGAAATAGATCACGCCATCAGGCGTGCGGCGCGCGGCGGGCTTGTGGATCGGCGCGGGCACATGCGCCTTCATGGTTTCCCATTTCCGCAGCAAGCGCTGCATGCCTTCGGTGTAATCCTCGCCGCGCTCGGAATAGCGGGCGTCCTTATCGTGGGATGAGCCGCGGGTGAAATAAGAACCCTTGGTGGGGTGCGTGCCCGGATAGGTGCGATACGGCACCGCATCGCCATCGACATCGCGGTAGCGGCCAAATTCAACGCCCTGCTCCAGATGCTCATAGGTGAGCACCTTGCCGCGATTGAGCCGGCGCTTTTCATCCCATTTGAACGGCGGGGTGAGCCATTCCTGCATGCCGATATCGAGCTCGAGCATCACGAAAATCGTGGTCTGGAAAAAGTCTGCGAGATCGAAGGCGGCGGCGGCGAACTCGAACGCTTCGGTTGGGTTGCCGGGGAAAAGCATCGGGTGCTTGGTGTCGCCATGGGAGGCGTAACCGGCAGACAACAGATCCGATTGCTGCGTGCGCGTGGGCATGCCGGTGGATGGCCCGCCGCGCTGCACGTCGAAAATCACGGCGGGGATTTCGGCATAATAAGAGAAGCCGACAAACTCCGTCATCAGCGAAACGCCCGGGCCTGATGTGCAGGTGAACGCGCGTGAGCCGGCCCAGCCGGCGCCCATCACCATGCCGATGGAAGCGATTTCATCTTCGGCCTGCACGATGGCGAAGCGGTTTTTCCCGTCCGCATCCTTGCGCAGCAGCGTGCAATATTTCTGGAAGCTCTCGGCCAGCGAGGTGGAGGGCGTGATCGGATACCAGGCGCAGAAGGTGGCGCCGCCATAAACGGCGCCGAGCGCGGCGGCGTCATTGCCTTCAGCGAAGATGCGATCACCGACCTTATCGGCTTTGCGCAAGTGCAGGCCGATGGGCGCGAGATGTTCGGCTGCGTAAGTGCGGCCAAGCTCGAACGCTTTGAAATTCGGCGCGATCAGTTTGTCCTTGCCTTTGAACTCCTCGCCCAGAAGCTGCTTTACCAATTCAGGATCGATGCCGAGCAGATGCGCGAGCACGCCGATATAGCAGATGTTTTTAAACAGCTGCCGCTGGCGCGGATCGGCGAATTCGGCGGCGATCAGCTCCGTGAGGGGCGCGCCGATGATGGTGATGTCGTCGCGGAATTTGGAAGCGGGGAGCGGCTTGGAATTATCGTAGAAAAGATAGCCGCCCGGCTCGATGCCTTTGACATCCGCTTCCCAGGTTTGCGGGTTCATGGCGACCATGAGGTCTGTCCCGCCGCGGCGGCCGAGCCAGCCGGCTTCGGAGACGCGCACCTCATACCAGGTGGGCAAGCCCTGGATGTTGGACGGGAAGATGTTGCGTGCGCCGACGGGCACGCCCATGCGCAAGATCACCTTCGCGAAAAGCCCGTTCGCACTCGCGGAACCGGAGCCGTTGACGTTGGCGAATTTAACCACGAAATCGTTGGTCGCGGCGATCGGCTTCGACATGACGTGCGCGGCACCCTCCAGCCTGCCCGCTTATGACGCGGGCTTGCGCCATCTTAGGCCCGTAAGCGGTGGGATGGGAAGCGCGAGGTCACATCCTTCAACGCTTCCCCGCCAAGCCCCGCACCTGATGCGGGGCGCGAGCGGGGATCCAGGGCAAGAAGTGCAGCCCTTAGCTCTGGCTCCCTGATCGCACCCCGGCTTTCGCCGGGGCTGCGTCAGGGAAGCGTGCTCTGTTCGTGGTCGCGCTAACTCACCGCGCCGGCGGCGCGCGGCGGGCCGGAAAACACCATGGCCGCATTTGCGAAAGCTTCGCGATACCGCGCCAGGCGCGCGCGGGTGATGGTGCGATAGCCCATCACGGGCTCGACCACGACGAAACGGGTTTCATCATAGCCGACCACGAGCAGATAATGATCCACCATCGCAAGGCCAGCGAATTCCGAGACGCGGCCGGCGCGGTTGATCACAAAATTGCGCACATGACCGACCACCGGTGTTTCCCCGCCCGGCATCACGCGCTGCTGCACGTAGATCGAGGGCAGATTGACAGGGATCAGCACCGGGCGGCCCTGCTCCAACTCGCGGATGATGTGCGCTTCATCGAGGCGCACGGCGGAGGCGGCAAGGCCATTGGCGCGGGCGATCGCTAAAAGCTCAGCCATGGAATAGCCAGCCTTGGCCTCGGGCGGCTGGCTGGCGAAAAGCGCAGCGCCCTCAAGCGCGCCCGGCCCGCGCCAATAATTGACGACGCTGGCCAGCGCATGCGCGCCGCAGGCGGGGCCGGAGAATTGCTGATCGTGCACCACGGGCAGCACCAGCGCTTCGGGCGATGTGAGCCGGCGGTGAAACGGCTCAAACGAATTCATGCCGCTCTGCGCCGCGAACTGCGCCACATCCCGGCTGGGATTGATGGCGCAGCCCGCGCTGCTTAGCGACAAGAAAAGGCCGAACAGCGCAAAGCGCGCTTGGCGCATTAGTCAGCGACAACCACGGCGATGACGATCACGCCGGCGAGAATGCCGAGCAAAAGCCATTGCGTATCGGTGATGCCGGCTTGATAGCCTGCGGCTTCTTCTTCGCTCAGCACGTGGATTTCATAGCCTTGCTCTTGCAGGGCGATGGCGCGCTCTGTGGCTGCTTCGTTGAGGCCGTAGGCGTGCAATTCTTCAGCGCTGAAGGTTTGCGGCGCGGCGCTGCGGAACGGCGCTTCGGCGAAAGACGGCGCGACCGTGGCGGCGGTGAGCGCGGCGCTCATGGCCAGCGCGGTGAGAAAACGAGGTTTCATTTTGGCGTTCCCCTTCTGGGCGTCAATCCAGCGACGCTCACAGCGCGCCGCCTGTGCGCATTAGGGACGCGCGGGCGGGCGGTTTAGTTCCGGGGTGAGGGTGAGGGATTTTTCATGTGGCCGGAACAGACTTAAAGAAATAAAGCACGCTTCCCGGACGCAGCCCCGGCGCACGCCGGGGTGCGAGTCGGGATCCAGAGCCGAGCACCGCGCCCTTTCACTCCTGGATCCCCGCTCTCGGCCCCGCTTTCGCGGGGCGCTCGGCGGGGAAGCGTGTTACGTTTCAGGCTGGCCCAATTGAGACGTTGGCGCGCCGGGAAGCGTGAGCGATGATCTCGTCCGACTTTGGGTGCACCGATGTTTGAATTCTATCTTTGGCTAATGGTCGATGACGGCCCCCAACATCACTGGGAGCCGATGCAATTCACCGAGGACGAAGAGGAGTTTTGGCGCGAGGACGCATGGCGTGACGCTCGTCCCGAGCGACTGCGCAAGAAGCTAGAACAAGCGTGTGAGCAAACAGGCCTCCGGTTTGAAAATTTCACGTTGCGCGGCACCCACGGCGGCACCATCGCGAACGCAGCATTTGCTCAAAATCACCCCATGTCCGCGGGCATCGAGCGACGTTTCTTGGAGGCTGTGGCCGCTCGGGCACCGAGCAGTTACGGAGTAATCTACACCCTCAACACCGATACGGCTGAACCTCGCGGTGAGTTTGACGTACTAAAGCTCGCCAACGGGAAAGTGACACAATCTCGCGAATTGTTGGTCCATCCCTCGGGCAAGACGGCATAGCGCGAATGACCGCTCCCGGCGAAAAGCGGACTCCCTCACCTCTCCCCCGCGAGGGGGAGAGGTCGCTGCAAGCTTGCTTGCAGCGGGTGAGGGGGCGGGCGTCAGGATAAAGCGCGAGCGTTGAT
>DAORMO010000118.1:5302-9215 GCA_035440585.1 Terricaulis sp.
TGAGGCCGGCCCTCGGCCGCGTCCTCCCCCGCGAGGGGGAGGTGGATCGCGGCGGGAGCCGCGAGACGGAGGGGTGGGCGCGAATATCTGCAAGCACAAGCGCCGCCCCCTCAGTCACGCTCCGCGTGACAGCTCCCCCTAACGGGGGAGCACAAAGCGCGGTTGTTACTTCGCCGCCGCGAGCTCGCGCGCGCCGCAGCCGGCTTTGGCGGTTTCCAAATAGAATTGGCGCATGTCCCAGGCGCCGGTGGGGCAGCGTTCGGCGCAGAGGCCGCAATGGAGGCAGACGTCTTCGTCTTTCACCATGACGCGGCCAGTTTTGAGCCCATCCTGCACGTAGAGATCCTGCTCGAGATTGAGCGCGGGCGCGGTGAGGCGTTCGCGTAGATCCGTTTCTTCGCCGTTTTCGGTAAAGGTGATGCAATCCATCGGGCAGATATCGACGCAAGCGTCGCACTCGATGCAGAGCGGGGCGGAGAACACGGTTTGCACATCGCAATTGAGGCAACGCTGCGCCTCCTTATAGCCGAGCAGCGGGTCAAACCCCTTCTCGACCTCGATCTTCACATTGCGCAGCGCCACGTCGGGCTCAACCAGCGGCACCTTATAGCGCGCATCGAGCGCGATATCGTTGTCATAGCTCCATTCATGGATGCCCATTTTGGTGGAGTGCATCACCACATCGGGCGGCGGGCGCTTGCGCACATCCTGCCCGTTTAAAAAGAGGTCAATCGAGACGGCGGCTTCGTGGCCGTGGGCGACGGCCCAGATGATGTTCTTGGGGCCAAAGGCCGCGTCACCGCCGAAGAACACGTTGGGCAGCGAGCTTTGGAAGGTGAGCTCATCCACCACCGGCATATCCCATTCGCCGAAAGCCATGCCGATGTCGCGCTCAATCCAGGGAAAAGCGTTTTCCTGGCCGACGGCCATCAGCACGTCATCGCACTCAAAATGCACGTCAGGCTCCCCGCTGGGGACGAGCTTTTTGCGGCCTTTCTCTTCGGCCCAATGCATCGGCGTGAACCACATGCCGGTGATTTTGCCGTTTGCGTGCGTGATCTCGCGCGGGTTGAGGAAATTGAGGATGGGGATGCCTTCGTGCTGCGCATCCTCTTTTTCCCAGGGGCTCGCCTTCATTTCATCGAAGCCAGAGCGGACGATGACTTTCACATCCTCCCCGCCGAGGCGCCGCGCCGTGCGGCAGCAGTCCATCGCCGTGTTGCCGCCGCCGAGCACGATCACGCGCTTGCCGATTTTTTCGATGTGGCCGAACGAGACGTTGGAGAGCCAATCGATGCCGATATGCACGTTGGCCTTGGCCTCCTGCTGGCCCGGCAAGCCAAGATCGCGCCCGCGCGGCGCGCCAGTGCCGACAAAGATGGCGTCATAATTTTTGGCGAGCAGCGCTTTCAGCGACTCGATGCGTTCGCCGAAATGGGTGACCGGCTCATAATGCAGAACGTAGCCGACCTCTTCATCGATCACGCTTTCGGGCAGGCGGAAGCGCGGGATCTGGGTGCGGATCATGCCGCCGCCCTTTTGCTCGGCGTCGTAGATGTGCACCTCATAGCCAAGCGGGAGAAGATCGCGCGCGACGGTGAGCGAGGCGGGGCCGGCGCCGATGAGCGCAACGCGCTTGCCGTTTTTGTGCGTGGCCTTCGGCGGCAGGCGATCTTCGATCTCGCCTTTATTATCGGCGGCCACGCGCTTCAAACGGCAGATGGCGACAGGCTCAGGCTTTTCTTGCGCCTCCTCCACGCGGCCGCGGCGGCAGGCGGGCTCGCACGGGCGATCGCAGGTGCGGCCGAGGATGCCGGGAAACACGTTCGAGCGCCAATTGATCATGAACGCGTCGGCGTAGCGGCCGGCGGCGATGAGGCGGATATATTCCGGCACCGGCGTATGCGCCGGGCACGCCCATTGGCAATCGACGACTTTATGGAAATAATCGGGTTGCGCGATGTTTGTCGGCTTCAAGAGCGCGTTCCTCCCGAGAACTGGCGCTCAGCCTAGCTCGCCCTGCGCGGCGCGCAAGTCTATCCGTCTTAGCGATCGCTGGTGATCGTGTAGGCGGTGATCTCGTTGCTGTTCATGTGCGCCTGGTAGAGCGTTGCGCCTTCAAGGTGAAAATCGTTCAGCGTGCGCTGCTCACCTGTGGTGTCTAGGATCGTGCGCACCGCACCATCGGCGCCCACCACCTGCATTTGGCCCGGCACAGAACTGACGATGTAACGCCCTTGGCCCAGCGCGCCGATGCCGTCGCCGCGGCCGACGCCTTCAGCCAGCACGGTGATCGCACGCGTTTGATAATCAATTGCAAGCAAGCGGCCGTTATTGTTGGTCATGGTTGCAGCGATCAGCCGGCCAGGTTCGGGCAATAGGCCATTGACGGATTCAAGCAGCGGCCCTTCCAGCCAAACCGAGGCCACGTTATCGCGCAGCGCGTAGATGCGATGCCCGCGTGAATCTGTGACGAGCAGGGTTCCATCCGGGGCGCGGGTGATGTCGTTCAGGAAATTGGCGCCGGCGATCGGCGTGCGCGCGCGGATCGCCCCACTCGCTGCATCGATCGCCACCACCTCATCAATATCGGTGACGTAGAGCGTGTCGCCGACAAGGAACATGCCCTTGGGCGCGTTGAGCCCGCTGGCCCATTCGCGCTGCAGCAATTGGCCGCCCGTTGAGACACGCGAGATGAAGCCGTTTCCATCCTTATCCGTGCCTGCGCCGTTGACGTTGGACACATAAAAGAATGCGCCATCGGCCGACATGATCGCGCTTTCGGGCGCGGCGAAGCCGCCGAGCCGCCAGGCGACGGCGATGCGTTCCGCGTGAGGCGCGTGCGCTTGTGGCGCCGCACATGCGAACAAAAACACAGCCAAGCCAGGGGCGAACAGCACATTTTTCATGCCAATTCTTGTATACAAGAATTTTTGATCCTCCAACCCGTTCGCAACTTGATTTGCAACGCGCTGCACGGCGATGGTCGCGCCCGCATGCAAGCTGGATGGCATTTCTGGATCGATCGGGGCGGCACGTTCACCGACGTGGTGGCGCGCGGGCCCGACGGCGCGCAGCTCGTGCGAAAGCTGCTGAGCGTCAATCCGGAGCGCTATGCCGATGCAGCGCTGGAGGCGATCAGCCAAATCTTGGCCGAGCATGGCGGGGCGATCGCCTCGGTGAAGCTCGGCACCACGGTGGCGACCAATGCGCTGCTGGAGCGCAAGGGCGCGGATGTCGTGCTGGTGGTGACGCAGGGCTTTGGCGATGCGCTGGAAATCGGCGTGCAGGCGCGGCCGGATATTTTTGCGCGGCATATTGTGAAGCCCGATTTGCTGCATCGGCGCGTGATCGAAGCGCGTGAGCGGGTGAGCGCGGAAGGCGACGTGCTGACGCCGCTGGATGAGGCGCATGCGCGCGCGGCGGAGGTACGACTGGGCGCGCCACCGCAGAAGCTGGGAGAGCCGATTATTCGCCGCCGCCGCGCGGAACTTGTGCGTGAAACGCGCGAGACGGCAGTGTCGGTCTTGATCGATCTCGACCGCCGCGCGCCGCCATCGATCAAGACCGGTGTCGGATTTTACGACCACATGCTCGAACAAGTGGCGCAACATGGCGGCATTGCGCTGTCGCTATCGTGCAAGGGCGATCTTGAGATTGATGCACATCACACGATCGAAGATTGCGCGCTGACATTGGGGCAGGCGCTGAAGCAGGCGCTCGGCGAGCGCCGCGGCATCGCGCGCTATGGGTTCGTGCTGCCGATGGATGAGGCCGAGGCGAAAGTCTCGATCGATCTCGGAGGCCGGCCTTACCTCGTCTTTGAAGGCGCGTTCGCGCAAGCGCAGCTGGGCGATTATCCGACAGAGATGACCGAGCACGTGTTTCGCTCGCTGGCGCAAAGCCTGGGCGC
>DAORMO010000118.1:9312-9641 GCA_035440585.1 Terricaulis sp.
CGATCGAGAGCCTGGATTTGCCTTCGACCAAGGGTGTGATCGTATGAGCGTCGCGGTGGTGAAGCTCGGCGTTGGCAACACGGCGTCGGTGATGTTTGCGCTGGAGCGGCTCGGCGTCGCCGCGGTGCTGACGGACGATCCGGCGCGCATCGGCGAAGCGGAGCGCGTGATCCTGCCGGGGGTGGGCGCGGCAGCGCATGCAATGCGGTTGCTGCGGGCTAAAGCGCTTGGCGCGGTGCTGCGATCGTTTGCGCGGCCGCTGCTTGGAATTTGTTTGGGCCAGCAGCTGTTGTTCGACGCCAGCGCAGAAGACCGCGGGGTCGACCTGC
>DAORMO010000119.1:0-9550 GCA_035440585.1 Terricaulis sp.
CGGTTCAAGCTCGCTTGATCATCCGGCCCTTACACGAAATTCCTGATAGACCCGCCGAAGGCGATAAGCGGCAGGCGCCGATTGACCGAGAACCGCTCACGACGAATGCCGCCTATGAAATCAATACTGACATGGGCAGCGAACCCAACATCGACGAACACCATCTCGACTTGCGCCAGTCGGAGGATGTCTACGCCGCCTCTATTGTTTCCGCATGCGCGAGGATCGGCCCTTCAATTGCTTCAATCGTGCGCCGCAGCAACGAGAGTGTCGGCGCACGTGGCTCCAGAATTAAGATCGTCGCACGCATGTCACCCTCGACATCGAAGCGTGACTATAACACTGGCATGAAGGGCGCCGCGTTAACAGCCGAGGACGCACGCGACCCAAAATGGGTATCTCAATCGCCAAGCCGCCGAATTGACGCCAATCTTGAAACGAGACGCAACCTTCGGAGCACATCGCCTTCGATCTCAGAGGATTTGAGCACGCACTCAGTCAAGGTCGCGAGCTCGGCTTCGGCGCGCAGATTAGCGCCGAGCGCCTGCATGCGCCCGATGCGGCGACACTGGCGCCCGGAGACGCACTTATGCCAGCTTTGGGGCCAGCGCGACATGTCCCAGCGAGACTCCGGCCTGCCCCCAATTGATGGATACAGCCAGGCATGCTCCGTACCTCATGCGGAGATTGTGCCGGGGATTCGCCGCATGCCGCCTCACACGCCTGAAACTTCGCTGACTTGCACGGGTTTTGGCGCGCCGGGCTGGCTCGTGAGCGGTGTTCAGAGGGCGAGCCTTTTGGTCGCGCCCATGGATGAACCCGTGCTTTGACGTGCTGCTTGGATCATAAAGAGACGCACGAGATCCAGCTCGCAGATGTTCGCGCGCCCAACGGCACTCCGGACAAGACAGATGCTCTGAAAGCGCGCGCTCGCGAACTTAAACATCTGGATTGGCGCAAGAGGTGCGGCGCAATTTGTCCCGCCCTTAGCCTCGCCTTTCGTCCAGGGTTCAATGCTCGCTGCAACCTCGACTTTCTCCGAAGCCGTTCAGAGCTTTGCTCCGTGATCACGGCGTCCTTTATCTAGCCATCCCCCTTCCCCTTCTATCCCACTCTGACAGATACCTCCGTTCACGCGCTGTCACTCAGCCTAGCCTCAGATGCGTTTCCCCGCGACGGGACACACACATCTCACCCGACATTGGCCAATGCACAAACACCGCTGCGCGGGGGCGACTCTCGGCCTAATTGCTTTGCGATCTGGCGCTAATTGGCTCGCGAATAGAGACTTACCGAACGCTGTGGCGGTCCCCGCGGTAAGGGCGCAGGCCGATATCGCGCATGACCAGAACCCGCACGGGCGCTCCAGCGCGCACGCGCAAAGTCGGGCGCACAGCCAGCGCCCGATCGACAATCTTGCCGCCCGTTCGCGCCGCCTCTTGGGCGGCCGCGTCACCCAGACTTTGCGCCAACGAGGCGCCGTCATCGCGATCTTCCGCCCGATTGGCGATCACGCTCAGAACAGAAGACAGCGCGATAGCGCCGATAAGCCGATCAACATGATTGTCTGTCCGGTCGGTAAGCCCAGCGGCGCCTGTTGGATCTGTCCCTTGCATGCCCCCAAGGTCAATGCTCCAGCCATTCGGAAAAATGAGCCTATCCCAGTTCAGCACCAAACGACGATCCCCATAGACCACAGCATTGTCATACGAGCCGATCAGGCGCGATCCCTGCGGAATAAGCAGGTGAACGCCTGAGACCGTGTCAAACACTGGCGCGGTGACTTGGGCGACAACGCGCCCAGAGACGTCTGAATTGAGCTCAGTCAAGAGCGCGGCGGCGATGACTGAGCCCGCCAAAACCTCATAGCGCGAGCCAGGCGGGGTTAGTCGCGAGGCCAGGCGATCGCCGCCTTCAGCGCCGCGCGCGAGACCTGCCGACGCAGCAAAAAGAATGGGCGCCGCGGCCGCGATCTCCTGGGCGCCAGGCCCTCCGGGCGGCGCGCCTGACGCTTCAGCCCCAGCTTGCCGTCCCCCATCATCCGCCGGCGGCTCAAGCAGCGCTCCGGCGGACATCTCATGCGTGTCAGAAGTGGCCAACATCTCTCTGCCAAAATTGGCGCTTTCGTAGACGCCGGGCGCGCCTTGGATGGATTCCGGAGGGGCCAAGGCGACTTGAGGCTCGACGCTGGATGCGAACCGATGCGGCCTGCCATCGAGGCCAAGCAGCAACGCTGTCGAGACAAGAGCGGCCAAGAGTATCGCCCCGCCCAGCAAGACCTTGCGCGAGAGCCGCTTGGGCGATGGCGGTCGCGCCCGAATAGAAATATCTGGCCCAGGCGCGGGCCCGTCTGCCGGGCTCATGGCCGGCCTCGCGGCGTGCGCTGACCTGCCGCCACAAGCCCCGAGCGCTCGATGCGCACAATCTGAGGCGCGCGCACGCCCAAGCGGAGCTCGGCGCGATCGAAGACACGATCAACCACATAACGTCGCCCATCGATCCGATAATTGACGAGTTCGGCGCCTTCGCCAGTGATCACAAAAAGCGGCGGCAATTCGCTCGCCGCTGTCGCGGCTGAAAACTCAATCCAGGTGCGCTGTCCATCGTCAAACACGCGCACGGGCGCCCAGACCGGACGTGAACCGCGCACCACACGCACGCGATAGTCAAAATTGAACGCCCCGGCGCTCGTGGATGCATGCGCCGCATCGCTGTGCGGATAACACCAAGCGATCTCGGCGGAATAGGCCTCCCCCGCCTGTGAAATCGCTTCCACCAGATAGGTGCGCCGGTCGGTGACAAGGACAATGTTTGTGCGCAAGCCAATGGCGGCAGGCTTAACAAGCAGCATCGTGCGCAGGCCATGCTCGCCCTCTGCTATCGCCTCGCTGACTTGCCACCGCGAGGTATCGCCGGCGGCCACGCTGGTGAGCGTTTCGCCCGTCTCAAGCAAGATGGTCGAAATGAAGTTTGGGTTGGCGTAGAGTTCAAAAATCGCCCCTTGCGCATAGGTATAAATATAACGCGCGGCTTCAAACCCTTCCCGTCCGGGGCGCTGACGCGCCGCTTGATTGGCGTCCGCCCAGACCTGCACAGAAGAACGCGCCCTGCGTTCCGTCCCAGAGGCGTGCGCGATCGCCATCGGACGACACTGACTTACCTCAGCACTTTCATGGCCGCGCACGTCGGCAAACACTGGTCCCGCCAGGCAAGCCGCTGCAAAACCAACAAGGAGAAATAATCTCATCTTACCCGGCTCCATGAGAAATCAGAGATCAAAAGCCCTATCGGGTTGATCGCCACCTCGTCGGCGTTGCGCGGCTGCCGCGTGGTGACCGTAAACACCCCGCTATAGGCTTCTGCTGTATCCGCGCCTGCGCCATTGGTGCTGCGCTCAACCCAACTCACTTCGTAGGACGTGTCCGAACGCGCTATGATTGACCGAATGAAAATCGTGCGCCCAACCCGTCCCAAACTTAGGAATGGGTCATCTTGACGTGCAATCTCGGTCAGCTGAGCAGCGGCTTGCGGTGTCAAAAACCGGTAGGCCTCAAGCCAGTTCTCGCGCATGACGACGCCATCTGTCGGCAAAGATCGCACCAGCCGAACAAAGCGGCCGATATGATAGATTTTCTGCGTCTCACTTGGCGTCCAATGCCGCTCCGCAGAGCGCACGCTCAGCACTTGGCCTTGGGGGTCGACCTCCACCACATGCACAAAAGTTCGCTGCTGCAGCGCGATGGCGGTCGCCCCCATCACAGCCAAAGCGGTCCCGGCAACTGCTGCGAAAGCGATGCGTCGCCAGGTACGCGCCGACAGCACCGCGCTGCCCATGCGCGCATCCCATTCCGCCTGCGCGCGCCGATAAGGTGTCTCTGCCGGTGGCGGCGCGAAACTTTTCACTGGCGATTTGAAGGGAAAGCTCATGATGCGCCTCCAGGTCCCGGCTTGGGCGGGCGAGGTCTTGCCTGCATGCCCGCATAATTGATCGCCGCCCTTGGCGAGCCACCGCCGCCGCTACCGAATTGGCGCGCGCGACGTCCAAGCGCACGCGCGCCCGCAGCAAGCGCCGACGCCCCCTTAGCACCCGCCCAGACCCCAAGAGCACCTGCGCCTATCGCTTGAACGCCCGCGCCCTGTCCCGCGCGCATCGCATCAGCAGCTGAAAGGTGCGGCTGGCCTTGCACCACCTCGCTCGCGAGAGAGGGCGCAAACCAAGCAAGCGCCATCACCGTGAGCCCAAACAGCAAAACATTGAGCGCCCCGCCCGCGTCGAGACTAAGCGTCTCTGGCAAGGTGTCGACAAAGCTGAGCGAGACCGAGGCGACAAAGGCAAGCACAAAAAGACGCACAGCTGAGCCAACCACCCAGCCAATGGGACGCTCAGCCACCCAGGATGTGCCGCTGAACACGCCCCAGGGCAATGCAATGAAGGCCGCGAGCGCTCCAAGCTTAAACGCGATCAGCGCAACAAACACCTGCAAGGCGAGGAGAAAAAAGCCAAGCATGGCTGTGAACGCCGCCGCGTAAATAGCGATGAGCGGTCCAAAATCAGTGATGATGTTTAAGCCCTCGCCTAGAGCTGCGGTGCGTCCAAACATCTCCACGCCAATCTGGGCGACCCGGCCAGGATTGTGCAGATCAGCCATGGTCATGCCATCACCGCCCGCTCTCAAACCGAGCATGGCGCCTGACTGATTGATGGCGGTGGCGAGCAGATCCCAATTATTGATCAAGAACGCCATCAGCCCGACGAACAGGATTTTGCGAAAGAACGGCGCCATCGGCGCTTCTTGTGCAAGCGCCCATTGCGCGCCAGCGAGGGTGATGGAAATGATGATGAGCGCGTTGAGGACAAAGGTGATGTCGCCTGCGATTAGACCAAATCCTGCATCCGCAACGCTCAGGAACCGGTCTAGGAAGCTGTTGAGAGTTTGCGGCTCCATCGCCTGTCCCCTTAAAAAGCGCTGCGCGCTGGTTCGGGTGCAGCGCTTGAGCCCGTGGGAAAGGCGCGGCGCTGGATTTCCCTCGCCCGTTCTTCGCGCGCAAGCCGCTCCATGCGCTCTGTTTGCAATGCGCGGCCCTGTGCGACGAGCAGCGCGTGAATTTCGGTCAGCTGTCCGGCTTGAACGCCCAGCAATTGATTGCCGGCTTGCACCGCGCCCGTTTGCCCCTCGGCGCTGGACGATGAGCGCAGGGCGCGGTCAATTTGCCCCTGCGCGCCCTCGATTGCCGCGGCTGCCCGCGCCTCAGCGTCCATCGCTCGCCGAATGCTCACGCGGCTCTCCGCCAGCCAACGGTCTGATTGCGCCAACACCGCCCCAAGGTCATAGCGCTCCCAAGCGTCTGGATAGAGCGTGCGCAATTGCGCTGAAAGCCGGTGGGCTTCAAAGGAAAGGCCTTCTGCTTGGGAGAAAACTGCGCGCACCTCAGCGAGGGATCGCGATATTTCGGGCGATATTTGCAATGGATTCTGCGCGAGCATGGCGCTTGCCTGCTCAATCTGACGCGCCTGGTTGCTGATCTGCTCGACCATATTGGCGACTTGGGCGATGCTTTGGGCGAGATTGGCAGGGTCGAGCACAACCCATTGCGCCTGGGCCTGGCGCCCACCTGCACCGCTCAGCATCGCAGCGACGATGAGCACAGCAACTTTCCACCTCGCTAACATCATGGCCTCCTCCTTCTTAGATCGGTCCCACGCTTTTGTAGTCGCCTGCCTTGGCGACCGCCGCAAAACGCCGCGCCGCCTCAGCGGCCGCATGCTGCCCCCGCGCATCAAGCCACGCGGCGGCAAAGCCAGGGCCAGGCGAACGTGCGAGCACTTTGTCGATAAGAGCGTGGTCCTCGGGCTTGGCGGCTGAGACAAAGGCGAGCGCCGCAGGCCCTAAACCGAGCTCAAACAGCCGCGCGCCGTCTCGGCTCACGACATAATAATCCCGCTTGGGCATCGCGCTTGAGATCAGATCGATCTGCCGTCCATTGAGGCCAAGCGCTTCATAGAACGCGCGCGAGCGCGGTTCGCGGGCGCGGTCGTTTGGCAGATAGATGCGGGTGAAACAGGCCTCAATGATCGTAGAAGCGATCGGGCTTGTCTCGATATCGGCGAGTTCTTGGCTTGCGAAAATCACCGCGACATTGCGCTTGCGCAAAGTTTTCAGCCATTCCTGGATTTGCGCGGAAAAGAA
Organism: Terricaulis sp.; assembly: GCA_035440585.1. Classification (GTDB taxonomy): domain Bacteria; phylum Pseudomonadota; class Alphaproteobacteria; order Caulobacterales; family Aquidulcibacteraceae; genus Vitreimonas. The sequence goes on from DAORMO010000119.1 coordinate 6,189, forward strand.
TGCGTCGCGCAAATAGAGCCAAGCCTCATCCAAGATGAGCAAAGTGGGTCGCCCGTCAAAGCGTGCTTCAAGCAGGTGAAAGAGCACAGACAGCACAGCGCCTGCGCCTTGGCCCCGGCGCATGAGCTCATTCATCTCAAAGGCCTGCACCCGACCCGCTGCAAGCGAAGTGCAATCATGATCCAATATGCGCCCTAAAGGGCCGGCATGGGTGAAGGGCAAGAGCGCTGCGCGCGCGCCAGCGTCCTGCACAAGCGCCGCGAATAGCGTAAGCGTGCGATCTTCGGGCGCGCGCGCGCCAAGCAATTCCAGCACGCGCCACAATTCGCGCCTAAGCTCAGGGGTCACTGCAATCTGAACGTCGGTTAAAAGCCCAGCGATCCAGTCCAGCGCCCACGCCCGCTCATTGGGATCGTCCACCGCCTCGAGTGGTTTTAAGCCCAGCGCCCCTTCCTCGCCCAAATCAAAAAAATCGCCGCCAAGGCCGAGCACAGTGGCGCGCGCCGAGCGCTCCTTGTCGAAGATGAAGACCTGCGCGCGCTCATAGCGCAGCCATTGCGCCGCCAGCGTGGCGAGCAGCACCGACTTTCCTGCACCGGTCGGTCCGACAATCAAAGTATGGCCGACATCGCCGACATGGATGGAGAGCCTGAAGGGGGTCGCGCCATCTGTTGCTGTCAGCATGAGCGGCGCGGCCTTAAGGTGGGCATTGTGCTCGGGGCCTGCCCACACCGCCGAGAGCGGCAAAAGGTGTGCAAGACTTGGCGTCAGGATGATGGGCCGCCGCGCATCGGCATAGGCCTGCCCAGGCAAGCTGCCGAGCCAAGCCTCGACCGCATTGACGGCTTCGACTTCAGTGACAAAACCCATGCCGTCGGTGACTTGCTGCACCTGCTCGACGCGCTGTTTGAGGGTTTGCTCGTCTTCTTCAGCGAGCGTGATGGTGAGCGTTGCATAGCCCGCCGCCACTGCATCTGCGCCAAGATCCTGAAGCGCCGCATCGGCGTCGCCAGCTTGATTGGCGGCGTCATTGTCAAACAGCGCCGATTCTTCTTTAAAGAACGCCTCGCGCAAGAGCGTCATCAGCCCCTTGCGCTTGGAGAACCAGCGTTTGCGAATTTTCTCTATTTCGCGGCGCGCCTCTTCGCGGTCGAGCGGCAAAAAGCGCGTGACCCAGCGATAAGACATCGGCAGGCGATTGAGTGCATCGAGCAGGCCTGGCTCGGTCTCGGTCACATAGGCCCGAATGGAAATGATCGCGAGATGATGTCGGCCTAGTCTTGGTTTAAGGCCGCCGACAAATTCTGTGTCGCTGATCAACGCATCAATATGGAACGGTGTTTTGGGCGCCGCCACCCGGTGGGGGCTGTCTGAGATGCAAGCGTGCAAATAGGTGAGCGTCTCCTCGTCATTGAGCCAGCGCGCCTCCGGCGCTGTGGTTTCAAGCAGGTTCAGCAACGTGTCCGATGCGGCTTCAAACGTGGTCAACATGCGCCGATAATCGATTGCGCCCGCGCTTGGCTCACCGCCTTCAAAAAGCAGGTGCTCCAGTTTTTCCTGACGCTCGGCCGGCGGCATCCAGGTCAGCGTCAGAAAATATCGGCTTTCAAAACGAGCGCCGGCGCCCTCAAACACGGCCCGCCGCTCTTCGTCGATCAGCCAAGACAGCGCATCGGGCCATTGTGCGTCAGGGTAACCGGGCGCGGGCAAGCGACGCGCTTCCACATGCAGACACCAGCCTGAGCCGAAACGGCGAAGCGCATTGTCAAGGCGATGGGCCGCCCCCATGAGTTCGGCGGGCGTAGACGAATCAAGGTCAGGGCCGCGAAAGCCAAGCGTGCGCTGAAACGCGCCATCCTTGTTTAGGACAATCCCAGGCGCCACAAGCCCAGCCCATGGCAGAAAATCGCTCAGACGCGCGGCCGAAGACCTATAGGGGCGAAGATCAAGCACAGCGGCGACCTCCCCTTAGCTTCCGAAATAGGCCGGCTTGGCGAGGTGCCGCGGCCAAGTTTCAAGAAACCAGGGATCGCGCGCGGCGGCCCATGCCGCCCCTGCCTGCAGCACGATCCAAAGCGGCCCGCCGATGAAGGGCTGTTGCAAGCCAAGGGCGATCGCCGCGCAGAGCGTGCCATTGAGCACGGCAAAGCCGCGCGGCACGCCGGCCATCAGAATCGGGCGCGTGAGCGACGTGCGCAGCGGCCTGACGTAAAACTCAGGAAAATCGTCCATCGCGCACACTCCCCTAAATGAGCGCCCCGCCGGCAAAGCCGAAAAAGCTGAGCCCCCAGCTCACCGCTGCAAACATGATGGCGATGCCAAGCCCCGCAAAAGCGAGCTTGCGCACCCCGCCTCCGCCCTCTGAAAAAGCGATTGTCACCCCGGCAATAACGATGGCGATGACGCCCGCGGCGCGCGCGACCGGACCTGTGATCGAGGCGACGACCTGTTCAAGCGGCCCCTCCCAGGGCATGCCCGAACCTGCCCCATAGGCTGGCGCGGCCAAGCTCATCACCAGCGCGCCGGTCACGATCATCAAGACATGCTTTCTCATTGCGCCCTCCTTTTGGCGTGCCGGCACGTGACAATGTCGGTGATCTGGCGACCGCTGCTGGTGCGTGCGATGAAGACGACCATATCGATGGCGGCTTCAATCAAGCGGCGCGCGGACTGGGCCCGCGCCTCCATGCATAGATCCTCAAGCCGCATAAACGCGTCCGCGGCTGAATTTGCGTGCAGTGTGAGAAGACCCCCAGGGTGGCCAGTATTCCAGGCTTTGAGCACTTCAAGCGCCGCACCGTCGCGGACCTCGCCTACGACGATGCGGTCTGGACGCAGACGCAGGCTCATCTGAACCAATTCACGCATGCCGATCAGGGGCGGGTTCGCCTTGGTCAGCATTTGAACGCTGTTTAGGCTGGCGCATTGCAGCTCAGCTGTGTCCTCCAGAATAACCACACGCGCTTCTGTGAAGGCTGGCTCTGCAAGCAAGGCGTTGAGCAAAGTTGTCTTGCCAGAGCCAGTTCCGCCGGCAACGACGATGTTGCGCTTGGCGGCGACAGCTTCGGCCAATTGATCGGCCATCGCGCGGGTTGCGGCGCCATGCGCCACATAATCACCCAAGCGATAGATGAGACGCGGCCGTTTGCGGATGGCGAAGATGGGCGCGCGTGTGAGTGGCGGCAACATGGCTTGCATGCGCGCCGCATTCGTCGGCAAGATCGTCGCCAATTGGGGCCTATCTTCACCAATTGTGAGCCCGGCTTCATGCGCAACAAGACGGATTGCCGCTTCTCGGTCTTGCACTTGACCGCGCCCCATCTCGGCGTCCGTTCGCACGATTAGCTCATGGCGGCCTCCAT
>DAORMO010000120.1:0-9518 GCA_035440585.1 Terricaulis sp.
GCTATTGGCCTCACACGCCGGCGCAAACGGATAAAGCCCTGCCGGCGAGGGCGCCGGCGGTCCAAGTAAGAAACCCTTCCCAAACCGCCACCCCGCGCTAGCTTCCTAGAAAAGGAGCCCGCCATGCCAACCGAAAAAATCGGCGCCGAAGCCGCGCTTGCGCGCCTGCCGGGCTGGCGCGCGGCCGAGGGGCGGGACGCCATCATGCGCGAGTTCCGCTTCCATGATTTCAACGCCGCCTTCGGCTTCATGGCGCGCGTGGCGATGTATGCCGAGCGGCATGATCATCACCCTGAATGGTCGAATGTTTACAACCGCGTCACCATCACGCTTTCCACGCATGATGCAGGCGGGGTCACAGACAAAGACGTGGCGTTGGCGCATTTCATCGACGAAGCGGCGGATTTGCGCGGCTGACGGGTGACGCCCGTCACAGCCCCGCCACGCGCCGCGCCGCATCCTCTCCAAGCCCGCTCAAGCGGGCGAGGAGACGAGAAAGATGAAACGCACATTCGCCGCCGCCTTGGCCGGGGCGGTTATGTTCGCCGGCTTCACCAGCCCCGCGCTCGCCATCACTGGCGCTGAGGCTGTCAATCATTGCATGAGCCAAGGCGCATCCGCCTGCGCCTTCGCCTCCCGCCCCGACGGCTCGATCCGCATCAGCACGCGCGAAGGCTTCAGCTTGCGCTGCGCCACCGCGCAAAGCGCCTGCGAAGCGCTCTACGCACCGCGCACGCTTGTGCTGGCCGAGGCGCCGCGCGCTAGAGAATAAGCGCGCGCAACGCATACGCGGCGGCGGCCACGACAACGAGGCCGCCGATCCACAGCGCAACAAACCAGAAGAGGCGCTTGCCCAGCGGCGGCTGCGGCGCGCCCTCTTCTGGCGGGCCTTCAATGATAGGCGGCTTCATCGCTCACCTTCGCGCGGAAGATCCAATACACATAGGCCGTATAGGCCAGCACCACCGGCAGCATGATCAGCGCGCCCCATAGCATCAGCGCGAGCGCATTATCGGCGGCGGCCGCATCCGCCGGCGTCATCGCAAACGGGATGATGTACGGATAAAGGCTGATGGCGAGGCCGATATAGCCGATCGCGAACAGGCCGACGCTGAGCAGATAAGGCGCCAGATGCGGCTGCCCGCTCCAGCGCCGCCACAGCAGGAAGCACACCAGCCCCGCCAGCAGCGGCAGCGGCGCCACGCGCATGAACACCGGCCAATCCACGCTTGTCATGGTGAGGCCCCAGCGCTCTGTCACGCGCGGATCAACACCGAGCGTGGCAAGGCTCACCGCGCCCATCGCCAGCGCCGTTAGCAGCGCCAGCTGCGTCACCCATGCGCGCGCACGCTCATACAACGCGCCCTGCGCCTTAAACACCAGCCACGCCGCACCCAGCAGCGCATAGCCCGCCACCAAAGCCGCCGCCACCAGCAGCGAGAACGGCGTCAGCCAATCGAGCGATCCGCCGACGAACACGCCGTTCTCGATGTTCACGCCCTGAATAAAGCCGCCCAGCACCAAGCCTTGCAATCGTCGCGGTGATTGAGCCGCCGGCGAACGCGATCGTCCACCAGCGCTTGCCTTGCCCTCGCGCATGGTGGCGAAATTCAAACGCCACGCCGCGAAAGATCAGCGCCAGCAGCATGAGAATGATCGGCGCATAAAGCGCCGGCATCAGCGCCGCATAAGCCTTGGGAAAGGCAGCGAACAGCCCGCCCCCGCCCAGCACCAGCCATGTTTCATTGCCATCCCACACCGGCGCGATCGAAGCCTGCATTTGATCGCGCTCGCGCGCATCCTTGGCGAACGGGAAAAGAATCCCAACGCCCAGATCAAATCCATCCAGCGCCACGTAGAGAAACACCGCGACCGCGATCAGCACCGCCCAGATCGCCGAAAGCTCAAGCCCGAACATGCTCACGCCTCCTCGATTGCGGCGCCAAGCGGGGTGCCTGGCGGCTGTTTGGATTCCGGCGCCGGCTCATCGCTCTCTGGGCCCTTGGCCATCAGGCGCAGGATGTAAAGCGCGCCGGCGCTGAACACGATGGCGTAGACGATCATGAACAGCAGCAGCGATGTCGCCACCGAAGCGGTGCTCACGGGCGAAACCGCATCGGCGGTGCGCAGCACACCGTACACCACGTAAGGCTGCCGGCCCACCTCTGCGGTGATCCATCCGGCCAGCACGGCGATAAACCCGCTCGGCCCCGCCGCCACCAAAGCCCAATGATACAGCGAAGATCTATCCAACCGCTTCAGCGCCCAGGCGATAATGCCCCACACGCCGAGCAACAGCATGAGCATGCCCATCGCCACCATCACCCGGAACGCCCAGAACGTGATCCACACCGGGGGCCGATCTTCCTTGGCGAAATGATCGAGCCCATGCAGCTCCGCATTCGCATCGCCCGTCACAAACCAGGAGCCAAATCCGGGGATGCCGACTTCCAAATGATTTTTCTCAGCTTCCGCATCGGGCCAGCCGAACAGGATGGTGGGCTGGCCCGGTTTGGTTTCCCACCAGCCTTCCATCGCCGCCACTTTCGCCGGCTGATATTCGTGCGCGACCACGCCGCTCTCATGGCCGACGATCACTTGCAGCGGCGCCACGATCGCCATCATCAGCACCGCCATGCGCAGCGCCACGCGGCTCTCAGGCTTGGCCCGATCCTTCAGCAGCGCAAACGCGGACGCGCCCGCCACCACCATCGCCGTGGTGAGATACGCCGCCAGCACCATGTGCGCGAAGCGCGAGGGCATGGACGGGGTGAACACCACCTCCCAGAAATCGGTGGCCACCATTGTGCCGTCAGCGGCCCATTCCCAGCCTTGCGGGGTTTGCATCCAGGAATTGGCGGCCAAAATCCAAAACGCGCTCATCAGCGTGCCGACCGCCACCACGCAGGTGGAGAAAAAGTGCAGGCCCGGCCCCACGCGCTTCCAGCCAAACAGCATGATGCCAAGGAACGATGCTTCGAGGAAAAACGCCGTCAGCACTTCGTAAGCGAGCAGCGGCCCGATCACGCTGCCGGTGATGGCCGAGAACACGCTCCAATTGGTGCCGAACTGATAGGAAAGCACCACACCCGAAACCACGCCCATCCCGAACGAGAGCGCGAAAATCTTGACCCAGAAGAGGTAGAGATTTTTGAAGAGCGGCTTCTTGGTGAACAGCCAAAGCCCCTCAAGCACCGCCAAGAACGAGGCGAGCCCGATCGTGAAGGCTGGGAAAATAATGTGAAACCCAACCGTGAAGGCAAATTGAAGCCGCGAGAGCAGCAGTGCGTCCCATTCCATCGTTGCGACGCCTTCTCAAATCCAATAATTTTTCTAAGGTAATTGCATTCGCGGGGCTTGTCTCTGCGGCGCGAAAGCACATCCGCCCGATTGTGGACGCTTTTCACGCGCGGCCGGACGCCGAATGCTGGCGAAAACGGAGGATCCGATGAGCGGGCGCGCAGCAGGCAAAAAAATCGTCATCACCGGCGCGGCGCAGGGGCTGGGCGCTGCGATCGCTAAGCGTTGTGCTGCGGAAGGCGCCGCCGTAGCGCTGGCTGATCTCAATGTCGCAGGCGCCGAAGCGCAGGCGGCGGAGATCAAAGCCGCCGGCGGGCAAGCCTTCGCTTACGCGCTCGACGTGACGGACGAAGCGCAATGGGTCCAAGCGCTCGCGGATGCAAACGCGGCGATGGGCGGGCTCTCGGGGCTGGTCAACAATGCGGGCGTGGCCGGCGGGGCGGCGGGCGTGGAAGAGATGGAGCTTGCCGCGTTCCGTCAGGTGATGAGCGTGAACGTGGATTCAGTGTTTCTCGGCGCCAAGCACGCGATCAAATATCTGGCGCAGAACCAGCCGGGCTCGATCGTCAATATCTCCTCGATCGCAGGGCTGATCGCCTCGCACAACACGCCCGCTTACAACGCCAGCAAAGCCGCCGTGTGGTTGCTCTCGAAAAACATCGCGCTCTATTGCGCGAAAAAAGGCCTCGACGTGCGCTCGAACTCAATCCACCCCACCTTCATCGACACGCCCATTCTCGATGGCTTCCGCGGCATGTTCGGCAAGGAGGCGGCTGAGGCCAAGCTCGCCCGGCAAGTGCCGCTGGGCCGCATCGGCGCGCCTGAGGATGTGGCGAGCGCCGCGCTTTATCTCCTCACCGACGAAAGCCGGTTCGTGACCGGCGCGGAGCTGAAGGTGGATGGCGGCATCTCAGCGATGTGACTTGCCTCCCGGCGCCAACCATACAAGATCGTCATCTATGGCTATGAAAAACACCCTCGCCGCGCTCGCGCTCGTTGCAACGCTGGCCGCCTGCGGCCAGCAGCAGGCCGCAGCCCCCGCCAACCCGCTGCCGGAAGATCCGGCCGCGCAGGTGCATGTCTCGCTGCAGACCACCCCGCTCAGCCCCGATTGGATCGTGGCCGCGCGCCAGCGCGATTGCTCGGAAATCGGCGCGCTCACCAATAGCGGCGGGGATCGCTGCGCCTATGGCGATGTGCTCTATAATCAGCGCAACATCACCCGCAGCGTCGATGGCAGCGTCGCCAATCTCTGGGCGCAAGTGAACCACGGCACGCCGCAGGTCTATACGGGGGAAAGCGAAACCACGATCACCCGCATCCGCTACACCCAATCGCGCGTGCACTATCGCTTCCGCTGCAACGAAGACACCTTCGCCATCATCGAGCGGCAGATCATGGGCGATAATGAAACTGTGGTGCAGCGCGATGCGCCGCAGGAAGTCTATCGCGCGCCGCGTGAATGGAGCGCGGTGGCGCTGATGATGCCCATCGCCTGCAAAGGCGGCGTGCTCGCGCCTTAACGCGCGCCTTGGCGGCGCTGATAGATGATGTTCACCAGCAGCACCCGCGCGCCTTCCGCGCCGAGCGTGCGATCCACCGCCTGCTGCAACAGGCGCGTCAGCTCATCTGGGTCAGGCGCGGTGCGGTCTCTGTAGAATGTGGTGGCGTAAGCGGCGAGCGCGGTGCGCAGCGCATCGCGCAGGCGCGGCGCATTGAGCCGCGCGCGATTGCGCAGATCCGCATCCAGAATATCGATGCCCATATCGAGCACGATGGTGCCGTTGGAGGCGTTGCGCTGGATCACCCCGGCCGAAAGCGTGGGCATCGGCAGAAAGCTCTCGGCGCTGGTGAGCCGCTCCTGGCGCGTCGCCGGGGCTTGCTGGGAAGCGCTGCTGCTCGCGCTGCTTGAGCTTGGCCCCGCCGCTGCGGCGGGCCCTGCGGCCAAAGCCGCGCCGAGTGCAAGGATCGCCAAAACGCGCATCCCCGCACGCTGGCGCATCGTGGTTAGGAAAGCGTGATCATCCGCTTCCCGGCTGAGCGCCCGGCGAAGGCCGGGCCGAACGCCGGGACCCGGAGCAACGCGCGCGCCTCGTGGATCCCGGCTCTCACCCCGGATCAAGTCCGGGGCTTCGGCCGGGAAGCGTGATCCGCTCACCGCAGCGGCTTGGCCCCCTCCGGCGCGGGCGCGGCGCGGAACATGGCGTCGAGATCGACGGTGGAGCGCTTGCCCAGCGCGGCGAAATGATCCGCGAGCCAGCGATCCGCCGCTTGGCGCCCGGTATCGAATAGGGAGCGGAAAAAGCTGAGATCGGTGTTGAGATCCACCCCCAGCCCCAACGGCGTCAGCGCCACGCCTTCGCTGACATTGTGGATCAGCATTTTGCGATAGCGCCCCTCAGGCAGGCGATGCTCGTCCACGAGGCGGCCGACGAAATCGATCGCGCGCAATTCGCTCAGCAGATTGGCGTTGAAATTGATCTCGGCCACGCGGGCGGTGATATGAACCGCCTTCTGCGGAACGCCGGGCCGCTCGATCGGATTGATCTGCACGATCACGATGTCGCGGCTCTGCTCCACATTGAACAGCGGAAAGAGCGCGGGGTTGCCGGTATAGCCGCCATCCCAATAGGGCGCGCCATCAATCATCACGGCTTGGAAAAGCTGCGGCAAGCAGGCGGAGGCCATGAGGTGATCGGCCGTCAGCTCCGCATTCTCGAAAATGCGGATGCGGCCCGTTTCCACATTGGTGGCGCCGATGAACAGCTTGATCGCATCGCACGCGCGCACATGCTCGAAATTGACCAGCTCTTCGACCACCTCCTTGAGCGGGTTCACGTTGAGCGGGTTGAAATCGTAGGGGCTGGCCCAGCGCGTGGCCATATCGGCCCAGAGCGCGGCGTAGCTGGTCTGCGCCCAATTGGGCATGAAAGCGTTCAAAAACGCCATCATCGGCGTGCGCCGATAAGGGCTCGCGCGGCCCGCCGTGGCGACGCCTTCCCAAAATTGCGTCAGCCGCTCGCGCGCGCCTTCGCGCCCGCCGGCATGATAGCCGTCCGCCAGCACCACCGCGCACATCGCGCCCGCCGATGAGCCCGAGATCGCGCTGATCTCGATGCGCTCATCCTCGAGGATGCGATCAAGCGCCCCCCACGTATAGGCGCCGAGCGCGCCCCCGCCCTGCAGCGCCAGGGAAATGCGCTTGGCCTTGCTCACGCCGCCGTCCAGCCGCCATCGACCTGGATGGCCGCGCCATTGATCTGATCTGCTGGTGGCGTGGTGAGAAACAGCGCGACGCCGGCGATGTCTTCAACCTTCACGAATTGCTTGGTCGGCTGCGCGGCGAGCAGCACGTCATTGATGACCTGCTCGCGCGTGAGCCCTCGCGCCTTCATCGTGTCCGGGATCTGCGCTTCCACCAGGGGCGTGTGCACATAGCCGGGCGAGATCGCGTTGCAGCGCACGTTGAACGTCGCGCCCTCAAGCGCGACGGTTTTGGTCAACCCCAAAATGCCGTGCTTGGCCATCACGTAAGCGGATTTAAATGGCGAGGCCACGTGCGCGTGCGCGGAGGCGATATTGATGATGCGGCCATATTGGCGCGCCTTCATCCCGCGCATCGCGGCGCGAATGGTGTGGAAGGCGGAGGAAAGATTAAGCGCGATGATCGCGTTGTATTTCTCAACCGGAAAATCCTCGATCGGCGAGACATGCTGAATGCCGGCATTGTTCACCAGCACGTCCAGCTTGCCGAACGCCGCCTCGGCGCTGGCGATCATGGCTTCGGCGGCGGCCCCATCCATGAGATTGGCCCCGTCATACCTGACGGTGACGCCATATTCGGCCTCAAGCCCTTTGCGCGTCTTTTCAATCTCGGCGGGATCGCCCAAGCCGTTGAGCGTCACGTCCATCCCGGCCTTGGCGAAAGCGGTTGCTATCCCCAGGCCAATGCCGCTGGTTGAGCCTGTCACCAGCGCCGCTCTGCGTTCACTCATCGTCTCGCCTTTCCGTTCGCTTGCGCCTAGGCCCCGGAACCGCTAGCGCAGAGCCTAAATGGGCCGCCCAAGCGGCGAAGCATAGGTCCGCCCCCATGGATTTCTCCGCGCCACTCAATGCGTTTGTCTCGGGCTTTCCGAACTTTATCATTCAGCTCGGGGTTGCGCTGGGGCTGTTCGTCGCATCGCTCATGATCTACGTGCTGATGACCCCGCACAAGGAATTGGCGCTGATCCGCGCTGGCAATCCTTCCGCTGCTCTCGCCTTCGCCGGGGTTGTGGTTGGGCTTGCCATTCCGCTGGGCGCCTGCCTCACCTACGCCTTCGGCTTGTGGGACATCATCCTCTGGGGCGTTGTCACGCTGCTGCTGCAATTGCTGGCGTTTCGCTTCGCCGACATTTTCCTGCATGGCCTGCCGCGCCGCATCGCCGAGGGCGATGTGGCCGCCGCCGTGTTTCTAATGAGCGTGAAGATCGCACTGGCGCTCATCATCGCCGGCGCCATCGCCGATCCCAATATGGCGATGTTCAGAAGAGGCTAGACGCGTGTTTCGCCTGATCCCGGATTGGCTGCTCTACATCATCGTCATCGCGGCGGTGGTGTTTGCGCTGTTCCGCGTGGACGCAGGCCAGCGCGCGAACGCCCCACCCGCGATCCCGGATGTGGCCGATGGCGGCGGGGCCTATCTGCCGCCGCCTTCGGAATATGATCCGGCTGTGCTGGTCGAGGTCGGCGCGGCCACCTCGGGGCTCGGCAGCGCTTTCGCCATTTCTGAGCAAGGCTGGTGGCTCACCGCGCGCCATGTGGTGGATCAGTGCGAGCGCGTGGGCATCATCGTCGCCAATGGCGCGGCGGCCCCGGTGCAGGAGGTGAAGGTCGCGCTGTTTGCCGATCTTGCGCTGCTGAAAACCAATCGCGCGCCGGTTTCGCTCGCGCTCGATACCTCGGAGCGGCAATTTCAGATCAATCAGCGCGCCTATCATGTCGGCTTCCCGCAGGGGCGGCCGGGCGAAGCGTATTCGCGCCTGATTGGCCGGCAAACGCTGGTTGCGCGCGGCCGTTACGAAACCGAAGAGCCCGTGCTGGCCTGGGCGGTGATGGGGCGCACGAGCGGGCTTTCAGGCTCGCTCGCCGGCATTAGCGGCGGGCCGACGCTTTCGGCCAACGGCCAAGTGATCGGCGTCACCATCGCCGAATCTGCGCGGCGCGGGCGCATTTACACCGCCGCGCCAACCTCCATCCAACGCCTCCTGCGCGTCGAGCAAGTGCGCGCCGAAGGCCTGCCCTCAACCCGGCTTTCGCCTGAGGATTATGGCCAGCAGGCTGATAATCTGCGCCGTTCGCTGGCGGTGGCGCAGGTGGTGTGCGTTGGGCCGGAGGAGAGCTGATGGCCGCGTTCGCTGATCGGCTGATCGAAGGCGTGCGCCGCACGGGCAGCCCGCTCTGCGTTGGGCTTGATCCGTTCGCTGACAAGATCCCGAGCCTGTTCGGCAGCCTGCGCGATGACGCCTCCGGCGTGCTGGTGAAATTCGGCACGAGCATTATCGACATCGCCGCCAAGCACGCCGCCGTGCTGAAACCGCAACTGGGGCTTTACGAGCAATTCGGCGAGATGGGCTATGCGAGCGCCCGCATCCTCACCGAATACGCCAAGAGCAAAGGCATGCTGGTGATCCTTGACGCCAAGCGCGGCGATATTGGCACCACCGCTGAAGGCTATGCGCGCGCAACACTTGGCCCCGCGCCCGGCTTCGGCGCCGATTGCGTGACGATCAATCCGTACATGGGCAAGGATACGCTTGCGCCCTTCATCGCCACGGCGCAGCGCGATCAAAAAGGCGTTGCGGTGCTGGTGCGCACCTCCAATCCCGGCGCGGGCGATTTCCAGGATCTGCAAGTGGGCGGCGCGCCGCTGTGGCGGCGCGTGGCTGAAATGCTGAGCCCCGAAACGCTGGCGCTGATGGGCCAGAGCGGCTGGTCGAGCCTGATGGCTGTCGCCGGCGCCACCTATCCTGATGAAGCGCGCGCGCTGCGCGAGGCGATGCCGAACGCGCTGTTGCTTGTGCCCGGCTATGGCGCGCAAGGCGCCAGCGCGGCGGACGCTGTCGCCGGCTTCGTCAAAGGCCCCAAGGGCCGCGAAGGCGGGGTGGTCAATTCCTCGCGGGCGGTGACGTATCCACCGGCGGCGCGGCTTGCCGGCACGATGGGCGAGTGGCGCAACG
>DAORMO010000121.1:0-424 GCA_035440585.1 Terricaulis sp.
CGAGCTGATCGCCCCGGTTTACCGTACGGAAGCGGGCACCATCATGCTGGCCCCCCGGGGCCTCTATGACGAGCAAACCGAATCCGTGGTGTTTGAGGGCGAGGTGCTGTTCTCCGACCGGGACGGAAACCGCTTCTCCACGCCCGACATGCGGGTCGATCTCTCAGAGGGCCGGCTCTATGGCAATGCCGGGGTCACCGGCGCCGGCCCCCTTGGCGTGCTCCAGGCCGACGCCTATGAATTGCGGGATACTGACCGCGCGTTTGTGCTGCGCGGCAACGTGCGCGGCCAGATCCCTGACCGCAACCAGAGCGAGGAGACCGCCCCATGAGGTTCAGCGCCGTAATCGCGGGCGCGGCGTTCCTGGCCGCAGCCTCGTTCGCCGCCCCTGCCGCAGCCCAGCTGAGCGAAGGCGGCGGCCCGG
>DAORMO010000121.1:434-7054 GCA_035440585.1 Terricaulis sp.
TTTCCTACTCCGCCGATAATCTCGAATATTTCGACTCTGAGCGCCGCCTCGTGCTCGTTGGCGATGTGGATATCGTCCAGAACGACGCGCGCCTGCGCGCGGACCGCATCACCTTGTTCTTCTCCCGCTCCTCCGGCGGGCAAACCAACGCGCAGGGCCTTGGCTCTGGCGATATCGAGCGCATGGTGGCTGAGGGCGAGGTCTATTATGTGCGCCCGGCGCAATCGGCGCGCGGCAACCGCGCCGTCTATGAAACCGCCGGCGATAGCGTGACCTTCACCGGCAATGTCGTTGTCGCATCAGAGGAAAACGTAATCCGCGGCGAAACGCTGGTGCTGCAGATCGGCAGCCGGCGCACGACGATCCGCCCGCAACAAGGCCAGCGCGTGCGCGGGGTTTTTGTCCCCAGCGAAGGCCAGGGCCAAGCCACGCCGCCGAGCCGATAGCGCTATCGTTGACCCATTCTTCACGAAATTTTAGCCGCGATAGGATCATATGAGCCCCGAGGGCGCGACAAGCCGTTCGACCAAGCCTGAGGCCGCAACTGAAAGCGGGCTCTCTGCGGTGCGACTGGGCAAATCCTATCGCAATCGCCGTGTGGTGAAGGATGTTTCCGTCACCGTGAATCGCGGTGAGGTCGTTGGTCTGTTGGGCCCCAACGGAGCAGGCAAAACCACCTGCTTCTATATGATCACGGGGCTCGTGCGCGTGGACCAGGGGCAAATATTGTTGGACGGCCAGGACGTCACAACGCTGCCCATGTATCAGCGGGCAAGGCTCGGCGTGGGGTATCTCCCGCAAGAGCCGTCGATCTTCCGTGGCCTGACCGTCGAACAGAACGTGATGGCGATCGTGGAGCTTTCCGAGCGCAGCCGCTCAAAGCGCCAAGAAATCGTCGATGGGCTGCTGGCTGAATTGCGCGTCGATCACCTGAAAGACTCGCCCGCTTCCGCGCTTTCCGGCGGTGAGCGGCGCCGGGTCGAGATCGCGCGCGCACTCGCCACACGCCCCTCCTTCATGCTGCTCGACGAGCCTTTCGCAGGCATCGACCCGCTCGCCATCAACGACATCCGAGAGCTGATCCTGTTTCTGAAACAGCGCGGCCTCGGCATCCTGATCACCGACCACAATGTGCGCGAAACGCTCACCATCGTGGATCGGGCTTCGATCATGTTCGACGGCGAAGTGATGTTCGAGGGATCTCCCAAGGAGGTTCTCGCGAGCGATGTCGTGCGCGAAAGGTATCTCGGCAAAGATTTTAACTGAGGGCCGGCGCGATGCATGCGCGATACGCCCTCGGGACGCACCACCTCCCCCTCGATGGGGGAGGTGTCAGCGTGCGCACGCACGCTGACGGTGGGGGTGCGCGCGCCATTGCTAAAAGCGCAGCCTCACGCGGCGCAATCGGCAACGCTGGAGGGCTTCGCCCCCTCAGTCATGCTTCGCATGACAGCTCCCCCATCGAGGGGGAGCAGGAGGCCCGCACATGGCGATGATCCCCCGCTTAGAGCTGCGCCAGGGCACAGCCCTGGTGATGACGCCGCAATTGCAGCAGGCGATCAAGCTGCTCCAGCTTTCCAATGTGGAATTGCAGGAATTCGTCGAGGGCGAACTCGAGCGCAATCCCCTGCTCGAGCGCGAAGAAAGCAGTAGCGACGCCAAAAAGGAAAGCGGCGAGGCCCAGGCGCTCGAATTTGAAAGCGGCATGGCGCCGAATGAAGCTGCGCTCGATGTCAGCGTCGCGGACATGGCGCCGGATCTTTCCGCCAATGAATTGGCCGAAGCGGGCGCAGCCCCGCTGACCGATTGGTCCAAAGCAAGCTCAGGCAAGAGCTTCGATGACCTGCCAGGGATTGAGGAAACGCTCGCCAGCGATCTGACGCTGGCCGAACATCTGGATGCGCAGCTCACCGAAGCCGGCCTTGGCGCGGTGGAGCGCATGATCGGCGGCGTCTTGATCGATGCGGTGGATGATTGGGGCTATATGCGCGCCGACACGCGCGAGCTGGCCGATCGCATCGGCGCGCCGGAAGCGGACGTGCTGCGCGTGCTGAACATCATGCAGGGCTTTGAGCCCACCGGCGTGATGGCGCGCGATATTCCTGAATGCCTTACGCTGCAGCTGAAGGAGCGCGATCGCTTCGATCCGGCGATGGAAAAGCTGCTCGCCAATCTCGATCTGCTCGCGCGCGGGCACATGGATCGGCTGATGACGATTTGCGGCGTGGACCGCGAAGATCTGGCCGACATGATCGCCGAAGTGCGCGCGCTGACGCCCAAGCCCGGCGCCGGCTTTGGCGGCGGCGTGGTGCAATCGGTTGCGCCCGATGTGTACGTGCGCCAGGCGCCGGACGGCACCTGGGCGGTGGAGCTCAACAGCGAAACCATGCCGCGCGTGCTGATGAACCAGCGCTATTACGCCACCGTTTCAAAAACCGCCAAGCGCGAGGAAGATAAGCTCTTCCTCTCCGAATGCGCGGCGAACGCCTCGTGGCTGGTGAAAAGCCTCGATCAGCGCGCCAAAACCATCCTCAAGGTCGCGCGCGAAATCGTGCGCCAGCAGGATGGCTTCTTCGTGCATGGCGTGGCGCATTTGCGCCCGCTCAATCTCAAAACCGTCGCCGCCGCGATCGAGATGCACGAGAGCACGGTGAGCCGCGTCACCTCAAACAAATATCTCTCCTGCGCGCGCGGGATGTTTGAGCTGAAATATTTCTTCACCGCCTCGATCAACGCCGCCGATGGCGGGGAAGCGCACTCGGCCGAAGCCGTGCGCCACCAGATCAAAGGCCTGATCGACGGCGAAACGCCGGCTGAAATTTTGAGCGACGACCGCATCGTCGAAATCCTGCGCGACAAAGGCATCGACATCGCCCGCCGCACGGTCGCGAAATATCGCGAAAGCCTGCGCATCCCGAGCAGCGTCGAGCGCAAGCGCAAGCTGGCGAGCGGGTTTTAGCGTTTCAGCTGTTCGCCAGGAGCGGCGTCTCGCTCACCCCACAACTAGCTTTCCATAGAAACAGTTTGCACTAGCCCGTCATCCTGGAATCGAACGGAGAGAAGGTAGTCTGACGCCATTCCCGGGAGGCCAAAGTCGAAGACATTTAATGTCTCGCTCCCACCAGAGGCCCAAGCGTCCACTAACACCAGCGCATTCAAAACCTGTTCTGCACTCGGCTCCTGAACTCCGACTGTTCTCAGCCAATACTCAGGTTCGATTTCATTGAGATGGTGAGATACGAACAGCGTGGGTCCGAATTCCCCTTCGGGCTTGCCATAAAGAGTTTTGATCGCCCGGCGCGCCTCCGCTTGGCGCTCACCGGAGGTGTCTGCGTCCATCTTCCGTCTTTCTCAAAACGCGCGCTGGGAGAACGCAATCAAGCCTCCACCCTCCGCGCCCAACCTTCCGTCGCTAGCATCACCGTTTTCGGGATCACTTTCTCGCCGCTGAGATAATACGCCACCATCCGCCGCGACAGACCCAGTGCTTGCGCGGCCGCTTCCTGCGTCAGCGCATGTGCATCCATCCACGCGCGAAAATCAGCAACACGCATAATCTCGCCGGCCTGCTCTTCCGCCCAGCGGCGCAATTGCGGCGCGCCGAAATCCACACCGCACGGCCACTCGAGAGACCAGCCATCGGCGCTCACAGTCACGCCCGCGAATTCACCCTTCCGCTTCAGCGGCGCAAGCGCCTTGTGCGCGGCGATCGCTTCTGAAAGATCGACCGGCGCGACATGCCCGTCATCCCAAGCGATCTCCAATCGCTTGTCGCCGATCACCGCAACGCTTGTGATTTTGCCGATCATGATCCGCTCAGCTCATTCCATTTCGCGCGGAGTAGGGCTTTGTTCTCCGCCGCCCACTCCAGCGCCTCACGCACATCCACGCGCCCGCTAATCGCGATAACCTCAAGTGTTTCGATCGCAACCTGCGCCGCGCCATCGCGCCCGAGCACATGAAAGTGCGGCGGGTTGTGATCGGCGAAATACATCGCGATCTCTGAATTCGAGAACCGCACCAGCCGAGGCATTTCAGGCAGCATATGTGCAATAGTTGCACAACACAAGCCCTACCCCTTCCGCTTCGCCTGCAGCAGCAGCACCTGCCCGGCCAGCACAAGCGCGACGCCGGCAAGGCCCACAAGCCCCCAGCTTTTGCCTTCAAACAGCGCGGAAATCAGCATCGCCACGGGCGGGGTCAGCGCCGAGATGTAGCTCGCGGCAGCGTAGCCGCGGCGGCGCGCGAGATTGAAATAGAGCATGAACGCCACCACCGAGCCGATCACGGCCAGATGCGCGAGCGAAAGCACGTACGCCCAGCTCCACTCAAACGCCCACGCCTTCCCTGTGATGAGCGCGAACGCGGCGAGAAAGCCCACGCCATACGCCATCGCCCACGCCGTAGAGGCGATCACGCTCGATCCCGCCAATTCGCCGCGCCGCGCGAAGATGTTGCCCAGCGCTGAGCCCAGCACGGCGATGAACGTCATCACAATGCCCATGCGCGCCACCGCGCCCATGTCCGCGCTGATCACCTCATCCCACGAAAGCACCACAACGCCGATCACGCCCAGCAACGCCGCGCCCCAGGCCAAAGGCGAAGCGCGCACGCCAAAAGCGATGCGAAAGCCGATCAGATTCACAAACGCCATCGACGCAAACAGCACCGCCACCACGGCGGAGCTCACCCGCTCCTCGGCCCAATAGACGAACGCGTAATTGATGCAGAAGGTGAAAAATCCAACGCCGAGCGCGGCCATGTGCTGCGCGCGCGTGAGCATCAGGCGCTCCCCGCGCAACGCGCCCCAGGCAAACAAAAGCGCCGCCGCCAGCGCGAAGCGATACACAACCGAGACAACAGGATCGACCACGCCAAGCTGCAGCGTGATCGCGTACCAGGTCGTGCCCCAAGCCAAGGTGCAAATGATGATGGCGATCCAATCGCCCGCGCGGCCGCTTTGCGATGCTGCGGCCGGCGCCTCCCCCGCGCTCATGCGTGTTGTCTTTCTTCCGCGCCCCGCGCGCGCCTCGCTTCAGATGTGGTTGACGCCATTAAGATTAAAGCCGCTCGCTGCGCTGGCGAAGCCTGAAACTGAAGCCGCGCTTTAGGCCGCACTGCGTTGACCCCTCCTGTTCCGAGGCCTACCTTTAGAGCAGCAGATCGGGGGCCCTCTGGGGCGGGGCCGGTCCCGTGAGCCGAGACGAAAAACTAAGGAGGCTCCTTCATGCGCATACAGATCGCCGGGCGGCAGTTGGATGTCGGCGAAGCGCTCAGAACGCGAATTGAAGGCGAACTCGCCACCGGGGTCGGCAAGTATTTCGACCGGGTGACGGATGCGACCGTCACAGTCGCCAAAAATGGCGGCGGCTCGCAATTCGAGGTGGATTGTTCGGTCCACCTACCTTCAGGAATTTCCCTGCAATCTCAAGGCCATGGCGGAGACGCCCACAGCGCCTTCGGCGATGCGATGGAGAAGCTCGAAAAGCGCGTGCGCCGCTATAAGCGCCGGCTGCGCAATCACCATAATGACAACAAATCCCCCCTTCCCGCAGAGGATGCGCCAGCGTATGTGCTCGCGCCGTTGGAAGAGGAAAGTGACGCGGCCGAGGATGATTCGGCCCCAGCAGGGGATCAGGCCCCGCTGATTATCGCCGAAAACACGATTTCGGTGCGCACCATGGCGGTCTCGATGGCAGTGCTGCAGCTCAATCTGACTGATCAGCCGGCATTGATGTTCCGCAACGCCGCTCATGGCGGCCTCAACGTGGTGTTTCGCCGGCCAGATGGGAATATCGGCTGGATTGATCCGGAGCGGGCCAAGGCCGGCAACGGAAGCGGCGCCTAAGGCGTCTCGTTTGCGCTCAGGTCCGGGCGCGCGAACAGGGTTGATATGAACGAGCTAAGCGATCTGATCGAGCCGACGGCGATTGCGCCCAAGCTTGCCGCCACCTCTCGCCGCCAGGCGCTGCAGGCGATGGCCGAGCTTTTGGCAAAAAGCGCGGGCATTGATGCGCGCACCGTGTTTGAAGCGGTGCTGATGCGCGAGCGGCTGGGCGGCACCGGCATGGGCGAAGGCGTGGCCCTTCCGCACGCCGCCGTGCCGGGCCTCAAACACGCCATCGGCGCCTTCGCGCGCCTCGAAACGCCCCTGGATTTCGATGCGCTTGACGGCCGCCCCGCCGATCTTGTGTTCATGCTGCTTTCGCCTGTCGATCGCGGCGGCGATCATTTGAAGGCGCTGGCGCGCGTTTCGCGCTTCTTCCGCCGCGCCGACATGCGCGGGGCTTTGCGCGCGGCGCGCGGGGTGGACGGCATCTTCGCCCTCTTCTCCGGCCCGCTGCGCAGCGACGCCGCTTAAACAATGACAGGGCTCGACCGGCTCTTTTCTTACTTTCCGCTGTTGATGACGATCCTGGCGATCGGCGCGCTCGGCGTGTTCGCGCAATGGCCGAGCGGCTGGAGCGCGTTCCTGCTTCTGTTTGTGCTTTACCTCTTCCCGCTGATGGTGCTGCGCATCGTTGAACGCTGGACGCCCATCAAGCCGGGCATCGCCTGCATTGATGGCCGCAAGTTCTGCCCCTGGCTCGCCGCACACCACATTCAGGCGTTTTACGATG
>DAORMO010000121.1:7153-7547 GCA_035440585.1 Terricaulis sp.
GTGGCCGGTGCGGATGGACGTGCTCGATCGCAATCTGATGGATATCGGCAATCGCGTCGTGTTCGCGCGCGAGGTGGAGCTCGCCGCGCACGTGCGCAAGAAACAGGACGGCGCAGGCACGCGCGTTTTGGTGCGCCAAGTGCGCATCGGCTCTTACGCCTTCATCGGCGCCGGCAGCCGCATCGGCCCCGGCGCCAGCGTGCCCCACAGCGCCAACCTGCCGGCGATGAGCGTGGTGGACGTCAACGAAGCCTACGGCGAAGCCAAACGCCATCCTGAAAAGGAAGAGGCGGAGTTTGCGCTGAGTTAGCGCCGCCGTTTCATCCTCCCCCGTTTTGCGGGGGAGGTGGATCGCGGCGCAGCCGCGAGACGGAGGGGGAAGCCCGCGCACAAC
>DAORMO010000121.1:7617-9488 GCA_035440585.1 Terricaulis sp.
CGCGCTATTCCTTTTCCAGCTTCGCCAGCAACACGCCCTCGCTCACCTGCGCGCCCGCTTTGGCGTTGAGCTCGGTGAGCTTGCCGTCAAACGGCGCCGTCAGCGTGTGCTCCATCTTCATGGCTTCAAGCACGAGGATCGGATCGCCCTTCTTCAGCGCAGCGCCGGCCTTCGCGGCGACGGAAACGATCTTGCCAGGCATGGGCGACAAGATCGTGCCATCGCCGGCGCTCGCTTCGTCCGCGCTGCGCTCGCCGGTGTCGAGGGTGAATTCGTAGGCTTCGCCGCGCTCAAAGAGGACGATCGTGTCACTACTGACCGTCATCACCGTGCGCGCGATAACCTCGGGGCGCGGCACCATTGCGAATCGCTTACCCCTTTCGCGCATTCTAACACGTGCGTCTGATTCAGCGTTGAGTCGAAAGCCTGTCAGGCTATTCCAGGGCGTGAACTCTAGGGACGGCGCATCGTCTCCGGGCTGAAACTGTAACACGAACTCGTGTGCTGCCGCCTGCAGCAACCGTTCGCTCGGAACAGGCTTGGCGACGAGTGCTCCTCCCCGGGCGGCAATGAGCGATGTATCGACGGCCCCCTTTCTGAATGCCTGATCCTCCAAACAACGAACGAGAAAACCTGCGTTGGTCTTGACCGGCCAGATCGCGATCTCAGCGCATGCAGCGCTCAGGCTGCCGATTGCAGCATCTCGATCTGCACCGCTCGCGATGACTTTTGCGATCATTGGGTCGTAAAAAGATGTGACCTCGTCGCGCCAATCAAGCGCCGTGTCGAGACGAACGCCCTTCGCAAGGTGGGCTCGCCAATGCGACTCGATCTTGCCAGTCGAGGGCAAAAACCCCGATGCGGGATCTTCCGCATAGAGCCGCGCCTCGATAGCGTGGCCGTTGATCTTCAGCTCTTCCTGCTTCAGCGGCAGCGTCTCTCCGCTCGCCACGCGCAGCTGCCATTCCACCAGATCCTGCCCGGTGATCTCCTCCGTCACCGGATGCTCCACTTGCAGCCGCGTGTTCATTTCCATGAACCAGATGCGATCGCCGCGCAGGCGCTCGCTCGCATCCGCGATAAACTCCACCGTGCCGGCGCCGACATAGTTCACGGCTTTCGCCGCCAGCACCGCCGCATCGGTCACGGCCTTGCGCGTCGCTTCATCCATGCCCGGCGCGGGCGCTTCTTCGATCACTTTCTGATGCCGGCGCTGCAAGGAGCAATCGCGCTCAAACAGATGCACGATATTGCCGTGGCTATCGCCAAACACCTGCACCTCGATATGGCGCGGGCGCTGCACATACATTTCCAGCAGCACGCGATCATCACCAAATGATGACGCCGCTTCGCGCTTGGCCGATTGCAACGCGGCTTTGAATTCGGCAGCCTTCTCGACCTTGCGCATGCCCTTGCCGCCGCCGCCGGCCACGGCCTTGATCAGCACCGGGAAGCCGATCGCCTTGGCTTCCGTCGCCAGGCGCGCCTCGGACTGGTCCTCGCCCAGGTAACCTGGCGTGCAGGGCACGTCGGCGGCGATCATCAGCGCCTTGGCGGCGTCCTTCAGGCCCATGGCGTCGATCGCCTCGGCCGGCGGACCGACCCAGATCAGCCCGGCGGCCTTCACGGCGCGCGCGAAGGCGGCGTTCTCCGACAGGAAGCCGTAGCCGGGGTGGATGGGCTCAGCGCCGGTTTGCTTCGCGGCGGCGATGATCTTCTCGCCGCGCAGATAGCTTTCCTTCGCGGGCGAAGCGCCGATATGAACGGCAACATCCGCCTCGCGCACGTGCAACGCTTTGGCGTCAGCGTCGGAATAGACCGCGACGGTGCGCACGCCGAGCCGCTTGGCGGTGCGAATGACGCGGCGCGCG
>DAORMO010000122.1:0-1888 GCA_035440585.1 Terricaulis sp.
GCAGCGCATAAGGCGCGATCGGCGCCCACAGCATGCCGAGCCCGCCGACCAGCAGCCCGGTGGCGCCGTAAGCCGCCCATTGGGTTGCGCGCGCGCCGTCTTCGCTTGCGCCGAAGCGCGGGGCGAGCAGCTGCGCGATTTTCGCCAGCGCCAGCACGCCCAGCAGCGCGAACACAAAGCGCAAGCCCGCCGCAAGAGGCTCAATCACAATGAGATTTGGCCCCAGCGCAAAGCCCGCCGCCAGCGCCGCGCCGAGCAGGCCGGTGAGCGTCATCACCAGTGCGAGCGGGATCACATAGCCGCCCACCTCGCCGCCAGGGCTTTCTTGCGCGGCGCCATCCCACGCCTCCGCCGGCTGGCTCAGAAACGCCCGCACGCGCGCGATGAGGCCAGGCGTTTCGATCATCGCCTCAACTCACACACGATGCGAGCGAGAGCAGCACGATGCCAGACACCATCGCCGCGATCGTCACCGTCGCCGCATAAGCCAGCGCGCGATCCTCCGGCGCTTTCATCAAAATCGGCAGGCCGCGATACATGAGGAACACAGCCGCCGCCAATCCAACGACCCAAAGCCAGCCCAGCGGCGGCCATAGCAGCAGCACCCCTGAAAGAAAAAACGGCGTCATGGAATACGCCGCGATCTTCTGCGCAGCGAGATCGTCGGAATCCGCATCGAAATGACCGGCGACCGCATTCACGATTGCGCCAAGCAACCCTGCAATCGCCACGCCCACAATCCAAAACACCACACCATGGACAACGGCCTCAGGCAGCGCCGCAATGCCTGTCATGGTGTCGGATGAAAGCTGCCCGAAGATCAGCTTGCCGATAACATCGCAAATCGGCTGAATCGCCGCGAGCGGCGCCACATAGCCGATCAGGATATGCGGGATGGTGGTTTTTTCATCGCGGATCTGCGCCCACTCGCCCTTGGGATCTTTGAACAGCCCATAGGCGCGGCTGAGGATGAACTCAGATTTGTGCAGCGCCTCCTCGGCCTGCTTCTTGGCGTTCTCAACGCTGAAGCGGCGGGGGTGCGGCTCGGGCTTTTCTTCCTCGTCGGACAAAAGCGTTACTCCGGCAAATACTTAAGCCTACTAGGCAATAGCCGGAGGCAAGACGCAAGACCTGCCGAGGCTGACAGGCGAAACAAGCCCCACCCATCTCCGGGGCAATGCGAAGCATTGAGCCCGGAGCCCATAAGCGCAAGCGTCTGAGGTTATGGGCCCCGGACTTGCGCTGCGCGCAATCCGGGGATGGGTGGAGCGAGGTGTCGCCGGAGCGGACAAGTCGGCGCTTGTCATGATAAGATGGCGAATGTCCTCTGCGCTGACACTCGCCCTCATCGTCGTCAATGTCGCCGCTTGGGGATGGTTATCGTTTGTCGGCTACAACTTAATTCAAGGCGTCATCGCGCAGGACGTGTTGGGCTATCCAAATGTCGGCCAAATAGCGCACTCCGTCGTTATTCCCGTCTTGGTCGTTGTCGTCTCAATCGCGCCCCCGCTTTGGTCCGTGCTTTGTCAATCACCGCCTAAGCGGTGGCCGCTCATCGCAACACTCGCCTTATTGCTTCCGTACGTTCTGACCCTTACCGGGGGCATGTAGTGTCCGCTTCGGGCCAAGCGCAGACACCGCCGCCCCTTAAGCCTTAAACGGATCGCGCATCAGGATCACGTCCTCGCGCTCGGGGCTGGTGCTGACGAGGGCGGCGGGGCAGCCGATCAATTCTTCGATGCGGCGAATATATTTGATGGCTTTCGCTGGCAGATCCCTGGAGGAGCGCACGCCTTTGGTGGTTTTCTTCCAACCATCGAGCGTCTCGTAGATCGGCTCCACCGCCTGCTGATCTTTCACGCCGGCGGGCAGATAATCGAGCACCTTA
>DAORMO010000122.1:1936-5434 GCA_035440585.1 Terricaulis sp.
GAGCACGTCGAGCTTGGTCAGCGCGATGCCGTCCGCGCCCGAGAGCATGATGGATTGGCGCACGAGCACGGCGTCAAACCAGCCGCAGCGGCGCGGCCGGCCTGTGTTGGTGCCAAATTCGTGGCCGACTTCGCCGAGGCGTTGGCCCACAGCATCGTGCAGCTCCGTTGGGAACGGGCCGGCGCCGACGCGCGTGGTGTAGGCCTTCACCAGCGCCAGCACGTAGGAAATTTTGCGCGGGCCAACGCCTGAACCCGCCGCCGCCTGCCCCGCCGCCACGTTGGAGGAGGTGACAAACGGATAGGTGCCGTGATCCACATCCAGCAGCGAGCCTTGCGCGCCTTCAAACAAGACGCGCTTGCTTTCTTGAAAGGCCGCATCGAGCGTGCGCCACGCCGGCTGCGCATAGGGCAGCACTTTCGGCGCGATCGCCGCCAACTCAGCCTTCAGCGCCTCAACATCAATCTCCGGCAAGCCAAGCCCGCTGCGCAGCGCGTTATGGTGCGCGGTGAGCCGCTCAATCTTCCACGCCACAGATTCCTCATCGGCCAAATCGGCCACGCGCAGCGCGCGGCGGCCGACTTTATCTTCATATGCCGGGCCAATGCCGCGGCGCGTGGTGCCAATCGAGGACGCGCCTGCTTGCGCCTCGCGCGCCGCATCAAGATCGCGGTGGAACGGCAGGATCAGGCACGCCTGATCAGAGAGCACCAGCTTCTCTGGGCTGATCTTCACGCCTTGGGCTTCGATGCGGGCGATCTCATCGGCCAGCGCCCAGGGATCGACCACAACGCCATTGCCGATGATGGAAAGCTTGCCCTGCACCACGCCCGAAGGCAGCAGCGCGAGCTTATAGGTGGTGTTGCCCACCACCAGTGTGTGGCCGGCATTGTGCCCGCCCTGGAAGCGGACAACCACGTCGGCGCGATGGCACAGCCAATCGACGATCTTGCCCTTGCCCTCGTCGCCCCATTGGGCGCCGACAACGACGACACCAGCCATGATTTACGCTCCCTCGAAGCCTCGGGGCTTCGCTTTATCTGGGGCTTAGGTCAAGGGCGCGCACTGGCGCAGGCGGGGGCCGCGCTTTGCAGGCTTTGTCGCCGCCCGCCCCACCCGTCAGCGCTGCGCGCTGACACCCTCCCCTTGCGGGGAGGGATAAGCGCTCACCACGGATTGAACTTCTCCGGCGGGGCCGCGACGCGGAGGTAATGCTGGCCGGCGGAATCGCCGATCTCATAGAGCAGATCGAGGTTGGCGTCGGCGGAATTGGTGATTTCGCCGAGCGCCTTGAGTTCGCGCTTATCGAACTCCCGGCCCAGCAGGCGCTGGGCGTGCTCTGGCCGGCGCTGATCGGGATCAATCGCTTCGATGCGCGCATCATAGCGCTGGAAATGCAGCAACGGCTCGGGCGCGAGATACGGCGCGCTGGGCTGATCGCCCTTCTCGGAATTGATGAACCAGCGCTGACCGCTTTCAGACAGCGCCTGCATATAGGCAATCTGCTGCAGCGAGACGTCATGGATCATGGAGCGCAGCGCGTTCAGCGTCTGGCCCACGAAGGTTTTGCGGCGATAGTGCAGCGCATCTTGCCGCTCACGCAGGAAGCCTGTGCCGAGCGAGAGGATGTAGAGCTGATCCTTGCCGGCTTTCCAATTGAAGCCATAGGCCGGATCGGTGGCGGCGATCGCAAGCTCAAACGCCGGATTGTTATAGCCGGCGACGCCCCCATCAATCACGAACGCCGACATCGAGCGATCCGCATCCCCGCGCACCGGCAGGTTCAGCAGCACGCCCTTGAAATAGTGCGGCGCGGCGGCGCTGGCCTGCACCACGTCACGCAGGCGGAAGCCGGAATTATCTTGATAATAGGCCCAATCGGCGTTGTTCACGAGGATCCAGGCGCTGCCCGTATCGATGCGCTTGCAATGCACGGCAAGGCCGCACTGCAAATCTTCTGACGCCAGCGTGCGCCCGCCGAATTGCTCTTTGAGCGCATTGGCCAGCGGCGCGCTGAGAAACATCGGCGCGAACACGCCAATGCCTTGGAACGCAAAGCGCTTGAACACTTTGGGGATCACAGTTTTGTAGAGCGCGGAAATTTCCGCCACGCTCATGCCGAGCGCGAGGCCTGTGGCGATGATCGAGCCGGTGGAGGTGCCGCCGATCAGATCGAAATAGTCTGAGAGACGATATTGCGGATTGCCGCTGCGCCGGCGCAATTGCTCCTCAAGCCGGGCCAGCATGCCGATGGTGAGCAGCCCGCGCACGCCCCCGCCATCAAGCGCCAAGATGCGCTTTGGGCCGGGCTTTGAAAATCGCTCGCGCAGATGTGCGCCCATATCAGCCATCCCCCTTCTGGAGCCGGGGGCATCTTAAAGGGCAATCACGACGCTTCAATCACCGAAGCGATAGCCGATGCGCAAACCAATCTGATCCACGCCCTGGTTGCGGCCCTCGCCCAAAATTTGCCCATGGCTGAGATGCTCATACATGAGCTGCATCTCCCAATTGCCGGGCAATTCCCGCGTCAGCGCCAGCGAGGTGCGGAACAGATCGCGTGAGCCAAATTGCACATGGCTCTCGGCGAAGGCCGCCGCTTCGGGCGAGCCGTTGGGATAGGGATTTTCCAATTCCCCATCATGGACCACGTAGCCAAGCCCCGGCTCCACCGCCCAGCCGGGCGCAAATTCCCAGCGCCATTCAAGCCCCACGCCGGCGAAGCTGGTGTCGCCCTGGGTGTTGATCGAGGCCACCAGATAAGGCTGGGGCGCGAACGCCCATTCCAGAAAGCCGGGGGAGTCAAACGACACCTGAAAGGCGATGTTTGGCCCATCCTCCTTATCGGCGTTCTTGCAATTGGTGACGCAGATATTGTGCTGCGAAACGCCGACATACGCGTCAGCCACATCGGCCTCAGCGCGCGCGGGCGCGAGCGCGGCAACGCCCAGCACCGCCAACCCAGCCACCTTGCGAAACATGCACCCCCCCTCAAGCGCCGGGACGCTAGCGCGCCTTTGGCTGAGTCGGAAGCGATCAATCTGCCGGGGCTGGATCGAAGCGGTAGAGGAAGCGCAACCCTACATAGTCGAGCCCTTGGTTGCGCCCGCTATCGAGGATCTGGCCGTGGCTCATGTGCTCCCAATAGAGCTGCAGCGCCGCGCGCTCGCCGAACTCCCGCTCAAGCGCCATCGAGGTGCGGAACAAATCGCGAGAGCCGAGCAATTGATGCTCGGCCGCGTAGGCCGCCGCCTCCGGCGAGCCGGGCGTGTAGATCTGGTCGATCTCGCCATCATGGATGACGTAGCCGAAGCCGAGCTCAAACGCCCACTTGTCCACGAATTCATTGCGCCAATAGAGGCCGACGCCGCCGAAGGTGACGCCATCCTCGGCCGTGGGCACGGAGACGAACAGGTAAGGCCGGGGCGAACCGATCAGGTTCAGGAAATCGGGCGAGCTTGAGATGATGTCGATCTCAGCGTTGAGCGCGCCATATTT
>DAORMO010000122.1:5449-9481 GCA_035440585.1 Terricaulis sp.
GTCTCGTATAGGAACTGCTGGTCCTTGTTCTCCAGCCGCACCTCCTCGACCTTGGCGTGCGCAGGCGCAAGCGCGCCCGCGAGCGTGGCGAGAAGCACGGCGCTGAGCAATTTGTGTTTCATCATGTCCCCTCGATCGCCATCCCGGCGCCGAGGGGTAACGCAGATGCGCGCAGCCGGTTCCGCGCCCGCAGCGTCGTGCGCCTATGGAGCGCGGGCGTCCTCGCCCGCTGGCGCCAACGCGGGCGAGGACGCCCGCGCTCCATATTAGAAGCGCAGCACTTTGGCGTAGCGCACTTGCGGCAGCGCTTTAATTTTGGCGATCAGCGGATCGGAGATCACTTGATCGACGCCCACGAGCGCGATGGCGTCTGCGCCCTCGTTTTCACGGCCAAGGTGGAAGGTCGCGATGTTGACGCCCGCTTCGGCCAGCATGGTGCCCAGCGCGCCGATGAAGCCCGGCTTATCGGAATTGTTGACGAACAGCATCACGGGGTGGAACGCGGCCTCAAGCTGCATCTGCTTCACTTCAGCGATCTTCGGCGCGCCGGCCACAACCGTGCCCGCGAGCGAGCGCCATTTGCCGCCGGTTTTCACCTTAATGCGGATCAGGCTGTCATAGATCGGGCTGTCGTCGCGCGTGGATTCCGTCAGCGGCACGCCGCGCTCTTTGAGCAGCGCCGGCGCGGAAACGACGTTCACATCCTGCAGCAGCGGCCGCAGCAGGCCGGCAAGCGCGGTGGCGGTGAGCGGCTTCATGTTCAACTTGGCGACATCGCCTTCATATTCGATCTCGACCGCTTCAAGCCCTTCATCGACGATCTGCCCGGCGAACGCGCCGAGCTTTTCGGCCAGCGCGGTGAACGGCTTGAGGCGCGGCGCTTCTTCGGCGGTGATCGAGGGCATGTTGAGCGCGTTCGTCACCGCCCCGCTCATCAGATAATCGCTCATCTGCTCGGCCACCTGCAGCGCGACGTTTTCCTGCGCTTCGTTGGTGGAGGCGCCGAGGTGCGGCGTGGCGATGAAATTGGGCGCGCCAAACAGCACGTTTTCTTTCGCCGGCTCGATGGTGAACACGTCAAAGCCCGCCGCCGAGACTTGCCCGCTTTCCAGCCCCTCGCGCAGCGCCGCTTCATCCACCAGCCCACCGCGCGCGGCGTTGACGATGATGACGCCCTTCTTGGTTTTGGCGATGGCCTCGCGCGAGAGGATGTTCTTGGTTTTCTCCGTCATCGGCACGTGCAGGCTGATCACGTCGGCGCGGGCGATGAGCTCGTCGAGCTCAACTTTTTCAACGCCGATCTGCACCGCGCGCTCGGGGCTGAGGAAGGGATCGTAGGCGATCACCTTCATCTTCAGGCCCAGCGCCCGATCCGCGACGATGCCGCCAATATTGCCGCACCCGATGAGGCCGAGCGTCTTGGCGTAGAGCTCAACGCCCATGAAGCGGTTCTTTTCCCACTTGCCGGCCTGGGTGCTGGCGTCCGCCGGCGCGATCTGGCGCGCGGCGGCGAACATCAGCGCGATCGCGTGTTCGGCAGTAGTGATCGAATTGCCGAAGGGCGTGTTCATCACCACGATGCCCTTGGCCGTGGCGGCGGGAATATCGACATTATCAACGCCGATGCCGGCGCGGCCGATGACTTTGAGGTTGCTCGCCGCGGCGATGATGTCGGCCTTCACCTTGGTGGCCGAGCGAATGGCGAGGCCATCATAATTGCCGATGATCTCCTTAAGCTTGGCCGCGTCGGGGCCGAGATGCGGCTGGAAATCCACCTCAAGCCCGCGGCTTTTGAAGATTTCGACGGCGGCGGTTGAAAGCTCATCGCTGATCAGAACTTTAGGCATAGGATATTCCTTCAATAATCTGCGCGCGGATCAATCGGTGTGGCGGCCAACGCCATCACCACTTTTGATCCACCGCCGCGCGCGGTTGATCTGCATTTTCTGGTCGACCTGTTCGGAGAGATCGGCGCCGATGAGGCCGCACAAGCGATGCAGCAGGATCATCACATCCGCCGCTTCCTTGCCGATCTCCTCCACGTCGCCTGCGCGCACGGCGGCTTCGAGCTCTTCAAACTCAAGCCGCGCGCGCGCCGTGAGCACGGCGAAATCGGACACCGGGCCGAAGGTTTCGGCGCCCCAGGCGGCGATGGATGCGCTGGTTTCACGCGCCATGGCGCTGCTCCCAATCTTGCCGCGTCAGCCGATGCACGAGGCAATCGTCCTTCTCGAAGAAACGCCGCCCCACCACTTTGAAGCCCAGCCGCTGATAGAAGCGGTGCGCGTCGCGATTGGAATTGAGCGGATCGATAATGATCGCGTTCACGCTGGCGTCCGCGAAGCATTGGGCCATCACCGCGTTCATCATGCGCGCGCCGTGCCCGCCATTGCGATCGCCGCGCTCGCCGATCCAGATGTCGATCGCGCGCAGACCCGCTTCGGTCTCGCCCCAATAATGGGTGGGCTCAAGATGCGGATCGATCACCTGCATGCCGGCGATCGGCCGGCCGGCGCGTTCGACGATGTAATAGCAGCTCACATCGCTGTTGGCGGCGATTTCATCGGGCCAATCTGTGCCGTCGAAGGCTTGCTCGGCGTTGGGATCATCGCTTGTGGCCGCGATCACGTCCGGATCGACATCCCAGCGCTCAAGCGTTGGGATGTCGTCCGCCGTCGCAACGCGGATCACGAGTTCGTTTTCGCCCTGCCCAACACGCAGCGGCGGCCACAT
Source organism: Terricaulis sp. (assembly GCA_035440585.1). Classification (GTDB taxonomy): domain Bacteria; phylum Pseudomonadota; class Alphaproteobacteria; order Caulobacterales; family Aquidulcibacteraceae; genus Vitreimonas. Next base: position 8,183 of record DAORMO010000122.1, read on the forward strand.
CACGCTTGCCATGATGCTTAAGCCGCTTGCGCGAGTTCGCCGGCGAGCGTCTCGAACGCCCATTCAATCCACGGGATCAGCGCCGCAACGTCGCTCGCTTCCACCGTGGCGCCGCACCAGATGCGCAAGCCCGGAGGGGCCGAGCGATAGGACGCCGCATCCAGCGCCACGCCCTCTTTTTCCAGCAAGGACGCGAGTTTTTTGGCGAACTCGGCCTGGCCGGCTTCATCGAGCGCCGTCACGCGCGGATCGATGATCTTGAGGCACACGCCCGTATTGGAGCGCGTGGCCGGGTCATCAGCCAGATTGGCGATCCAGGGCGTTTGCTCAACCCAATCATTGAGCACCTTGGCGTTCGCATTCGCGCGCGCATGCAGCGCCGGCAAGCCGCCAATGCTTTCGCCCCATTTCAGCGTGTCGAGATAATCTTCCGTGGCCAGCAGCGAGGGCGTGTTGATGGTGGCGCCTTCAAACAGCTCAGCGTCCAGCTTGCCCTTCTTGGTCATGCGGAAAATCTTCGGCAGCGGCCGATCGGGCGTGTAGCTCTCAAGCCGCGCCACCGCGCGGGGCGAGAGGATGATCATGCCGTGCGCGGCTTCCCCGCCCATCACCTTCTGCCAGGAGAAGGTGGTGACATCGCACTTGCTCCAATCGATCGGCTGCGCGAAGGCGGCGCTGGTGGCGTCGTTGATGGTGATGCCTTCACGATCGGCGGCGATCCAATCGAAATTGGGGATGCGCGCGCCAGAGGTGGTGCCGTTCTGGGTGAAGATCACGTCGGCGTTTTTCCGCGCTTTGGCGAAATCCGGCAGCGCGCCATACGGGCGCGCGACATGCAGCGCGGCGTCAATCTTCAGCGTTTTTGCGTCCGTCACCCATTCTTCGCCGAAGCTTTCCCAGGCGAACACGTCCACCGGGCGCTCCCCCAGCATGGACCACATCGCCATCTCCACCGCCCCGGTATCGGAGGCGGGCACGATGCCGACCTTGAAATCATCAGGCACGCCCAGGATCGCGCGGGTGCGGTCGATCGCTTCCTTCAGCTTGGCTTTGCCAGCCTTGGAGCGGTGCGAGCGGCCAAGGGCTGCGCCTTCGAGCGCGGCCAAATTCCAGCCAGGGCGTTTTTTGGTGGGGCCCGAAGAAAAACGGGCGTCGAGCGGGCGCACGCCCGGCTTTTGGGTATTCGTCATCAACTTACTCCCATCCTTACAGATGAGCGTCCGCCGTTGGGAGCGGATGGCCCAGGGACCACCTGCTCCCGTTTTGCGGCGATTGCAATGCGGCTGATGCGCCGCAGGG
>DAORMO010000123.1:0-9424 GCA_035440585.1 Terricaulis sp.
ACCGGTTCAAGCTCGCTTGATCATCCGGCCCTTACACGAAATTCCTGATAGACCCGGGAGGCGCGCTTCACCTCCACGTGCGGAGCCATTGCTTCCACCTGGCGACGCAATTGCCGCTCTGTTTCCACCGGCATATTCCAGCCCAAGATCAACACCCTTATGTGACTGCGGGGTAGATCAAAGAAGCGGCACGAACCCTCGCCACGCAGATCTCGAAGCGCCAATACTACACGACGCTCCAACTCGTAACTCCAATCGTAGAACTTGCTTGTGAAAAGCTTGACGTAGCTCTCTGTGTCAAAGGTGATGCCGATAGGACCATCATCGTAATCCACGTTCAGGATACGCCCCAATAGATCAGTTTCATCTCCCTTGAACACACACTCCAAGTTTTGATACTCGACACAAAAGCCTTTGGCATTGCTTGCGTAGTGAGCCCACATTGGCAGCGAGTTTGCTCTTTCAGAAAAGCATGCAACCGCCACTCGACTCGATATGGTGGCGGAAGCGCTCCCCAGCATTTTCTCCATAAAAATCATGTCGTCGTACGCGCTACTTCTCACCACGCGATCGGCTTCGGCTGGGGTTCTAGGCGCATTAACGATCTGATGCTCAGGCGCAAGCTTTCTCAGTAGAGATTCTTGTCGGCGCAACCGCTCAATGTCAGCATCAGTATGACCGCTTTGACGCATCCGCGCCAGAGACTCCAAGACGCGATTTCGATCAAAACGAGGTAACAACTCTGCCGGGTCGTTTAACGCCGCGATCGGCGTAAAACGTATTTCTCCGCCGAGAATAGATGCGGCACAAAGTGGCTCAGATATAAATCTAAACACGTTATTCTCATCGCGACCTTTTCCAGCGCTTCACGCGCTTCTCAATCGAGCGCTTGAGCTTCGCCCACGGGGTTTTCGCCTTCTTCGGCTGGGTGGGATCATGCACGTGGCGGCCATCGCCGATATGGCGCACGGCGGGCGCCTGCAAATTCGCCATGCGCATGCCGCGCTGTTTAAAGGCGTAAGACACATCAGGCTCATGCCCGATCTCGGCGAGCGAGCCGAGCGCGCGGATGTCCTCCAGCCGGCGTAGGCCCGGATTGAACGAGTACGAAAAATATTCCGGGTGCAGCGAGGGATCGAGCGTGAAATATTCGAGCGCGCCAAGCTTCTCCACCGGCATATCGCGCACCAGCGGGTTCAGTTCCTCACGCGGGCGCAGCGCCACCATGCTGACATCCGGGCGCGCCTTTAGCAGCGCGAAGCTTTCCGCCAGGAAGCCGTCGCGGAAAAATTCCCAATCGTCCTCGCAATGGAACACGTAAGGCGTGTCCACCAGCGCATAGACTTTATCGAGCGATTTCATTTGCCCAAGTTGCGGATTGTTGACGATCACCTCGATCGGCGTTCCCAAGTCATCGAGCGCCGCGCGCACCGCCTCATCGCCTGAATCCTCGATCACCAGCACGCGCTTGGCCGGGCGCTCCAGATGCGCAAACAGCGAAGCCAATGTCTCCCGCAACAGGTCAAAGCGCCCGCACGAGGTGACAACGATGGTGTAGTCGTCTCCAGAATTGGCTTGCAATTGAGGGCCTTCGCTCTAGGGGAGTGCGGCAGCTATCTAAGGTCGCGCCGAGCCCTTGTCCACGTCACCCGCCCCCGTCACCTGCTTCATCCGCACCAAAAACGAAGAGCGGATGATCGGTGCTGTGATCGAGGCCGCCAAGGCCGCCGTGGATGAGGTGGTGATCGTCGATTCCGGCTCCACCGACGCCACGATCGAGATCGCAGAGCGGCTGGGCGCGCGGGTGATCCGCCAGCCCTGGCTTGGCAATGGCAAGCAAAAGCGCGTCGGCGAAGATCACGCGCGCCACGATTGGGTGCTTGATCTCGATGCGGATGAGGTGGTCTCGCCCGAGCTTGCGGCGCTGATCCGCGAATTGTTCGCCGCAGGCCCCCCGCCCTTTTCGATCTATCAGCTTGATCTCGTCACCGTGCCGCCAATCGGTAAGCCTTGGTATGATGTGGCGGTGGCGGATCGGAAGAAGCTCTACGACAAGCGCGTGGTGCGCGCGCCCGACCATGCGGCGTGGGATCAGTTCGAGCCGCCGGCAGGTGTGAAGATCGGCCGCTTGCGCGCGCCGCTGTATCATCACTCGTTCCGCGACTTTGAGCATTTCATGGGCAAGCTCAACCGCATCTCCACGGTGCGGGCGCGCGAGAGCAAGCTTAAGCCGCTTTGGGTTGTGGCGCTGCGCATTTGGCTCGCGCCGCCATTTTATTTCATGAAGCACTTTCTGGCGCGTGATCATTGGAAGCTGGGGCTTTATGGCGTCGCCATCGCCGGCATGAGCGCGCATGGGCGCTGGCTGCGCGACATAAAAATGCTCGAAATTCACCTCAAGCGCCGCCAAGACCAGAATGAGCAGCGCTGAGGCGCCCGCGATCGTTTGGTTTCGCCAGGATTTGCGGCTGGCGGATAATCCCGCTTTAGCTGCCGCCGTAAAATCCAAGCGCCCGCTTATTCTGCTTTATCTGCTCGATGACGACACGCCCGGCCCATGGCGCATAGGCGGGGCGAGCCGCTGGTGGCTGCATCACAGCTTGGCGGCGCTGGCGGCGGATTTGGAAAAGCGCGGCGCGGCGCTTGTGTTGCGTCGCGGCCCCGCGCGCACCGCAATCCCCGCGCTCGTCAAACAAACCAAAGCGGCTGCGATTTATTGGAACCGCTGCTATGAGCCCTTCGCGATTGCGCGGGATAAAGCGCTGAAAGAAACGCTCTCAAGCGTGGGCGTGGAGGCGCACAGCTTTAACGGCGCGCTGCTGATGGAGCCCTGGGCGCTCAAAACCAAAACCGGCGAGCCCTATAAGGTGTTCACCCCGTTCTGGCGCGCGGCGCTGCAAAGCGGCGCGTTCCGCAGCCCGATCGCCGCGCCCAAAAGATTCAATGGCTATCGTGCGCCGATCAGGGCCGATGCGCTCGATGATTGGGCGCTGCCGCCAAGCCGGCCCAATTGGGCCAAGGGCTTTGCGCCGCTATGGCGCCCTGGCGAAGCGGGCGCACATGCGGCGCTGAGCGCGTTTTTGGATGAAAGATTGAGCTCTTACGCGGCTGGGCGCGACATGATGGGCGCGCGCGCCACATCGCAGCTTTCGCCGCATCTGCATTTTGGCGAGATATCTCCCGCTCAAATCTATGCGGCCACAGAAACCATTGCGCACGATCAGCCACAACTTTCGAGCGCGGCGGCGAAATTTCTTTCCGAAATCGGCTGGCGCGAGTTTTCACACAATCTTTTGTTTCACTGGCCCACGCTGCCAGAGAAGAACTGGCGCGTTCAATTCGACGGATTCCCCTGGCGCGAAGATGAGGCGGGCTTTGCCGCGTGGCGCAAAGGCCAAACCGGCTATCCCATTGTGGACGCGGGCATGCGCGAGCTTTGGGCGACAGGTACGGTGCACAACCGCGCCCGTATGATTACCGCCTCGTTCCTGATTAAGCATTTGCTGATCGATTGGCGGCGTGGCGCGGCGTGGTTTTGGGACACGCTTCTGGATGCGGACCTCGCCAACAACTCCGCCTCCTGGCAATGGGTCGCGGGCTCGGGCGCAGATGCGGCCCCCTATTTCCGCATCTTCAATCCGGTCACCCAAGGCGAGCGCTATGATGCGGACGGCGCCTATGTGCGGCGCTGGGTTCCGGAACTGGCGCAGCTGCCGGACAAATTTATCCACCGCCCGTGGGAGGCGGCCCGCGCGCCGGCCGACTACCCCGCCCCAATCGTGGAGCATGCGGCGGCGCGGCAGCGGGCGCTGGCCGCGTTTGCATCGCTGAGCGGTTGAAGCGCCGCCCCGCCCGGCCTAGCGTCCGCCAATGACATCGCCTTCCGATCCCGTCGTCTCCCCTGCCTGGCTGGCCGAGCGGCTCGACGCGCCCGATATCCGCGTTATCGACGCCAGCTGGTTCATGCCGAGCGACCCGCGCAATGGCAAAGTGCTCTATGACGAGCGCCGCATCCCAGGCGCGATCTTCTTCGATATCGACGCGGTGGCCGATAAGAGCTCGGATCTGCCGCACATGCTGCCAAGCCCGGAGCAATTTGCATCCCAGATGCGCAAGCTCGGCGTCGGCGACGGCATGCGGCTTATGATCTATGACAGCGCCGGAATTTTCTCCGCGCCGCGCGTGTGGTGGAGCTTCCGCGCCATGGGACATGAGGATGTCGTGGTGCTCGATGGCGGCTTTCCCGCCTGGGAAGCAGCCGGCTATCCGATCGAGACTGGCCCGCCGCAGCGGCGCGGCGAGCGCCCTTTCAGCGCGCGCTTGCGCAGCGATCTGGTGCGCGATCTTGGCGACATGCGCCGCATTGCTGAGGCAGGCGGCGCCGCCATTCTTGATGCGCGGCCCGCAGCGCGCTTTCGCGGCGAGACGCCCGAGCCGCGCCCCGGTTTGCGCAGCGGGCATATCCCCGGCTCACAGAGCCTGCCCGCGCCGCTTTTGCTGGATGAGCAAGGTCGGCTGCGTTCACGCGATGAGCTGGAAAAAGTGTTCACAGATGCGGGGATCCCGCTTTCGCGCGCGCCGGCCTGCACCTGCGGCTCCGGTGTGGCCGCGGCGATTGTCGCGCTCGCGCTCGCGCGCTTGGGGCGCTGGGATGCGGCTGTTTATGACGGCTCCTGGACAGAATGGGGCGCGCAAGCGGACACCCCGGTGACGACGGGCGCCTAATGCCAAAGCCAATCGATCTTTCAGCGCTGAGCCTTGAAACACGCCTGGCGCTTGCCGGGCGCGATCCTTCGCGTTCGGAAGGCGCGGTCAATCCCGCGATCCATCGCGCCAGCACGCTGTTGTTTGATGATCCTGACGATCTCTACGGCAAGCCCAACAAAACTTACGCGCTTGAGGGCATGGCCGTACAAGAGGCGTTGCGTGATGCGCTTGTGGCCGTCGAAGGCGGCGCGGGCGCGACGCTTGCGCCATCGGGGCTTGGCGCATGCACGCTGGCGCTGCTGACGCTCGCCAAGGATGGCGGCGAGATGCTGGTGGCCGATAGCGTCTACGGGCCGACGCGGCGCTTTTGCGATACGATGCTGCGGCGACTTGGCGTGCGCACGCGCTATTTCGATCCGCGCATCGGCGCCGAGATCGCCGCGCTGATCACCAATGATACATGCGGGATTTTTCTTGAATCGCCGGGCTCTGGCGCGTTCGAGCTGCACGATGCGCCCGCCATCACCGCCGCCGCGCGCGCGCGCGGCGTGCCGACTGCGATCGACAACACTTGGTCCGCCGGGGTGTATTTCAAGCCGTTTGCACACGGCATTGATCTGTCGGTGCAGGCGCTCACCAAATATCAGGCCGGCCATTCGGACGCCTTCATGGGCGCTGTGCTTTCGGCCACGCCCGAATGGGAAACCCGCGTGCGCACGGCCTACAAACAGCTTGGCCTCGGCGCTGGCCCCGACGATGCGTATCTCGTGCTGCGCGGCATGCGCACGCTGCTGCTCCGGCTTGAACGCCAAGGCGCCGCCGCGCTTGAGATCGCGCGCTGGCTTGAGAAGCATCCGAAAGTGGCGCGCGTCATTCACCCGGCGCTTGAGAGCCATCCTGATCACGCCATTTGGAAGCGCGATTTCAGCGGCGCCTCTGGCTTGTTTGCGTTTGAGCTGCAGCCCGGCGTTTCAGCGGAACGGCTGCGCGGCATGCTGCAAAGCCTCTCGCTGTTTGGCATGGGCTTTTCGTGGGGCGGCTATGAGAGCTTGATCGCGCCAGTGAACGTCAACGTCACCCGCACCGCCACGCGCTGGGCGCCGGCTGGGGAAACCATCCGGGCGTCGATCGGGCTGGAGAGCCCGGCTGACCTGATGGCCGACTTGGAACAAGCGTTGAACCGTCTCAGTTGAGGCGCCCCCTCACCGCCAGACGCTTTTTAAGAAGTCCTTTCATTCCCCTTTTCTCGCCAGCGGGGTTCATGCCATAAGGCGTTAACCAAACCAGCAGGGGGGCGATCACATGGGTGTGGTTACAAGAAGCGGTCGGCTCACGTCTTGCGTGATCGCGGCTTTTGCGGTCGCCGCAATCGGGGGTTGGTGGGCCGATGTTCAGGCGCAAACCCGTGCGGCGGTCGATTGCAGCGCCTTCCGCCAAGCCGAACGCGCCCCGCGCAATTTAACGACGCGCAACGCCGCCTTGGGCCGCCCCGCTGGGCTGAACACCGCGCTTTCCATCGTTGAGCGCTTCAATCCGATCAACGGCGATGTGAGCCAATTGCGCGCTGCGCTGGCCGATTGCCAAGCCGCGCGCAGCAATCGCTCCGTCTATAACGTCGAGAGCTATCTCTGCATCGCGGAAGCCACCTTCAAGCTGGCGCAAAGCCCCGGCCAGCCGGCCGAAGCAAGCCTGCGCGATGCATATTGCAATTTCGATTTCGCCGCAGCGCTGGCCGATCGGCATGGCGGCAGCGCCAGAACATTGCGCGCCACCGCGCACGAAGGCCGCGGCAACACACTGATCGCGCTGCATAATCTCTCCCCTGGCACGTCAACCGCCAACGCCTACCGGGACGATGCGGTGCAAGCCTATAGCGCCGCCATCAGCGCCGAGCCGAACGCGGAGCGCTATCGCGCCCGCGCCGTCGGCCTGCTTGAGCAAGGCCACATCACTGAGGCGCGCAACGATATCGCCGCCGCCTGGAACGGGCGCGGCGATGGCTCGCTCACCACCGGGCCCGATCTTGCGCTGACCATGGTGCGCATCGGCCGGGCGCCGAACGTGCCGGGCAGCGCCGAATTGTTTGGCTGGGCCGCCGAGGCCGCGCCGAACTCGGTTTCGGCCAACGCCGCGTTGGGTATCGCCTATTTCAACGCGGGCGACTTTGATCGCGCGCGCACGGCGCTGGAAGCCGCCAACCGCCCCACCGCCGTCGATGACAGCCAGCAAGGCTCGACCAATTATCTGGCCGAAGCGCGCTATCACTTGGCGTTGCTCGAAATCGAGAACGCGCGCCGGCTCGGGCGGCCCGCCAATTGGAACGCTGTGTTCAGCTATGCGGACGGCGCCACCGGCCGCGCAGGCAGCTCCGCGTTCGAACATCGGCGCTTGCGCTGCATCGCCTATATCCGCCGCGGCTGGGCCGCCAATGATCAGCCCCAGGCCGATTATTGCGCCAGCCTTGGCGGCTCGCCCGAAGCGGAATTGCTGCGCGGCATGTATTATCTGCGGCTCGCGCAATATCTGAACCCGCGCACCGTCGCCACCACGCCAGCGCGGCAGCGCTATATCGAGGCGATCACGCAAGCCACCACCGCGTTCAATCGCGGCAATGACGCAGCGCTGCGTTCGCCCAATCCTGATGCGACGGCGACATGGCGCCCGGAATATCCGAACGCGTTCAATGTGCGCCATGTGCTTGAATATGGGCGCTCAGTGATCACCGCCGATTGCCCGCTGCCGGTGGACATGCGCATCCCGCGGGGGATCGACCGCGCGATTGAGCAAGCCGGATACGCCTTCTACGAGAACTTCGATCTCTTCAAATGCGATGCGCGGTATCTGTAAGGGCGTGATGTCGAATCGGGGCAAGGGCCCGCTTCGGCCGTCACGATAGGGACGTCTTGGGTTGCGTCGCTTCAAAGGCGGCGGCTTGGGTAAACACTGGAGAGGTGGGTTATGGTCATCGTACCATCAGACGACAGGCGCGCTCCGCGCGTGGGGCCAAAAGTTTTTGCCGACGTGCCAAGCAGCGCTGAATTGCTCAGCACACAGGCCGAGTTGCAGAGCGTCAAGCGCAGCCGCAGCGGCATGCTGGTGTTCACCGTGCTGTTGCTAGGGCTTTTGATCGCTGCGGCGTTCGCGGCCTTCATGCTGTTCCAGCAAAGCCAGGCGCACACCACCGTGCTCAACGAAGCCAACGCTAGAACCGAAGCGGCCGAGCAAGAGCTGGCCGAATATCGCGCGCAAGTGGCGGAAGATTTCGGCGAATTCCAAACGCTGAACGATAAGCGCGCCCGCACCCGTGCGATCCGCGCCGAAATCGCGGCGGTGATCGCCCGCTATCCGCGCGCGCAAGATCGCCTGCGGCCCGACGGCGATTATCTGCGCTACCAGACAGCCGGCGGCACCTGGGAAGGCGAAACCCGCGCTGTTGCGGAAAACCGGCTCGATTCTGAGCTTGAGCGCTTGGGCGCAGAACTGAACGCCGTGCGCGCCTACCGGCCGCCGGTGATCCCGGGCACGCCCACCACGCCTTCCACCCCTTCGACGCCATCGGCGCCGAGCCGGCCAAATCCGTAATGCTTAGACGCGGCTCTGCCGCGCCCGATTTCGAGGAGTGAACTCACATGGCGTTTAATGTCTCGCGCGGCGGATCCGCCGCCCAGCCCAGCGCGAACGTGTTTCAGACGTTCGCGGTCGAGCAAAAATCGGCGTTCGATCTGGAAAAGCTCTCCGATCGCTTCCGCCACCGCAATACCGGCTGGACTATTCCGGAAGCCTTCCTCTGCCTGCTGCTCTCAGCGGCGATGGCCGATGGCAGCGTCGATCAGGAAGAAGCCTCCACGATCCAAACGCTCGCCCGCCGCTCACGCGCTCTGAGCGCGCTTTCACCGCAAGATCTGGCGAACGCCAATAATGTGGTCAACGAGCGCATGGGCAATCGCTCAAACGCGCTGGAAGAAGCCTGCGGCACGCTGCCGGCGGATATGTGCCTTCCAGTGTTCGCCCATTGCGTTGAGATCATCCTCTCCGACGGCGAGCTGCTCACCAGCGAAGCGCAATGGCTGCAAAGCCTCATTCCGCTGCTTGACCTCAACCCAGATGAGGCGCGCCGCGTGATGGAAGTGCTGCTGCTGAAGGGCCAGTACTGAGCCTTTCGGCTTCGGCGAAACATTCAAACGCGCAGGCGCTTTGCGGCGCCTGCGCGTTTTGAGTCTGATCAGCCGGGCGCGGCTTCGCAGGCTACAATCTCCCGCCGATGTTGCGTCGCGATCAGCGCTTCGATCGCTGCGTAATGCTCCGCGCTCAGCAGGGAGCGCAATTCGCAGATATTAAACTGGCTGACGCTGAACATGCCCACATTGCGCCGTGCTTCAGCCTCGGCGCGGCGGCGCTCGCCGCGGCTGACTTCATCGGCGTTGGCGGCGGCGAAGGCGCGCATCGCCTCGTTCCAGGCAAACAGCCCTGTTTGCGAAACAGCCACGGTGTTGCGATAGGCGGCGTCATAATCGCCGTCGCGCAAATAGACAAAGCTGAGATTTTCCGCCGTGCCGCTGACTTGCTGCGGCAATTGATTGAGCGCGCGACGCAGCCCGATCGCCCGCTCAAGGCACGCCTCGGCCAACAACATGCGGGCGCTGCGGCCTTCGCGCGGCGCGGGCGCGCCGCAGTGCTGCTGGGCGATCGCCACCGCGGCGGCAAGGCGCGGATCGTC
>DAORMO010000124.1:0-5762 GCA_035440585.1 Terricaulis sp.
AAACCTTTGAGGATGTGATCGCCTTCATCAGCGAGCAGCGCATGGCGGAGCTGGTGTTGGTGCTGGAGCGGATGAAGGTGCAGCTCTATGCGCCCAGCGGCGATCTGGTGTTTCAGAACAGCGATGATCTGCCGCGCGATTTGATCCGCACGCTCAAGCCGCTGCTGGAGGAAGAAACCGGCATCGAATGGCGCATCCGCCCGGCGACGGAGATCGTCTCCGCCGCAAGCGTGGCCGAACGGCGCGCGGCAGAGCGCGAACGCGCGCGGCAAAAGCTGCGCGAAGAGCCGTTCGTGGCGGAGGCGCTGAAATTTTTTCCCGAAGCCAACGTGGTGAAAGTGACTCACCCCGAGGAAGAAAATGGCGGCGGCGAGGTCGCGCCCTTCCCTAAGAAGACTGAAACCCAAACGCCCGCCGCGGCGCGCAAACAGGAATCCGAGCGATGAAAGACATCTCCCAGATCATGCGTCAGGCGCAGGCCATGCAGGCCAAGATCGCCGAGGCGCAGAAAAAGCTGGAAGCGATGGAAGTGGAAGGCAGCGCCGGCGGCGGGCTGGTGAAAGTGCGCATTTCCGGCAAAACCGCGCTGCTGGGCCTCAGCATTGATCCTTCGCTCATGGCGCCGGGCGAGCACGAAATCTTGGAAGACCTGATCAAAGCCGCGCACGAAGATGCGCGCCGCAAACTGGAAGAAGCGCAGAACGACGAAATGAAGGGCCTGAGCGGCGGGCTTGGGATGCTGCCTGGGTTTAAGATGCCGTTTTAGGGCGCCTCAGCTGCGTGCGCGGCGCGTTCCGGCCCGCGCAACTGCTCAATGTCGCGCCCGCTTGGCTCCTGAAACACGCGCAGGCCAAATTCGGGCAGAATCGCCAACAGGTGATCGAAAATATCTGCCTGGATGCCTTCGTATTCGCCCCATGCCGTGGTGCTGGTGAAGCAATAAATCTCTAGCGGCAAACCTTGCGGCGTCGGATCAAGCTGGCGCACCAGCAAGGTCATGCCAGCGGCGATGCGCGAATGCGCCTTAAGATAGGCAAGCACATAAGCGCGAAACGTGCCGAGATTGGTGACGCGGCGCGTGTTCACAGGATCGCGCCCGGCTTCGATCAGGCGCGCGTTCCAACCCGTGAGTTCATCGCTTTTGCGATCGAGATATTCATCGATCAGCGCGAAGCGATGCAGCCGCTCCACCTCATCCGGCTCTAGAAAACGCACGCTGCTTTGATCAATCGACAGCGCGCGCTTGATGCGCCGCCCGCCAGACTCACTCATCCCGCGCCAATTCTTAAACGAATTTTCGATCAGCTTGTGCGTGGGGATGGTGGTGATGGTTTTATCCCAGTTCTGCACCTTCACCGTGTGCAGGGCGATGTCGATCACATCGCCATCGGCGTTAAATTGCGGCATCTCGATCCAATCGCCGACGCGCAGCATATCGTTTGACGTAAGCTGCACCGAGGCGACGAGCGAAAGGATCGTATCCTTGAACACCAGCATGAGCACGGCGGCCATGGCGCCGAGGCCCGAAAGCAGCAGCAGCGGGCTTTGCTCCATCAAAGCCGCGATCATCAGGATCGCCGCCGCCGCGAACAGCACGATTTTGACGACCTGAATGTAACCCTTGATCGGCCGCCGCGCCGCTTCCGGCCGGCGCTGATAAATTTCATTCACCAGCGTCAGCGCGCCATTCAGCGCCAGCACGATGGTGAGGATGACGAACGCAGACACGACGTTGTGCGCCACCGTGACCGCGCCGTCCGGAAGATGCGGCACAAGCCCAACGCCGCGCGAAACCACAAGCGCGGGCACAATATTGGCCAGCCGCTCGGCCACACGCTTCAGTGTCTCGCTTTTTAAACGCAGCAGTTTTTCGGCAAAGCGCAGGATCACGCCTTTGACGAGGAAATTGGCGATCAGCGCGAGCACAAGCAAAATGCCAAGCCCAATCAGCGTCTCCACCTCAGGCGGCATGTTGGCGGGCATCCAAGCCTGAAAATTGAAGACGGCGAGATCGGAGGAAGTCATGACAAAAGTTCCGGCGCGCGCAAAAGCGGGGGCGCATGCTCAAAGCTGTCGGGGATGGCGCCATCCTCGCGTGCATGGCGGGTTAAGTCAAACCCACGGGCTTCGGTGCGTGCGCCTTATTGGGAAAATTGCCGCAATCTGCATCGCCGCCCTCTCGCGCCGATGCGGGCGAGCCGCTACATCGACCTGATGCGTTCCAAATCCGCCATCGCCGCGCCCGAGATCGAGGCGCTGATTTCGCTGCTGGGCAAGGTGCCTGGGCTTGGGCCGCGCTCGGCCCGGCGGGCGGCGCTGCAGCTCTTGAAAAAGAAGGACGCGCTGATGATCCCGCTGGCGGCGGCGCTGAGCGAAGCGGCCGAGAAAGTGCGCGCGTGCTCCAATTGCGGCATGCTGGATGCGTCCGATCCGTGCGCGCTGTGCCAGGCGAACGATCGCGATGATGGGCTGATCTGCGTTGTTGCTGAGGTGGGCGATGTGTGGGCGCTTGAGCGCGCGGGCGCGTTCAAGGGGCGCTATCATGTTTTGGGCGGCGTGCTCTCTGCGCTCGATGGGGTGCGGCCCGATGATCTGCGCATCGCGCGGCTGGTGGAACGCGCCAGCGCGGGCGGCGTGCGCGAGGTGATCCTGGCGCTTTCAGCCACGGTGGATGGGCAAACCACCTCGCATTATTTGGCGGAACGATTGCAGCCGCTGGGCATCATCGTGAGCCGGCTTTCGCACGGCGTGCCCGTGGGCGGGGAGCTTGATCTGCTCGATGACGGCACGCTGTTCGCCGCGCTGCAAAGCCGGCGGCCTTCGTAAGCTAGCGCGTGCAGCGGGTGCGGGCGCGGGTGATGCGCGGGTCCATCAGGCCTTCTGTTTCAAAGCGCGCGAGCGCGAGGCGATATTCGTCATAGGGCACGGTGCGGGTGATCTCATCCCACATGCAATCGCAGGCGGATGGATCGACCGTGCAGATTTGCCCGAATTGCGCGCGCGCGCCATCGGGATAAGGGTGCGGCTCTTTTTCGCCGCACGCGGTGAGCGCAAGCGCCGCAAAGGCGATCAGCTCGATGCGCATGTCAGCCTCCCTGCCCGGCAAAAATTGCCGCGCATATGGAGGATTCTAGCGCGATACGGTTAAGGCTTCGCCGCAGAAGCGTCGTTAAGTTCGGCGGCTTGGGTCCAGTGCGGCTCGGGCGCGAGGCTGGCGCAGGCGGCGGCCGCGAACGCGCACGCGCAGCACAGCGCGAGCAGCGAAAAGCGGGAGATATGACGGCGCATAAAAAGGCCTCCGCGCGCTTAACGCACGGAGGCCTTTTCAGTTCCGCTTACCGATTAAGCGCGACGCATTGCTGGGCGGCTTCGACCATGCGGCCATAGGCGCCGTGCTCCGAATCCTTGCCCCAGGCGCTCATAAGATCGAGTTCCACAAATTCCGCGAACGAGACGTTTTGCTGCAGCCGATCAATCATGCAGCTGCAAATCGCATCTGAAACGCCGCCGCCCTGACAACCGGTGTTGAAATTCTGCACCGTATAGGCCGGGTAGCGGCCATTGGCGGGCGCATCGCCCCGGCATTCGGCTAAGATCAATTCCTGGCGCACCATGTTCGGATGCAATTCTTGAGCCCGATAGGCATCATTGAGCTCGCTATATTGACGCAACGAATATTCGGCGCGCACGCCGTTCCAGATGCACTGGCAAAGCGTGACATCGCTCCCGCCCTGGCGGCACTCATTTAAGAATTGGGTGCGCATGGCTTCGGTATAGCCAGAGCTTTGAGCCCAAGCGCCTACCGATACAAAAAGCGCGGCAACGCCGGCGCACACCGCCACAGCGATCGATTTCATAGAACACTCCCCCGAAATAGCCCTCGTGCGCGAATCTAAGCGCGGGCCATGGCGAAGTAAATCTTAGTTGCGCCCATCTTCGAGCAGGCGCCGGCCAATCACGTGCGCTTGGATTTCTCCTGCGCCCTCAAAAATATTGAGGATGCGCGCATCGCAGAGCACGCGGGAGATCGGGTATTCCAGCGCAAAACCGTTGCCGCCGTGGATTTGCAGCGCGTTATCGGCAGCCGCCCAGGCCACACGCGCGGCGAGCAATTTAGCCATGCCCGCCTCAAGATCGCAGCGCTTGCCGCTATCTTTGCGCCGCGCCGCAAAATACGCGATCTGGCGCGAGGCCATGATTTCAGCGGCGATCATCACCAGCTTGTTGGCCACGCGCGGGAAATTGAAGATCTCCTGGCCAAATTGCTTGCGCTCCACCGCGTATTTCAGGCCAAGCTCCAGCGCGCATTGGGCCACGCCCACCGCGCGCGCGGCGGTTTGGATGCGGGCGCTCTCGAACGTCGCCATCAATTGCTTGAAGCCTTGGCCTTCAACGCCGCCGAGCAGATTGCCGGCGGGCACTTTGAAGCCGTCAAAGCCGATCTCGTATTCCTTCATGCCGCGATAGCCGAGCACCTCGATCTCGCCGCCGCTCATGCCTTCGGCGGGGAACGGGTTCGCATCATCACCGCGCGGCTTTTCCGCCAACAGCATGGAGAGGCCGGAGAAATTGTTGGTGTCCGGATTGGTGCGCACCAGCAGCGTCATGACGTCGGCGCGGGCGGCGTGGGTGATCCAGGTTTTATTGCCGGTGACGACATAATCATCGCCCTCCTTCGCCGCGCGCGTGCGCAGCGAGCCGAGATCCGAACCCGTGTTCGGCTCGGTGAACACGGCGGTGGGCAGGATTTCGGCGCTGGCGATTTTGGGCAGCCAGTGGGCTTTTTGCGCATCCGTGCCGCCCGTGAGGATGAGCTCGGCCGCGATCTCCGAACGCGTGCCAAGGCTGCCAACGCCGATATAGCCGCGCGACAATTCTTCGGAGACCACGCACATCGCAGTTTTGCCAAGGCCAGAGCCGCCAAACTCTTCCGGGATGGTGAGGCCAAACACGCCCAGCGCGCCCATTTGCTCCAAGATCTCGATCGGGATCAGCTCATCTTTCAGATGCCATTCGTGCGCGAACGGGGCGACCTCGGCATCAGCGAATTTGCGGAATTGATCGCGGATCAGCTCGAAATCCTCATCGAGCCCGGTTTGCTCCAAGGTGGCGCGACCGGCGGCGTCGCGCAGCAAAACCGCGAGACGGTTTTTCTCTTCCTGTGTCGCGGGCGCGGCGACGGGCGGGGCCTCAACGCCGAAATCGGCGGGGCGGATGGATTCCACCTGCGTCATCGGCAGGCCGCCCGCGAGCTGGGCGGTGTATTCGCCAAGCAGCAGCTTGGCCAAAAGCTGCTCGGTTTCGCCGAACTTGCCCGCGGCGGTGAGCGCTTGCGCCCAATCGCGCACCTCACGCAGCGTCTCGGCATAGGTGGCGACCCAGGCGAGGCCGTGGACCAGATGCTGCTCCCGATCAAACGCGCCGCGATCGGCGCCGACGCGGGCCTTCACGGCGGCGCGGGCGGCTTCCGCGTAGGCGGCGGAAGCGGCGGCGCTTGCGTTGAGGGCGTTAAGCAGGTCAGACATGGGGCCTCGCAAATTCTGGCCGCGTTTAAAGCAGCTTTTCGCAGCTGCGAACAAGCCATCCAGTAACGGGACACCCGAGGAGCCCCATGCCGTTACGTCGCCTCGCCGCTGCCGCTGTCTTGCTGGTGCTGGCCGGCTGTGGGCAACCGGTTTCCGCGCCCGAAACGGAGACGCTCACACGCTCGGAAGCCGCGCTTGTGTTGGATACGCCGCAGGAGGGCGCGGCGGCGCGCAGCC
>DAORMO010000124.1:5795-9345 GCA_035440585.1 Terricaulis sp.
CCCAGCCGATTGGTTTTTCGAGAACCAGTTTCCGACGCTGCTGATGGACGAGGCCGGCCGCGTGCTGGCCGAAGCGCCCGCCCGCCCGCTCACGCCGCTGGAGGGCGCCGAAACCATGGTGCGCTTTAAGGCGCAGCTGCCGTTCGTGGTGAGCGCCGAAACGCCGGCGACATTGGTGCTGCAAGAGGACATGCCGCGCGAAGATGAGCCCGCGCGCGAGGTGCGGATGAGCGTGACGCTGCTGCCGCCGCTGCGTTAGGTTGACGGCGCGCATGTAAGACAGTAAGATGTCTTACATGGGAAAGGTCATCGCCCGCATCACCAGTAAAAGCCAGCTCGTGCTTCCCAAGGAAGTGCGCGCACGCCTTGATGTTGGCCCTGGCGATACGCTTGAGTTCCGCATCGACGGCAAAGGCGTCCATGTTGAAAAGGCCCAGCCGCAGGATGATCCGTTCGCAACATTCGATGAATGGGCCAGCAAGGCGGATGATGACGCCTACCGGGATCTCTGATGCCGTTCGCGCAAGGCGAGGTTCTGGTTCTGCCATTTCCCTACAGCGATAAGCTGGCGGAAAAGAAGCGGCCCGCAGTTGTGATTTCCAGGCCTTCGCTTGAACGCGTGCATGGGCTTGTTTGGGTGGCGATGATCACCAGCGATCGCGGCGCATCGCGTGCAGACGATGTCCCGATCAGCAATCTGACGCGCTCTGGCTTGCCCGCGCCCTCTCTTGTGAGGCCCGTTAAGCTCGCCACCATTGAACCTGCGCGCGTACTACGCGTCGCCGGCGCGCTCACGAAGAGCGACTTAAGCGCCGTGCTGCAGGCGATCCAAAAATATTCCTGAGAAAGCCGCCCTAGCTCATCCACTTCAGCGTTGTCGGCTCGATCGGGTTTGCAAACTCCCGCCCTTCTTCGCGGCTTTTGGCCCATTCGCGTTTGAGTTTGAGATACCATTTGGCTTGGACGTCGATGTCGTCGATCCAGAGCATGGCGGGGCTGTAGGCAAGGCCGGTGTTTTGCAGATCGACCATGCGGCCGTCTTGATCGAGAAACTCTTTGCCCGCCGGGATGAGGATGGGTTTCAGCGCATCCAAGAGCGGCGCGTTTTTCCAATACGTCACTTGCGTGATGCGTGTGGAGTTTTCGTTCTCGGGCGTGAGGCAGGTGAGCGTAAAAAGGCGCGATTTGGGATTGTCCACCACCTCCCAGCGATAGCCGGGCAGCATGAAGGAAATCTCCGTCGTCACCTCGCCGCCAAACAGCATGCGATAGGCGAGCGAATTGCCTGACGGCGCATGCCGCTCAATCGCCCAGCCGCGCTCGCGCGGGACGAAGCGCTTTTGCTTGAGCTTGCGCCCCGAACTGGGCGGGCGCCACCACCATTGATTATGCACGTACGGCACGTGCGCGGGGTCCATCAGGCCAACGACGGCGTTGTCCATCGTGGCCGCGAAGATGCGCTCGATGACGAATTTCGGCTCGGTGAAATCGCCCAGGCCAAATTCGGGCGGCGGCGGCGGCTCGCCCGCAAAGCGCGGATCGGCGGAGACGTAAACCAGCACGATGCCGTTGGCTTCATGCGTTGGGAAATGGCGCACTTTGATGCGGCTAGGCTCGTAAGGCTGGCCCTCAACCAAAGTGGGGATCATCTTGCACACGCCATCGCCGGCGCCGAAGCGCCAGCCGTGATACGGGCACTCGATGGTTTGCTCGCCTGCGTTCTCAACCACTTTGCCGGCCGAAAGCGGCACGGCGCGGTGGGGGCAGATGTCGCGCAGGGCGAAGGCCTTGCCCGCCCCGTCGCGGCCCAGCGCGATCGGCTCGCCCAGGATTTCGCGCCGGAACATCTTTCCGGCTTTCAATTCGCGGCTAGTGGCGGCGAAATACCAAAGATCGCGCAAGAGATCGCTCATGGCGCAGCCCAATACAGGATTGCGGGCACGCCGACAAAGCCCAGCGCAGCAGATGCGACGATCCCGCCCAAGCAAAGCGCTGCATAAAGCGCGCGCATGCGCCGATAGCCGCCATCGCGGGCGCGGTTGAGCGCCCCGCCCAAAAAGAACAGCGCGCCCAAGCTGGATGCGATCACCCCGGCGACGGCGATGAGATAAAGCGCGATTTGGGCAAGGAAGATCATAGGCCGCTAACGTGCAACGATGAGGACTTTCAGCACCTCGTAACCGCGCGTCCGGCCAGCACGCTGGTTGTACTGCTGCATAGTCAGCACGCCCACGCCGGGCTGGCGCGCCACGAAGGTAAAGACATAATCGGCGTCTCCGTCTGGGCCGCCCGGGTTGGAGGCCTCGGCGCCGACATATTCAACAAAATCGGGCACGACGCCGCCCTCCACCACCTCGCCGTGCGCTTGGGCGAAGCTCCTTTGGAAGTGCATCTCCTGGCCGACAGCGACCTCGACACGCCCATGCCAAGGCGCGGCGCCGAGCTGAACAGCGGGCAT
This sequence comes from Terricaulis sp., assembly GCA_035440585.1. Lineage (GTDB taxonomy): Bacteria > Pseudomonadota > Alphaproteobacteria > Caulobacterales > Aquidulcibacteraceae > Vitreimonas. Next base: position 8,254 of record DAORMO010000124.1, read on the forward strand.
GACGGCCGGATTGGAGGGCGCATCGCGCGCCCCAATCACATCCGACAGCGGCGCGCGCGCGACGATTGTGACGCGGAGGGTTTCCTCCACGGGATAGTCGGGATAGCGCGAACTATAGCTTTGAAGAACGAGCTCACCTTCGCCCGGCGTTTGGGCGAAGAATATGAAATTGACGGTACCTGACCGGGTTTCGCCTGTGCGCCCATCGTTCGGCGCGCGAGGAGTTGACCTGTCGATGTGATTTCTACGGCCGAAGAATTCAATGAAGTCCGGCAGGTCCACCGGTCGCAAATCTTCACCAATCGTTCTGTCGATCGTCGCCCGCAACACCAGGACTTGCCCAACCTCGACTTGGACGCGTTGGCCGGCGCCGTAATTGTTCAAATACACCACCTGGTTTTCCGGCGCGGCGGCGAACGACCCCATCGAGGGCGGCGGATCGGAAGCCGGCGCATCGGAGGAGCCCGGCGCATTCGAGGCCGGCGAACAGGCGGCGAGGATCGCCGCAACGATCAGCACCGCCCGCTTCATGGCGCACGCACCGCGATGGTGGCGCGGAAGAGCTCATACTCACCGCCTTCGCGGTGATTGTACTCGCGTATCGCCAGCTCGCCCACGCCTGGGCTGCGGGCGATGAAGGTGTGAATGAATTCGCTGCTGCCGCCCCAGTTTGCGGGCTCAGCAGGATAGGCGTCGCGCACGCCGGCATATTCGATGAAGGGCGGCAGCTCAGATGGCTCCACCACCTCCCCGCGCGAGCCGGATGTGGTTGCGCGAAATTCCATGCGCTGGCCGACGCTGACATCCACGCGGGCGCCGCTCGCAAACGCATTGAGATCAATCATCGCCCCAGGCGAGAGCGGATCGGGCGGCGAGGCTGGCGGCCCCTCTATCGCAACGATCGAAACGCGAAACTGCGCGCCATATGGCTCGGTGAAGACAAGCTCGCCCTCTCCGGGGCTGCTGGCGAAGAAATTGAATGCGGCCGTTTGCGGCGGCGCGCCGCCGAGCGGATGGGGCCGTCGTGGGAGCACTTCACCGAACACAGCGCCGGCCTGTTCTCGGTCTGGAAGGACCGCGGCCGGGAGTTCC
>DAORMO010000125.1:0-851 GCA_035440585.1 Terricaulis sp.
GCTGGCCGATGGCGCAAGCCTGCGCGCGCCGCTGCTGATTGGCGCGGACGGGCGCCGCTCCTTCGTGCGCGAAGCGGCGGGCATCCGCACGATTGGCTGGCAATATCCGGTGACGGCGATCGTCGCCACGATCGGCCATGAGAAGCCGCACGAGGGCGTGGCGCACGAATATTTTCTGCCTGCCGGGCCGTTTGCGATTTTGCCATTGAAAGGCGAGCGCGCGAACATCGTGTGGGCCGAGCCGCGCGCGGCCGCCGAAGCGCTGCTGGCGATGAGCGAAGAAGATTTCCTGGCTGAGCTGTGCTTGCGCTTCGGCGATTTTCTTGGCCGGCTTTCTTTGGAAGGCCCGCGGTTTGGCTACCCGCTTTCGATGCAATTGGCTGAGCGCATGATCGATGATCGCATCGCGCTGGCTGGCGATAGCGCGCACGGGATTCATCCGCTGGCGGGGCAAGGCTTGAATTTGGGTTTGAAAGATTGCGCGGCGCTGGCCGAATGCATCGCCGATGGCGTGGCGGTGGGGCTTGATCCGGGCGATGTCTCGATCCTTGAGCGCTATCAGCGCTGGCGCCGGTTCGACAACACGACGATGGCGCTTGGCATGGAAGCGTTCGACAAATTGTTCTCCAATTCCATCGCGCCTTTGCGCACCGCGCGGCGCGTGGGGCTGGCGGCGGTGAACGCGATTGGCCCGGCGCGGCGGTTTTTCATGAAGTACGCTGGCGGCGCGGCGGGGGATCTGCCGAAGCTGCTGCGCGGGGAGAGCTTGGCGGCTTGAGGGTATGCGATGTTTCGCATGATATTGAGAATGGTCATGGCGTTTGCGCTATGCACGCCATCGCTATTTTTCG
>DAORMO010000125.1:861-2533 GCA_035440585.1 Terricaulis sp.
AATCTATACTACAACATGCACTGGCGTTGGCGGACTTGCTTCAATGAAGAAGGGCGCTGCTACGACGAAGCTAGCAATGTTGTTTATCACGAACACAGCGGGCTGATTTATCTCGGGCTCTTTGTGCTGAGCCTCCTCATTGCCGCTGTCGGTTTCTGGATTTGGTCACGCCGCGGACGCGACGCAAAATAAAACGGGCGCGGAGGCCTTTCGGCTTCCGCGCCCGCATGGGACCGCCAAGTCCCGTCGCGTTCGAGGGATCTTACGCGACGATTTGTGAAGCTTGGTTGAGCGTGACCATCGCCATCGGGGTGAACACGGCGATCGCGGCGATCAGGGCGTAAAACTTGGTCATGGGGCGGGCTCTCTAAATTCTGGGGCTGGGCTGGTTAGGCGACGATTTGCGCGGCTTGACTCAGGATCGCGTAGGCGGCGGGGGCCATCACGAAAGCGGCGGCGATCAGGCTGTAAAACTTGGCGGTCATTGGCTTGGCTCCTCATCTCGAAGCGGCAGCGCTTCGATGAACAGAACCTACCCGCGCCTAGGCCGGGCCGCTGTGACCTGGGGCACGCCCCGTTTAGCGCCAAATTTGGCGCAAGCGCGCATCGCGGCCGCAGCCTTGGCGATAGCGGGCGTAGCGCTCGGGATTTCGGGCGGCGTAGTCGCGGTGATAGTCCTCCGCCTCCCAGAATTGGGCGCGGTTTACGATGGGCGTGCGCACCTCCCCGTTCACGCGGCGGCTTTCGATGACGCGGCGCTTGCTGGCCTCGGCCAGGGGGCGCTGCTCGGGCGTCACGAAAATCGCTGGCCGATAGGATGAGCCGCGATCGCAGAATTGCCCGCCAAGATCGGTGGGATCTGTGAGTGGCCAATAGCGATCGAGCAATTGCGTGTAGCTGATGGTGTTCGCGTCGAACCGCACCAGCACGGCTTCGTAATGGCCGGGATGATTTTCGTAAGTTGGGTTCTGATTGCGCCCGCCCGTATAGCCGGAAGTGACGGAGATGACGCCCGGGATCGCGCCCATGTCATGCTCCATGCACCAGAAGCAGCCGCCGGCGAACACCGCCTCCTGCACATCCGCGCCGGGCGGGATGGGCCGCGGCGGCGCCGGCTGGCCTTGGCTTTCGCCAGTGCAAGCAGCGAGTGCGAAGGCGAGAGCGGCAAGAAAAGCGCGGCGGATCATGATGGGCTTTAAAGTGCGCGCTTGCGCGACGGTTTCAAGCTTGCGGTAGTGCAATGATGCAGCCTACAACAGCGTCAGGAGCCGCAAAGTGGCCAAGGGCGTTGTTGAATCGCTGCTCGCGCTGAACCCCTGGGCCGCCGCGCTCGGGCCGGACGCCGCGCGCGAGGCGCAGCGCACATCAGAAGCATTTCGCGCCGCCCGCCATGAGGCGAGCATTGCGAGGGTCGCAAGCGGGCAGGCGCTGCGCTGGGGCCGCGCCATGGCGGATGTGGAGCCGCAGGCGCGCGCGAGCTTGCCTGGCCGGCTGATCTGGGAAGCGTTGTCCGTCACCGATGTGCGGGATGCGGATGTGCGCGGGGCCGATCTTGGCGGCGCGGCCCTGCCTGGGCCGTTTGAAGCGCGCGGCGCGCGTTTTTCCGATGCGTGGTTCAATCACGCCGATTTCGCGGCGCACGCTGATTTCACGCAAGCGGTTTTTGAAGGCG
>DAORMO010000125.1:2589-9209 GCA_035440585.1 Terricaulis sp.
CTGTTTGCGCGCGCGCGTTTTCACGGCCCCGGCCAGTTCAGGGCGGCGCAATTTGAGGGCGCCGCTGATTTTAGCGAGATCGAAGCAAAGGCCGATTGGTGGATGCGCTCCGGCGTGGTGTTCGCCCAGCAGGCCGATTTCTCGCACGCGCGTTTTCACGCCGCCGCTGGTTTTGGCGAAGCGCGCTTTGCTGGGCGCACGGATTTTAAGGCGTGCGCCTTCGGCGGCGGCGCCAGTTTCGATTCAAGCACGTTCACGGGCGATGCTGATTTCAGCGAATGTGTTTTTTCCGGCGCGCTCTGGATGGATGAAGCAGCGTTTGCCGGGCGGGTCCGTTTCGATCTCGCGCGGCTGCGCGGGCGCGTTTCGATGCGCGACATGCGCTTCACCCGCGAAGACGCCGCGCGCGCAGCAAGCGCGCTGCAGCGGCAGGCGGGCGGATGAGCGCGCGCGCGCCAAAACCCGTGGGCGGGCTTTTGCTGTATGATCTGCAATCGCCGATCAATATCGGCATGATTTTGCGCTTGGCCGAAACATTTTCCATGGCGGTGCATGTCTATGATCCGCGCGGGGTGCTGAAGCAGGTCGAAAAAGCCAAGACGATTTCAGATTTCGCTTGTGGCGCGCTGCAGCGCGCTGGCTATGCCGAGATCGAAGATCCGCATGCGCTGCTTGGCAAGCGCGGGCGACGCGTGTTCGCCACCTCGATTGAGGATGACGCCATCCCGCTCAGCGCGCACGCCAGCGCGCGTGGGGATATCTACGTGGTCGGCAACGAATATGACGGGTTGCCGGATGATTTTCTGGCGCTGGCGCATGGCGCTGTGCGCGTCGAGATGGCGGATGTTTGGACGCCGAAGCCCGCCTCCAACACGCCGATCGATCCAACCCGCACGGCCCCGGTCGCGCGGGATGGCAAGCCAAACCTCAATGTTGCGATCGCCGCTGGGATTGTGAGCCACGCGCATTTTATGGCGATGCGCGCGCGGTCGAAGCGCTAGCGCTTAATCGCGCGGGGAGCGGTGCGTGCGGCCGGTCTTTTTCAGGTAGGACCAAGCCTCGCTCACGGCCTCAAAATCCACGCCCGGCATGACCACGACCTCGCGCTCGCCTTCGCGCGCCGGCGCCTTGGGCTGAGCGGCTTGTTTTTTCTTGAACATGATCACGTCCGCCATGGCGCTTCTGCTTCCGATTGGGTGGTCGTCGGCAGCGGACGCTGGGCTGAATTGGTTAGCGGGCCGTTAACGCCCGTTAACCATAAATTGACTGCAGCCTCAGCGTGTTATTATACTACCGGAACGTTCGAGACGCACCGGGGGCTCTCATGGCGGCCAAACGCGCAGAAAGACGCGCTTTCATCATTAGTCCGATCGGCGGGGAGCGCGATGGCGCGCCCGATGCGCGGCGCGCCTACGCCGACGCCGTGTTGGCGCGGATCGTTGCGCCGGCGCTAAAGGCGGCCGAAGCCGTGATCGGCTTGGACATAACCCCGGTGCGCGGCGATCACGACCGGAAAACCGGCGACATCGTCTCCAAGCTGGTGCGTGCGATCACCGAAGACGAGATCGTGATCGCGCTGGTCAGTGAGCACGACCATCACTTGGTGAACGCCAACGTGTTCTATGAACTTGGCATCGCCCATTGCGCGGGCCGCCCGGTGATTATTCTCAAACACGAGCACCAAGGATTGCCGTTCGATCTCATCGGCAACGAGGCCTTGCAGTTCCGCGACGAGCACCTCACTGGCGCGGCTGATCCAATGGCGCCTGGGGGGCCGGGCGCGGCCATGGCGCGCTTAATCGCAGATCTCTTGCGTGAGCCGCCTGATATTTATCGGCGCCCGTTCGATAGGGACATCGCACTCGGCCGCCAAGGCGCGCGGGATCGCTTTAGCTCGATCAGGTACCCAGAATGGAGCGACATGCTCATTCGCGCCGATCGCAACATCTATCTTGCCGGCGCGACGCTGCTGCAACTCATCGGCGGGCAGCCGTGCTTCTTTCTCCCCGATCGAGAGGGCGTGCTGAGCAAGTGCGTGAACCTTGAAACGCTGCTGGCCTATCAGATTGGGCGCGGCGTGGATGTGAACGTGCTGATGCTGCACGAGCAAAACCCGATTATTGAAGCTTATCTTCCGCAGGGCGTTGGCGGCGCGAGCGAACGGCGGCGCGAGATTGAAAAGACGCGCAAGGAAATCGCCGCTTCGCACAAGCTTTGGAAGCGCGCGCAAAGCCAAGCGTACTTGCCCGCGCTTAATCCGCTGCTCTCGGCGGAACGGCCGGAGGGCGCTGAGCCCGGCGTTTTTCGTGTCGTGAAGGTTCGCCACGGCGCGCTTTGGCACCGAGTCTGCGCCACCGATAAGCGCGTGGCGCTTACGCCGTATTTTTACACGAGCGGCGTCAATAGCGGCCCGTGCATCGATGCGCGGGCTGGAACCGACTGCCATCGCCACGCACTTGATGATCTTGATGCGCTGATCCAGCTCAACGAAAAATACGTGACGACGGCCTCGGCGGCGCGGAAGTTCGCCTAAGCCTCATCGCGCAAGGCGCGCTGGGCTAATGTTTCACGGTAAACCCGCAAGCGCTCGTCCTTCTCTCGGCCAAGGTCGTAGAGCAGATCCCAGGAATAGAGCCCGGTATTGTGCCCGTCATCGAAGCTGATGCGCACGGCGTAGCGGCCCACGGCGTCGGCGCGGGTGACGTTCACATTGGCTTTGCCGGTGGGCGGGGGCAGCGGGGTTGCGCTGTGGCCTTTGTTTTCGGCGCTGGGGCTTTCGATGCGCAAGAGCTCGAACGGGATTTCAAACTGCGCGCCGTCATCGAAGGCGATGCGCAAGAGGTGCGCTTTGCGATCGAACTCAAGATCGGTGGGCCAGGGGCGGGCGGCGGGCTGGGCGCTCATTCATCGGCTCCCAATTCGCGCGCTTCATCGATCAGCATGATCGGCACGCCATCGCGCACGGGGTAAGCCAGGCGCGCGGTTTCGCTGATCAGCTCCTGCTTTTCCGCATCATAGCGCAGCTGCGTGCGCGTCTGCGGGCAGATCAAAACCTCGAGCAATTTCGGATCGGGCGCTGTGCTCATTGCAGCGGCCCGCCGGGGCGTTCGCCCTCGCCAGCATTATCCCATTCCAGCAGCGCGACCAGCGCTTTGGCGCGTTCGTCCAGGGTGATGGTTTCGAGCAGCGCTTGCTTGGCGGCGGGATCGAACGGGCAGATTTGCGCAGCGACATTGATCACGGTTTCGGTGGGCGCTTCTTCAACCGAGGCCCAATCGACATTGAACCCATGCAAACTGGCGTAGGTTTTGAGCGAGCGCATGAGGCCGCTGCGATCAATCGCGCGATCGCTCGGCGGGGTGAAATCGGCGGCGAAGGCGTCGTAATACGCGCGCGCCTGGCGATAGGGCAGGCCGACTTCGAGTTCGGGGCCGAGATTGAAGCGGGAGAGGCCCGTCAGCGTAATGAGATAGCGGCCATCATCAGTTTCAGAAAATTGCGTGATGCGGCCTACTGCGCCCACGTCAGCGAGATGCGGGGTAGGCTCATTTTCCTCACCAGTGGCGGGCTGGATGATGCCGATCAGGCGATCCCCGCCCAGGGCATCATCCACCATGTTGAGATAGCGCGGCTCAAACACATTGAGCGCCAGCACCCCGCGCGGATACAGAACCGCGCCCTGCAGCGGAAACAGCGGCAGAATTTCCGGCAGATCCTCCGGCCGGCGATAGCCGAACGCGCTCATGCGAACAGGATCGCCGACAAACGGCGGCGCCCCTGCTTGGCGATCTCGGAGGTGAGGCCCGCCGCTTCAAACACTTTCAGAAGCTGCTTGCGGGCGGCTTCTTCATTCCATTCGCGGTTCTGCTCGATGATCGAAAGCAGCTGATCGGCCGCGCCTTCCAGATCGCCGCGCGCGGAAAGCGCTTCGGCGTAATCAAAGCGCGCTTGCAGATCACCAGGGTTGGCGGCGACCCTTTGCGCGAGTTCGTCAGAGGCGCCCGCCGCTTCGGTGTTGCCGGCAAGCTCAAGCGCGGCGCGCACGCCGGCGATGGCCGCATCATTTTGCTTTTCAGGCGGGGCCATATCGAGAATGGCGCGCGCCTGCTCGGCATCGCCCTGCTGCAGATAAAGCCGCGCCATGCCGGCGATGGCTTTGGCGTTGGCGGGATCGACGCTCAGCGCGGCAGCGAAGCTTTGCGCGGCGCCGCCAATATCGCCAAGGCCGAGGCTTTCCTGCGCTTGCGCCAGCAGCGCCTCGACATCTTCCTCAACGCTGGCGCCGGCGAGGCGGCCAACGAATTGCTTGATCTGGCTCTCTGGGATCACGCCCATGAAGCCATCCACAGGGCGGCCCTGATCGAAGGCGTACACTGCCGGGATCGAGCGCACGCCAAGCTGGCCGGCCACGCCCGGATGCTCATCGATATTGATCTTCACCAGGCGCACTTTGCCGCCGGCTTCGCGCACGGCCTTTTCCAGCGGCGGCCCCAGCTGCTTGCACGGCCCGCACCAGGGCGCCCAGAAATCGACGATCACAAGCGCACCCTTGGAGGCTTCAACCACGTCGGCCATGAAGCCTTGATCTGATCCGTCTTTGATGATGTCGGTTTCGGGCGCTGCGGCGTCGAGAAAGGTCATGGCGGGGCCTTCAAATTGTTCAGCTCCCTATTTGGGCTGCTCAAGGCCTCGGTTCAATCAAACTCGGAACCCCTTCGGCGTCGAAAGCGAGCCGCATCGGCTCGTGGCCGGTGGCGCGGGCGAAGCGGATGAGATCGGCGCTGGCGATGGCGGTGGTGGCGTCGTTGCTGAGCGGGTGGAAATTGACGAGGGCATGCGAAAACAACGCCTCATCGAAGATCACCCGGACGTTCCCGGCTTGATCGTTGATCAAGGCATAGGCTGTGACTGAGCCCGGGGTGACGCCAAGGTGTTCCAGCAGCAATTCAGCCGCGCCGAACGAAAAACGCGGCGCGCCGATGGCTTTGGAGACAGCGTTGAGCTGAATCGCGGTTTCGCCCAGCGCCGAGATCAGCCAGAGGCCGCCTTTTTTATCTTTTAAAAACAGATTCTTGGTGTGGCCGCCGGGCATGGCGGCTTTGATGTCGGCGCCTTCGTCCACGGTGAACACCGGGCGGTGCCGATGCGTCGTGTGGGCGATGCCCAGCTTATCGAACAGGGCGAAAAGATCATGTTCGGTGGCGCGCGGCATCGCCTCCCCTTGGCGCAAGGGGTTCTCCACGTCTAGGGATAAGGGCGATGAAACTCACCTGTTATCAAGTCGATCCGCAGCCGGCGGAGATGGTCCCTGGTTCGCCCGATCGCGAATGGATGGATCGCTTCTCCGATCGGCATCCCTATCGCTGCCTGCCGCTGGTGGTGGCCAACACCACGGGCTGGGCGCTGCTTTCGCCGGTTTCGTTCACCGCCACCTGGAATGGCGGGCCGCGCACCGAGGATATTCGGCTCGATCCGGATGACGACACCCCGCGCGCGCTGCTGGATCGCTGGGCCGTCTCGCATTTCTCCGGCGGGGTGCTGACCTTCCACACCGGTTATCTGTTCCGCACTGAGCCCGGCTGGGATCTCTGGATCGGCGGGCCGCCCAATCACATCAAAGATGGCATCCAGCCGCTCGCCGGCGTGGTCGAAACCTATTGGCTGCCGTTTCCCTTCACAATGAATTGGCGCTTCACCCGGCCCGGCATGATTCAGTTTAAGCGCGGCGAGCCGTTCTGCTTTCTCTTCCCGGTGCCGCACGAGCAGATGGATCAATTCCAGCCGATCGTGAAATCGATCCACGATAATCCTGAGCTCAAGCGCGAATACGAAGCCTGGGGCCAAAGCCGCACCAATTTCCTCAACAAGCTTTCCGACAAGGATAGCGATGCGGTGAAGCACGGCTGGCAGCGCGATTATTTCCGCGGCCGCACGCCCGAAGGCCACATCGCGCCCGACGGCCACGTCAACCGCCGCCGCATGAAGCCGCCGCGCAAGGCTGAACCAGGGGAGTAGCGCATGTCACGCCCAGCCGACGCCAGCATCATCCTCGGCCCCGGCGAAGGTCGCTCTTATGCGATGGGCGCGATGTCGGCTCTGTTCCTGGCTGACGAGGCCGAGACAGACGCGGCCTATTCCATCTCCGAATGGCGGCTTGAGCCCCACAGCGACGGCCCCGGCAAGCATGCGCACGAGGCGCATGACGATATGTTCTATGTGCTCGAAGGGGTGATGAGCTTCTGGGTGGGCGATGCCTGGATCACAGCGCCGGCCGGCAGCTTCGTGCGCGTCGGCAAGGGCGTTGAGCATGATTTCCGCAACGAGGGCGATCGCCCGGCGCGGATGCTCAATGTTTACATCCCAGGCGGGTTTGAGCGGGAGATGCCCGCCATCGTCGATTGGTTCGCCAAACAGGGCTGATTTCAGGCCCGGGGCGCAGGTTAATCCGCGCCGCCGCCGGGCCAGGCTGAAACCTCAGCGCCGATCGCCATCGCCCCCTTGCTTTGCGCCCGCGTCTCTGCGATAGCAGCGCCCCTCAGCCGGCCCTTCGGGGGCGGCCACCCCACGGATGCGGGCGTAGCTCAGGGGTAGAGCACAACCTTGCCAAGGTTGGGGTCGTG
>DAORMO010000126.1:0-6545 GCA_035440585.1 Terricaulis sp.
ATCTCATCGCCATCGCGCGCCACCCGCGCGGCCACTGCCCAAAGCTGCGCGCGATCTTCCCCGCCGCCGCGCGCGATCTCGATCACACTGGCGCTGCGCAACCCGCGCCCCGGCGCCAGCATGGTGAGCGCTTCGATGATATTGGTTTTGCCCGCGCCGTTCGGGCCATAGAGGCACACAGGCCGGCTATCCAACTCAAGCGTCAGCGCGGCGTGATTGCGAAAATCAGAGAGCGAAAGGCGCGCGATGGAAAGCGCGTGGCTCATGGCCTTGGCCGCTCCGCCGCAAGCGGGCCGATGATTTCGACATGATCGGTGGACACACCGCCCCGCCAGCCCTGCGGCACGCGCGCGAGCGCCGCCGCATCGTCAATGCCCGGCACGCCCTCTCTGCTGATCGCGCCCGCGATCACCACCTCGGACTCAAGCCGCTGCATCCGCGCCAGGAAAAGATCCGGATAGCCCCACGCCACCCACGCCACATCGATGGGCGCGAACACTATGAGATTCCGGCAGCTTTCCGGCTCCGCGCCAAACCAGCCCGTGAGCATGTAATCCTTGGCGCAGGCTTTCAGAATGCCGCGCCCGCTGACGCGCACCTCGGGCCGCAAAGCACGGATGCGCTCCGCCGGCGCTGCACCGAAGAAAGCGAGGCGCGCGATATCCGCTTCGGGCCGCGCATCAAGATAGGCGAGCATCGCTTCGCCCTCATGCGCATCGCGGCTTTTAAAGTTCACCAGGAAACGCCGGCCAGGAAACGCAGCCAGCACCTCGCCCAAGGTTGGCATCAGGCCAACGCCCTGCCCGCGCAGCGGATACGTCTCTCCGCCATCGGCGGTGTAGCCATAGCCGAGATCGAGCGTGCGCAGATAGTCCATGCTCTGCCGGCGCGTGACGCCTTCGCCATTGGTGCGGCACTCAAGCGTCCAATCGTGGAAAACCGCGAACTCGCCATCCGTCGTCGGATGCACGTCAAGCTCGATCATATCTGCGCCGGCGTCGAACGCCGCCTGCATCGAAGGCAGCGTGTTCTCGATCAAGCCATGCGTGATCGGGTGCACCCGTTCGGCGGTGCAGGTTTCGTTGGTGAGGCCTTCGCGCGCATAATTGTGATGCACGCCGCGATGCGCGAGCAGCCAAAGCCCGCCATCAGGCTTGCCCCAGAACGGTGCGTTGAACAGCACGACAGCGCCAATCAACAGCGCCGCCGCGCCAAGCGCGATCCAGCGCTTGCGCATCCGCCTAAACCCGAAGCGGCATCAGCACGTAGAGCGCCTGATCATCGGCCTCATCGCGCACCAGGGTGGGCGAGCCGGAATCGGCGAGTTCAAACACCGCGCTTTGGCCTTCAATCTGGCCGGCCACGTCGAGCAGATAGCGCGCGTTAAAGCCGATCTCGAGGCCTTCATCGCCATACTCAGCCGGCAGATCCTCGGTGGCGACGCCCGCATCGGGGTTGTTCACCGTCAGCGTGACCTTATCCTTCTCCAGCGCCAGCCGCACCGAGCGCGAGCGCTCAGCCGAGACCGTCGCCACCCGATCCACCGCCTCTGAGAAGGCTTTGTTGTCGATCTTGAGCTTCTTGGAATTGGCCTTCGGGATCACCCGCGCATATTCGGGAAATGAGCCATCGATCAGCTTGGAGGTGAGCACCGCGTCATTCAGCGCGAAGCGAATCTTCTGCGGCGACACAGACACCTCAACCAGATCGGTGGCGTCGTCCAAGAGGCGCTTGAGCTCATTGATGGTTTTGCGCGGCACGATCACGCCCGGCATGCCCGGCGCGCCTTTGGGGGCGTTCGCGTCCGCCAGCGCCAAGCGGTGCCCGTCCGTCGCCACCGCGCGCAGCTTCTGCCCGTCCGCATCGACCGTGTGGAAGAAAATGCCGTTGAGATAATAGCGCGTCTCTTCGGTGGAGATGGCAAAGCGCGTCTTATCGATCAGGCGCGTCAGATCCGTGGGCTCAACCTCGAACGTGGTTTCAAACCCATCCGACGGCATCGAGGGGAAATCCCCCGCCGGCAGCACCGGCAGGTGCAGGCGGGATTTGCCGGCTGAGATAAACAAGCGCGGATCATCGCCCGGCACGTCAAACTTGATGGCCGAGCCATCGGGCAGCTTGCGCACGAAATCATAGAGATAGTTCGCCGGCGCGGTGGTTTGGCCGGCGCGCTCCACCTCAGCGGGCGCCTGCTCGGAAATCTCGATATCGAGATCGGTGGCCACCAGCTTCAGGTGATCGCCCTGCGCCTGCAGCAACACGTTCGACAGGATCGGGATTGTGTTGCGGCGTTCAACAACGCTTTGCACGTGATTGAGCGCCTTCAAGAGCGCCGCGCGCTCGATCGTCAGCCGCATGTTCCGATCCCTGCCGCCCGCCCTTCGGGCATAAAAACACCCCCGCAGGCGGCTGAGTCGCCGTCCACGGGGGTTGCGAACCTAGCAGATGCCGCGCCAAGCCCAAGCCCTTTTGCACAAAGTCTGGGGCCTCTGGCGCGTGCGCGCACGCGAAACCTAGGGCTCGCGGCGGATGGCGCGGATCACGCCCTCGATTTCGGCATTGAGCGCCTGATCCTTCTCAACCAGCTCCGCGATGCGATCGCGGGCGTACATGATCGTGGTGTGGTCAAATCCGCCGAAGCGGGCGCCGATGTCAGGCAGCGAGGCTTGGGTCAGCCGGCAGGCCAGATACATCGCCACCTGGCGCGGGCGCGCGATCGAGTGGCGGCGGGTGCGCTCCAACAGCTGCTGCACGCTCATGCCGTAGTGACGGGCCACCACTTTCTGCACGAGTTGAACCGTGACGCGCCGCTCGGCGGACTCGGCGAATTTGTTTTGCAGGGCTTGGGCGGCGGCGTCGAGCGTCACTTCGGTTCCTCCGGAAACTTTCCATTCGATAAGCAACTGGCAGAGCGCGCCGTCAAGATCGCGCCCGCTACCATTGATGCGCTCAGCAATCATATCAAGTGCATCGTACGCCACCGAAAAGCCGGGGCAAACGCGTGCATGATGCGCCAAACGCATATCGAGTATGCGCCGTCTGAGCAGCGTGTTCGATTCTAAAATTTCTGTAGAGCCCGCGCCTTTCAGCTTGGCGCGCAAGGTTTCATCAAGTCCGGCCAAACCTTCGGCGCCATGATTGGCCGCAAGCACGACAACACCGCCGCGCCGCGTGATTTCGTGAATGGTATCGAAGGCTTCTTCCTCAGTGGCCTTCTTGCCGCAGAGGCGATGAAAATCATCGATGATCAGCACGTCCGGGGCGCGCACGCGCTCTTTGAACGAGGCCGCCTCGCGGCGCTGCAGCGCGCTTTGAAACTGCTCCAGGAAATCCTGGCCCGTCACCATCAGCACGTCGGCGCCGCCGCGCGTGGTCATCGCGTGATGGATGGCCGAGAGCAGATGCGTTTTGCCGCGGCCGGGCGGTGAGTGCACCAGCCACACCGGGAACGGCGCCTGGCCGGCGGCGATCATCTCGGCCACCGCGAAGGCGCGCTGGTTGGAGGAATCGGTGCTGAAATTATCAAACCGCATCGGCGCATAGCGGGCGGCGGCCACAGGGCGCGCCTCCTCGATGCGCGCGGTGGCGAGGCCACGGACGTCCTCTGGGATCTCGTGCTCAAGCAGGATGTCGATCCGCTCGATCTGCGGCGCGTAGCGGTGCAGCAGGAGCTCAAGCCGCGCCTGCACCTCCCCGCGCAGCCGCTCCTGGGCCACGCGCGAGCTGGCCTTGAACAGGAGCGCCCCGTTCCATTCGGCCACCATGGTGAGATTTTCGATATAGGCGCCGAAGAAATCGGCCCCGCGCTCGCGCTGCAATTCCTTGCGGGCGAGCTCGTAAGCCCAAGCCGCCCCCATGCCCGCCGAATCCCGGCGGGCCTCTTCGCTATGTTCCATGAGCCAACCCCTGCCCAGAACCTGATTTCCAGCCCCGCAGCGGGCACACCTCTCCTGTTCGCGCCGAAAGCGATTTTTCGGCCCGACGCCTTAGCATCGCAGTCCTTGGGGACCCTCGAACAGGCGAGACGCGCTCGCCATCGAAGCGAAACGATGCGCCCGCCGAACGAAGAGTTCAAGCCGTTAAAAGGGGGTGGCGGTTACGGTTTGTAAACCTTGTCCACAGTTATCTGAAATCATTGATTTCAAATACATTTTCCACGCACCCGCGCCGCACAGGACTCAGCCGTGTACGGACGGATTCAAGCGCCATTTTCACAGCGCCGTCATCAAACTGAAATGTGTGAATTCACAGGTTTTTGCGCCGCCGAAACGGCGCCCGGAACCCGCAGCCGAAAGCTTACTTTTTGGCGCTGAGAGCGGCCACGCGCTTGGAGAGGCGCGACACTTTGCGGCTGGCGAGGTTCTTATGAACGATGCCCTGGCCGGCGACCTTCATCGTCTTCGACTCAGCGTCGCGCAGCGCCTCGGCGGCCTTGGCGGCGTCGCCCGAAGCGATGGCGTCCTCAACGGCGCGCCAGGTCGTCCGCATGCCCGTCCGGCGCGATTTGTTGACCGCCGTGCGGCGGGCGATGACGCGGGTGGCTTTCTTTGCGGACTTGGTGTTCGCCATAGGAGGGTATTCCAGCTTGTGTGTAAGTCGAATGCGGAGCGCGGGGCTATAGAGCAGCCAAGCGGCGGCGTCAAACCTCAGCGATGCTTAAAATCGGGCGCCCGCTTTGCAATGAAGGCGGCCATGCCCTCTTTCTGGTCCTCGGTGGCGAAAAGCCCGTAAAACAGCCGCCTTTCGAGCTTGAGGCCCTCATTCAGGGGGGTCTCGAACGCGGCGTTCACGCCCTCTTTATTGGCGATCACCGCCAGCCGGCCAAAGCCGGCGATTTTCTTGGCGGCCTCGAAGGCCTCCTCGAACAGCTTTTCGGTCGGAACAATGCGCGCTGCCAGGCCCGCGCGCTCGGCCTCTGCGGCGTCCATCATCCGGCCGGTGAGGCACAAATCCATGGCCTTGGCCTTGCCCACGCTCCGCGTCAGCCGCTGCGAGCCGCCCCAGGCGGGCATCACCCCAAGCGTGATCTCCGGCTGGCCAAACTTGGCGTTTTCGCCCGCAATGATGAAATCGCACATCATGGCCAGCTCACAGCCCCCGCCCAGCGCATAGCCGGCCACCGCGGCGATGATCGGCTTGCGGCAGCGCTGCACGCGCTCAAGGTTCTGGAATGGATCGCGCTTATAGAAATCGCTGAACTGGCCCTCGGCCATCTGCTTGATGTCCGCGCCCGCCGCGAAGGCCTTTTCCGAGCCGGTGATGAGGATGCAGCCGACGCCGTCATCGGCCTCAAACGCATCGAGCGCGGCGCCCACTTCAGCGATCAGCGCATCGTTCAGCGCATTCAGCGCCTTGGGCCGATTGAGGCGGATCACGCCCACGCCGGCATCGGTTTCAACCAGGATGTTTTCGTAAGCCATAGCCCTGCTTGCGCCGGGCGCTCCCGAAAATCAATCAGCCGGCGGGGCAACCGCCACCAGCTGCGCGCCGAGCAGCCAGCGCGCGCCGGCGCGCTCTAACGTAAACGTCAGCCGCTCGCGCCCGCGCCGAAATTCGAGCACGCCGTCATCGCGCGGCGAAACCGACCAGCCCAGCGCGGGCAGCGCCTCGTCATAAAAATCACGGATCGCCAGCCCTTCGCCCGCCCCCTCCGCGCTCAGCGCAACAATGCGGCCTTCCTCCGCCTCAAACACCGCCGGCGGCGCACTCTCGGCAAACCCAGGCGGCAACGGCAGATCATCAGCGGCGGAGAAATACGCCGTCTGCGCAAAGGCGGGCGCAGCGGCGAACAGAGCAGCGATGAACACGGCGCGAGTCATGCGCCAACGATAGCACAATATGGAGCACGAGCGTCCTCGCCCCATATCAACGCTGGCACCTCGGGCACCAGAAGCTTGAGCGCCCGGCTTGCACGGCGCGCACGATCACGCCCTTGCACGAAGGCGCAGCGCACGCCGCGCCTTCCTGATCGTACACGCGGAAGCGATGCTGAAATCCGCCTTGCGCGCCATCGACGCCGGCATAATCAGAGAGCGTTGAGCCGCCCGCCTGAATCGCCTCCTCCAGCACCGCGCGGATCGCCTGGGTGAGCTTTTCCAAACGCGGCGCACTGATGCGCCCGGCTTCATTGTTTGGCGCGATGCCGGCGCGATGCAGCGCCTCCACCACATAAATGTTGCCCAGCCCCGCCACCACGCGCTGATCCAAAAGCGCGGCTTTCACGCTAGTTTTCTTGCCCGCGAACGCTGCCTTCAGATACGGCGTGTGAAATTCATTGCCGAGCGGCTCAGGCCCCATGCGCGCGAACCACGCATGGCTCGCCAGCGCGCTTTCCGCGATCAGATCCATGTAGCCGAAGCGGCGCGGATCGTTGAATTCGAGCACCACGCCGGCATCGGTTTCCAGCACCACATGCGTGTGCGCCGGATTGGTCGGCTCCGCATAATAGAAATCGCCGGGCTGGCGCTTGGCGCCGAGAATTGAAAACCGCCCAGTCATGCCAAGATGCGTGATCCAGACATTGCCATCATCGAGCCGCGCCAGCA
>DAORMO010000126.1:6555-9140 GCA_035440585.1 Terricaulis sp.
CCCGCCGCGTAATCGCCTCCACCCGCCGCCCCTCAAGCCGCGCCGCAAAGCGTTCGGGAAACGGAAAGCGCAGGTCCGCGCGTTTGGTGCGCGCCCGACGGATCGCACGCCCCTCCAGCGCAGGGGCGAGCCCCCTGCGTACGGTCTCCACCTCGGGCAGCTCAGGCATGCGGCGAAATGTCGGAAAGCGAACGGGAAAGCATGTCGCCTCGATATAGCCCCGCCCCGCCCGCGCCGCTATGGTCCCGCCCCCAAGAGGTATTCCATGAACGACGAAACAGCCTCCTTCGGCTTCCAGGACGTGCCCAAGGGCGAAAAGGCCGGCCGCGTGCGCGCCGTGTTCGACAGCGTGGCCACCCGCTACGATCTGATGAATGACGCCATGAGCATGGGCATGCACCGGCTCTGGAAAGACGCCGCCGCCGCCAAGCTCAACCCGCAGCCAGGCGAACTCATCCTCGACATCGCCGGCGGCACCGGCGACATCGCCCGCCGCCTTAAAAAGCTGGGCGACAACGCCGCGCGGCGCCGCGGGCTTGAGCCGCCGGAAATCCATGTGATCGACATCAACACCGAAATGTTGGAAGCGGGCCGGGCCAAGGGTGAGGGCGGGCTTTCCTGGCATGAGGGCGATGCAGAACACCTGCCCGTCGATGATGGCGCCGCCGACGCCTACATCATCTCCTTCGGCATCAGGAACTGCACCAATATCCCTGGCGTGCTGGCCGAGGCCAAGCGCGTGCTGAAACCCGGCGGGCGCTTCTATTGCCTGGAGTTTTCCCGGCTCGCCATCGGCGGCCTTGAGCCGGCTTATGATTTCTATTCCTTTAACGCCGTGCCCAAGATGGGGAAATGGCTGGCGAAGGACGAAGATTCCTACCGTTATTTGGTGGAATCCATTCGCCGCTTTCCGGATCAGGAAACATTTTTGGGCATGATCCGCGATGCAGGCTTTAGCCGCGCCGCCTACCGGAACATGGCCGGCGGCGTGGTGGCGCTGCACTGGGGTTGGGTCGTTTAGTGATTGCGTTTCTCATCGTCTTGCTGGTTATCGCCGCGATCGCGGCGGGCGTCGCCTCGGGCGTGTTTAGCCACATCTGGCGGCTGCTGCGCGTGGCCGCCACGCTGGCGCGCTACGACGTGCTGCTGCCGGCCGAATATTACGAGCATTACTCAACCCCGCTGCAAGCCACGCACACGGCGTTGCACATCTTCACCAAGCGCAAGCGCGGCCGCTCCGTCGGTGAGCGCTTGGCCAAGGCGTTTGAGCGGCTTGGCCCCGCTTATGTGAAGGTGGGCCAATTCCTCGCCACCCGCCCGGACATGATCGGCGTCACGGTCGCGCAGGAATTGGGGCGCCTCAAAGATCGGCTGCCGCCCTTCCCGCAAACCGCCGCGCTCGACACCATCAATTCCGAACTCGGCGGCACCGAGGATTTGTTCTCCGGCATATCCGAAGCCATGGCCGCGGCCTCGATCGCGCAGGTGCACCAAGGCATCATCCCGCGCCAAGGCGTTGTCGCCATCAAGGTGCTGCGCCCGCGCATCGAAAAGAAGATGGCCAAGGAAATGGCCGCGCTGCGCTTTCTGGCGCAAGCGATCGAAACTTTCTCGCCCCGCTCGCGCCGTTTGGAGCCGGTGCAATTCATCGACACCGTCTCAGCGGCGATGGAACGGGAAATGGATCTGCGCCTCGAAGCAGGCGCCGCCGCCGAATTTAAAGAGGTCGCCGAGGCCGAGGGCCTCATGCGCGTGCCGGAGATCGATTGGTCGCGCTCGGCCAAGCGGGTGATGACGCTGGAATGGATCGACGGCGTGCCGCTCACCGATTCCAAAGCGCTCGATGCTGCCGGCGCGGACCGGGGCGAGCTTGCCATCGCCATCACGCGCGGCTTCCTCGCCGCCGCACTCGATCACGGCTTCTTCCACGCCGACATGCACGAGGGCAACCTCATGTACGGCAAGGACGGCAAACTCTGGATCGTCGATTTCGGCATCATGGGCCGCATCGGCCATAAAGAGCGCCGCTATCTCGCGGAAATCCTCTACGGCTTCCTGCGCCGCGATTATCGCCGCGTGGCCGAGGTGCATCAGGAAGCCGGCTATGTGCCGGAAAAATTCACCGTCGAAGAATTCGCCCAAGCGCTGCGCGCCATCGGCGAGCCGATCTTCGGCAAAACCGCCGACGGCATTTCCATGAGCCGCCTCTTGCTGCAGCTGTTTGACGTCACGCACATGTTCGGCATGCACCTGCGGCCAGAGCTCGTGCTGCTGCAGAAAACCATGGTGCAGGTGGAAGGCGTCGCGCGCGGGCTCGACCCAAAGCACGACATGTGGAACGCGGCGCGCCCGATCGTGGAGCGTTGGGTGCAGCGCGAGCTTGGCGCCGAAGCCGTCGCCAAGCGCGGCATCGACGAGGTGGCGCAAGGCTTCGCCGCGCTGCGCCGGCTTCCGCACACGCTGCTCGCGGTGGAAGCCGCGGCGCGCAAGGTCGGCGCTGAGGCGCCGCGCGAAGAGCGCAAATGGTATCAAATGCCAGTGTTTTGGCTGGGACTGATCGGCGGCGCGGTGCTGGCGCTGGCGCT
>DAORMO010000127.1:0-2352 GCA_035440585.1 Terricaulis sp.
CATTGTTTGGCGGGGAGACGCTGCGCGAATTGCGGCTGGCGCTGATCGAAGCGGAAAGCGAACTCACCGGCGGCGCCGGCCCACGCGTGGCCCCGTTCGCGGATTTGCAGGATCTCGCGCATCTCATGCAGCGCGCGGGATTTGCCTTGCCGGCGGCGGATCGGGATGTCGTCACCGTGCGCTACGCCGAGCCGATGCGGCTTTTCGCGGATCTGCGCGCCATGGGCGAAACCGCCGCATTGGCTGAGCGCAGCCCGCGCGCGTTGAGCCGCCGCATCCTCGCGCGCACGCTGGAAATCTACGCCGCACGCTTTGCCGATCCCGATGGCCGCGTGCGCGCAACATTCGAGATCATCCACCTCGCCGGCTGGGCGCCGCACGAGAGCCAGCAAAAACCGCTAAAGCCGGGCAGCGCGAAGGCGCGGATGGCGGATGCGCTGGGCGTGAAGGAAGAGAGCGCGGGAGATAAGGCGGGGACTTAGGCGCTTTCGTCTGAACGGCTGAGCGAGTTTTTCTCTGAGCGTTCCAAGCACAGTGAAAAGATCACGATAGACAGCACAGCGATAATAGGCAGGGACCAATAAAGCACGAACTCGGTCAACGTGAGATAATAGTGCGCCCCATGGTAGGACACAGCCATCACTTGCTGTGTTTCTGCGCTAGGCTCCTTTGGGCGAGTGGCGAAAAAGTGCTGATCTAAAAAGTACCACGCCAACAGAGAGCTAAAGAGCAATAGCTTGAGCGCCCAATCAATGTATCGCCAAGTTATCTTTCTCACGAAGTCTCAAACCTTCTCCGAAATCCTAATCGCCGCGCGGCAGCCGAATTTGATCAGCGCCGAGAGCACTGGATAGCCCACTGCGTCGCGCGCGCCCTGCTCCACAGCCGTATCGCGATGCGCGAGTTCTTCTTCGCGGAAGCGATCGACGATGGTTTTCAGATCCTCGTCCACGCCTTCGAGCGCGGCGCTTTGGCTGGCGTAATGCTGCTCGATCACCTCTTCCACCGCTTCGGTGCAGGCGTGGGCGGCTTTTTCTCCGAGCAGCGCGGTGGCGGCGCCGAGGCCGAAGCCAGCGACGCGCCAAATGGGCGCCATGATGGTGGGGCGCACGTTGCGCTCGGCGATCAGGCGATCGAAGGTTTCGAGATGCTCCTCCTCGCCCGCTTCCATTTCGGCGATGAGGCGCGCCGCGTGGCGCTTGGACTCAATGCGCTCAAACACCGCGCGCTGGCCGCGATAGATTTGCACCGCGCCAAACTCGCCCGCGTGATCGACGCGGATCATCTCATCGAGGCTCGATGATGTTTGGCCGGGCATGGCGGGGCGTGCTCTCATGCTTTGCGCTCCGGCAGGATGGCGACGGCGAAGGAGGCCAGCGCCATGATCAGCGAGATGATGGCGTTGTAGCCGGCCATCGAGATTCCGAAGAGGCTCCAGGCGATCTTATCGCATTGCGGAACCTCAAGTTGCGCTTCGAGATCGAAGGCGAGATTGTTGAGGTTGGGATCGGCGGCGCATTGGTGGATGATCAAGCCCTGCTCCACCGCGACATGAAACGCCGCCTGCGCAAACCTGCCGAGCAACACGAGGCCGAGCACGAGAGCGATCCAGCGCGCCCAGCGCGGCCTAAGCCGCAACACGATGGCGCCGAGCGCCGCCGCCGCCAGCACGCCCCAGTGCCATTCGCGCTGATCAAGACAGAGCGGGCAAGGCGCAAGCCCGCCAAAGCGCTGAAACGCATGCGCGCCCGCCAGCAGCGCGGCCGAGACAAAGCCGGCAAGGAAAGGCCAAAGGCGTAAGACAGACGGCATGGCCCGATCTTAGGCGAGCCCGCCGCCCTCCGAAAGCGCCGCCCGCGCGGCGCCGGGCCGCAGCCTCAGCGGCCCATCCATTCAAGCAGCCAGGGCGCGTGCTCGTTCACCAATTGCACGGCAAAGCCGGCGCCGAAGAAAAGCCCCGCGATCAGCGTGCCCAACGCGGTAAACCAGCCGAGCGCGACGGCCATGCCCGCCAGGGTGAACAGCCCGTCCCGCTGGATTAGCCCCACGCACATCAGCGTCAGCGCCACAGAAGGGATGGTGTTGGTGATCGGCAGCATCACGGTGATGGCCGCCAGCGCCATGAAAAAGGCCACCACCCGCTCGCCGAAACCCGAGGCCAGGAAGCCAAGGCGCGGCCGCGCCAGCGCCTCGCCCCAGCGCAGGCGCTTATCGGCAAACTCAGCGATGCCGGAAATCCAGCTTTTCTTGACATGCACGCGCATAAACCAGCCCGGCAGCCACGGCTCGCGGCGGCCAATCAGCATCTGCACGGCCAGCAGGAAAATCGGAATGGCGATGATTTGCGCGCCC
>DAORMO010000127.1:2362-6050 GCA_035440585.1 Terricaulis sp.
AGGCCCGGCACGAGGCACGGCAGCGTCAGCAGCAGCACCAGAATGCCAAAGGCGCGCTCATCGAGCTGATCGACGATCGCGGCCACGTTGAGGCCATCCTCGCCGGCGGCGGCGTCGATCTGCTTGAGCACGCCAATTATGCTTTGGCTTGTGTCGTCGCGGACCAGATCCGCCCCTTGTTGGGCGGCGCTGTCGGGGATTTGGGTCATGCGGCCCTGCCTAGCACGGATCGGGCCATGCGGTGAGTGACTATTCCGCACTGCAGCATTTGACAGCGCCCAGCGCGCCCCTTAACCCTCCGCCCCCGACGCGCTGGCTCAAAGTGCCCCAGTGGCGGAATCGGTAGACGCAGCAGATTCAAAATCTGCCGCAGGTAACTGCGTGCCCGTTCGAGTCGGGCCTGGGGCACCATCCTGCTTCGCTCCTCCGGAGCTTCGCAGGATTGGAATATCGCCAAACGGCGAAGCAGGATGTCCTCCGAAGCCTTCGGCGAAGGAGGACCGGATGACGTTTTTCGTCTATTTGCTACAAAGCGTGAGCGATCCTGAGCGGCGGTATGTTGGCGTCACGACCGATGTCGTTGCGCGCCTGGCGGATCACAATGCTGGAAAATCGACCCACACCGCCAAATATCCGCCCTGGCGGCTCGTGACCTACATTGGCTTTTCAAGCCGTGCGAAAGCTGAATCGTTTGAAATCTATCTGAAATCAGGGTCAGGTCTCGCCTTCGCGAAGAAACGCCTTTGGTGAAAGCCAAAAGGCGTCCGGGGGGAAGCCGATGCGCGACGAGGAGATCGCCGCCGAAGAAACCGGCTTTGGCCGCGCGGGCCGCTGGGTTGGGCTCATCCTTGGGCCAGCGCTGGCGCTTGGCCTGCAAACGCTGCCGCCGCCCGATGGGCTTTCGCTTGAAGCATGGCGCTTGGTTTCGCTGGCGCTGCTGATGGTGACCTGGTGGGTCACAGAAGCGATCCCGATTCCGGCCACTGCGCTTTTGCCGCTGGCGGCGCTGCCGCTGATTGGCGCGGCCACTATCCGCGATGCGGCCGCGCCTTACGCCGATCCGATCGTTTATCTTTTCCTGGGCGGCTTCATCCTCGCCGCCTGCGTTGAGCGCTGGCGGCTGCATGAGCGCATCGCCCTTTCGATCGCCGTGCGCGCGGGCGGGCGCCCTGTGGCGCTGGTGGCGGGCTTTATGATCGCGGCGACGCTGCTCTCGATGTGGATCTCAAACACCGCCACGACGCTGATGCTCGCGCCCATCGCCATTGGCGCGGCGCGCGCGATGACTGGCGGCGGCAAAGCCGATTTGGCGCTCGGCGGCGCCCTCACGCTGGGCGTGGCGCACGCCGCCACGATCGGCGGCGTCGGCACCCCGGTTGGTTCACCGACAAACCTCATCGCTATCGGCTTTTTTGAACAAGCAGGCGAGCCGATTTCATTCGTGGAATGGATGAGCCATGCGCTGCCGCTGATATTGTTCATGCTGCCGCTGGCGTGGCTGCTTTTGTGCTTGCCGCTGTTTGGCAAGGGCCATGCGCGATACGAGGCCATAGGCGCGGTGGTGCGCGAGGCGCTGGCCAAGCTCGGGCCGATCAGCACGCCGGAACTGCGCATCGGCGCGGTGTTCGCGGTGGTTGCGCTTGCTTGGGTCACGCGGCCGCAGCTTGCTGGCTTGCCAGGGCTTTCTGGGCTCTCCGACGCCGGCATTGCGATCATTGGCGCGCTTTTGCTGTTCTTTATTCCCTCCGGGCGCGCGCCGTCAGAGAAGCTGATCGATTGGAAAACCGCTGAGCGGATTCCGTGGGGCATTGTTGTGCTGTTCGGCGGCGGGCTTTCGCTGGCCGCAGCGATGGAGGCCACAGGCCTTGCGCAATGGCTGGGCGCGTGGATCGGCGGGATGGATGGGCTCTCGGCGTTCGTGCTGGTGGTGGTGCTGGTGATCGCCACCATTTTGGTCTCCGAATTGGCGAGCAATGTCGCCACGCTCACCTCCATGTTGCCCGTGGTGGCGGCGGTTGCGCGCGCCACCGACACGCCGCTGCAAGCGCTGGCGTTTCCTGTGGCGATCGCGGCGAGCTTTGCGTTCATGCTGCCGGTGGCCACAGCGCCCAATGCGATCGCCTACGCTTCGGGGCTTGTCACTTTGCCGCGCATGCTCGCGGTGGGTTTTGGGCT
This sequence comes from Terricaulis sp., assembly GCA_035440585.1. Taxonomy (GTDB): domain Bacteria; phylum Pseudomonadota; class Alphaproteobacteria; order Caulobacterales; family Aquidulcibacteraceae; genus Vitreimonas. The sequence goes on from DAORMO010000127.1 coordinate 4,538, forward strand.
AAACATCGCAGCAATTGTGCTGATCATCGCCTTCACCTCTGGCGGCTGAGAAAATGGAGATGCTTATGAAACACGCGCTCGCCGCCCTCGCCCTGGTTTGCACCGCCGCATGCGCAAGCACAGAGCCGCCGCCGCATGCGGCCCATGCAGGCGCGCTCACCGCATCGGTGAACGGCCCATGGCGCAGCGATGAAGATCGCGCCCGCGATGCCTATCGCCATCCCGAACAAGCGCTGGCGTTCTGGGGCCTCGCTCCAAACATGACGATCGTTGAAACCGGCCCGGGCGGCGGCTGGTGGACGGAAATCCTTGCGCCCTACGCCGCGCAAACCGGCGGCCGCTACATCGCCGCCTTCGGCGATCTGGGCGCGCCGAACGTCAGCGCGCGCGCACGCGAGAGCCGCGTTGAATTTCTCCAGCGCTTCAGCAACCGCGACATTTACGGCGTGGTTGAGGTCGCCGATTTCAGCACCAGAGCGGGCCTTGCCTTGCCGCACGACAGCGCCGATTTCATCCTCGTCGCGCGCGCCTTCCACAATTGGTCGCGCAGCGAAGGCACGACCGATCGCTACATGGCCGAATTTGCGCGCGTGCTAAAACCGGGCGGCGTGCTGGCGGTGGAGCAGCATCGCGCGCCTGCCGGCGCTAACACCAATGAAACCGCCGAGAACGGCTATGTGCCGGAAGCTTACGTGATCGAGGCGGCGCAGCGCGCGGGGCTCGAACTCGTTGCGCGTTCTGAAATCAACGCCAACCCTGCAGACACGCGCGATCATCCGTTCGGCGTGTGGACGCTGCCGCCCACCCGGCAAAGCGCGCCGCGCGGAGAGGCCGATAATCCCGCCTTCGATCACGCCCCTTACGACGCCATCGGCGAAAGCGATCGGATGACGCTGCGGTTTAGAAAGCCCGGCTAAACCAGGGTTTCGACCTTTTCCCAAAACGCTTTGGGCAGATCGAGGCCAGAGAGGCGCTTGAGCTCCTGCGCCAGCGTGGGTGAGGTCACGTTGATCTCGATCAGCTTGCCGGCGATCACGTCGAGCCCGGCGAACACGATGCCTTCGCGCGCCAGCAACGGCGCGACGGCTTTAACGATGGCGCGATCGGCGTCATCGAGCTCGCCCGCCATGGCTTGGCCGCCCACATGCAAATTGGCGCGGAAATCCCCGGCTTTGGGCATGCGCTTGAGCGCCGCGAACGGCTCGCCGCCGATTACGAACACGCGCTTATCGCCGCCGGAAACCGCCGGCATGAATTCCTGCGCCAAAATTGGCTCGCGCCCCGCCGCTTCGATGAAGGCGGCCGCTTTGGCGCGAAAATCGGCGTCGGAAGCGGCAAGCTTGATGACGCCATCGCCGCCCATCAGGAACAGCACTTTCAGCACCACTTGGTCAAAGCGCTTGGCGAACGCCTCCAGCGCATCGAGATCGCGGCCGACCCACGTTGTGGGCGTCAGCTCCGGAAATTGCAGGATCGACATCTTCTCGGAGATGTTGCGGATGCCTTGCGGCGG
>DAORMO010000127.1:6072-9137 GCA_035440585.1 Terricaulis sp.
CAGCACCAGCGCTTTTGTCAATTCCAGCAGATAGGTGTTCGACACATACCCCATGTCGAACGGCGGATCCTGGCGCACCAGGATGACATCAAAATCATCGGCGGGCCGGATCGCCTCTTCATGGGTTTGATAATGCCCCGCTTCATCGAAGCCCACCGAAACCCGGCGCGCGCGGGCTTTGACGACGCCCGCTTCGTAAAACAAATCGTTCGGCGCCCACCACCAAACCTCATGCCCGCGCGCCTGGGCCTCCACCATCAGCGCGAGCGAGGTGTCATGGTTCACGATCATGGTTTCGATCGGGTCCATCTGGACGGCGATGCGCAAGGGTTTCATTCAGAATCTGCCTCCGAGATCGGCACTTGTTCCACGGAAATCACTTCCACGAAAAGCGCAGGCCGGTCCCCATTCGCGAGCGTCGGATAGACCGCCTCAACATAATATCGAACTACGTCAGCGGCAGATCTGAACCGGCAAATATCCTGGTCAATCGGCGTACAATAATTGCCCGCATAGCTTGCGGACAGCGGGACAATGTAGCGATCTTCCCCCACTTGCTAGAGAAACGTATACCATATTCCACCGGAGCGGCTCTCGACCTGCGCGATATAATCGTTCGCAGGCGTTTCGATTACGGGCACCAGAGTTACTCTTGAATCGGGATGTTCGCTGCCGAGGCTGTAGGCGTCGTACTGCTGACCAACTCTCACATACTGAAAAAGCAAAACCTCGGTCGCGTCGTTGGAACCGTTTAGACGCCAGAAATACTGCGCGCCATCTTGTATCGGAGTGGCGCCCAATTCCGGATTGAAAAGACCGTGCTCGGACATGGCGCAGCTGCCGACCGCGAACGTCAAAACTATCCCTTTAAGCGCACGCATCACGGGCTCCAAGTTCAGCGCGCGGGCGTGAGCTCAATATAGGCGCGCGGCGCTGCGGCGCCGGAAACGAACGCCGGATAAACCGCGTCCCGGTAGATGGCGATCAGATCTTCGCGCGCGGCGATCTTGCACTCGCCCTGCGGCCGCGCCGCGCAATGGCGGACAAGCACTGGCTCGGCAGCGGACATCGCATCGAGCGCGCTGGGCGCGGCGAACAAGCGATAGCCATCGCCGCTCGGCCACAGGAACGCGTAAGCGCGCGCGCCCTCGGCGTTGGGCAGCTTCACCTGGGCGATGAAATCACCCTCCGGCGTCTCCGGCACGGCGATGAGCATCATCTCGATCGGCCGCTCATCCGGCTCGCTCTCATCTTGCAGCACATAGCCCGCACCGGCGCGCGTAAACACCACGGTTTGCCGCTGCTGCGAGCCCGCCTCGCGCCACACGAAACGCGTGCCATCGGCGATCGGATGCGCCGCTTCGGTATCCACAAAGAATGGCCGCTCAGACCAGAACGCGCACGCCGCAAGCAACAGCGCCGCGCAGAGCCCCCAAAGCGCGCGCGCCCTCACCCGGCTTGGACCTTGCGCTCATTGGCGCGCACGCCGCGTAGGTGCTCCGCGATCAGGAACGCCAGATCGAGCGCTTGCGCGCCATTGAGGCGCGGGTCGCAATGGGTGTGATAGCGGCTGGAGAGATCCTCCTCACGCACCTCGGCGGCGCCGCCGAGACATTCAGTGACTTGCTGGCCCGTCATTTCCACATGCACGCCGCCGGGATAGGCGCCCTCGGCTGTGAGGATATCCATGAACGAGCGCACCTCTGAGAGGATGCGATCGAAGGGGCGGGTTTTGAAGCCGTTGCCGGTTTTGAGCGTGTTGCCGTGCATCGGATCACAGGACCAAACCACGGTGCGGCCAGATTTTTGCACCGCGCGCGCCAGCTTGGGCAGACCCTGCTCGACCTTATCTGAGCCAAAACGCGCGATCAGCGTGAGCCGGCCCGGCTCATCGTTCGGGTTGAGAATATCGATCAGGCGCAGCAGCTCATCAGGCTCAAGGCTCGGCCCGCACTTCATGCCGATCGGGTTTTTCACCCCGCGCATGAATTCGACATGCGCGCCGTCTGGCTGGCGAGTGCGATCGCCGATCCAGAGCATGTGGGCGCTGGTGTCGTAATATTCACCGCTGGTGGAATCCACGCGCGTCATGGCTTCTTCATAGCCAAGCAGCAGCGCTTCGTGGCTGGTGTAGACATCCACATGGCGCACTTGCGGCACGCTTTGCGGGGTGATGCCGCAGGCTTCCATGAAGGCCACCGCTTCTGAGATGCGGTCAGCGATTTCCTGATAGCGCTTGCCTTGCGGGCTGTCGGCGACAAAGCCCACCATCCAGCGATGCACGTTGTGCAGATCGGCGTAGCCGCCATTGGCGAAGGCGCGGATGAGGTTCAGCGTGGCGGCCGATTGGCCATAGGCCTTGAGCAGACGCTCAGGATCGGGAATGCGCGCTTCGGGCGTGAATTCCATGCCGTTGATATTATCGCCGCGATAGGAAGGCAGCGTGACGCCATTAAGCGTTTCGATTGGCTCGCTGCGCGGCTTGCCGAATTGGCCGGCGATGCGGCCCACCTTCACCACCGGCTTTGAGCCGGCGAAGGTGAGCACCACGCTCATCGCCATCAAAGTGCGGAAGGTGTCGCGGATATTATCCGGGTGAAATTCTTTGAAGCTCTCGGCGCAATCGCCGCCCTGCAGCAGGAAGGCTTTGCCGGCGGCCACGTCGCCGAGGCGGGCCTTCAGGTTGCGCGCCTCGCCCGCAAACACCAGCGGCGGGTAAGAGCGCAGCGTTTCTTCAACACGGGTGAGCGCGTCCGCATCCGGATAATCGGTGGGGATGTGCTTGGCCGGCTTGGCGCGCCAGCCGGCGGGGGTCCATTTTTGTTGCATCGCAAGGCTCATGTAGCATGCCGGGGGCCGAGCGCGAGGCCGTTAGCTGAACAAGGGGCCCAAAATCGGCGTGGCCAACCACCACACGAGGCCCGCCACCGCCGCCGCCGCGATGGCGGCGGCGTAATAATAGGCGGCATAGGCCCAACCACCGGTTACCCCCGCGATCACACCCTTAGAGAGCGTGTTCATCGCCACCGCCACAAGCACCGCATGCGCGCCGACGCCGGCGTCGA
>DAORMO010000128.1:0-1357 GCA_035440585.1 Terricaulis sp.
CGCGCGCCGGGTCGGCGGGCGACGTCGGCACGCAAACAAAGGTGGTGGGCGGTGAGGGGATCGAACCCCCGACCCTCTCGGTGTAAACGAGACGCTCTACCGCTGAGCTAACCGCCCTACCCGCGCGCGCCGCGGGCGCGCCCGCGCAGGCGTGGTCCGAGCACAAGCCCGCAGCTTTTGCAATGCTTGGCGTCCACGTCGTGCCGGTCGAGCCCACAATCGCAGCGCACAATCTTTTGCGGGGTGCTGACCGCCTTCTGCGCGATGCGAATAAAAAGGCTGATCCCTGTCACCATCAGCGCGATCGAGAACAGCCGCCCCCACACCCCGTGGAGCGTGATGTCGCCATAGCCGGTGGTGGTGAGCGAACTCACTACAAAATACATCGCATCCACGAAATGGTTGAGCTCGGGGTGCTGACGTAGAAACAGCGTTTGCGTGACGCCTGCGGCGATGAACACGAATGTCACCAGCGTCATCACCGCTTGGGTGATGTCCTCGACATGCGTGTCATCCCAGCGTCCGCCGCCGAGCACGTTCCAGAAGCGCTCGCGGTGCACCACCGTCCAGAGCCGTAAGATGCGCAGAAATCCAAGATTGCCGAACGCGGGCACGACGAACGTCGCCAACACGACGATATCAGCCCAGGTGGAAGGATAAAGCAGCCAGCGTCGCGTCGTGCCGAACGCGTACCAGCGCGCGGCCATATCGAGCGCCAAGAAAACTGCGATGCCAAGATCAATCGCCCAAAACCAGGCGCCGCCGCCGATGAACTGGCTGAAGATGAAAAACCCAACAATGGCGAGGTCGAGCACAAACAAAACGCCCTGAAAGCGCAAAGCCTCCGGCGTGTGCCCAAAATACAGATCCCGCAGCCGAGACCGCAGCGGGTGCGCTTCATCGCTCATGCCGGCCGGCTTTCAGCACGCGGCGGAAACGCCGCCTCAATCTGTGTTCCAGAGTGGTTCATAGCCTCGCTCTAGCGCGGCCTCTCGCGCCGGCAAAGGGCGCGCAGCCATAAAGCGGAACCACGGCCGCTTCACCTCCCAGCGGAACGGGTGCGCGCCAGATACGTTTTGCTCCGGAGACATTGGAGGATGCGATGCGCACGATTGGAACCTTGATCGCCTCAACGGCGCTTTTCGCCGTGGCGGCGTGCACGAATATGACCCAAAGCGAGCAAGGCGCCGTCACCGGCGCTGTGATCGGCGGCGCGGCCGGCGCGATTTTCGGCGACGACGAAGCGGCGCTTGCCGGCGCCGCCGTTGGCGCGGCGGGCGGCTGGTATCTCGGCTGCCGCCAGGAAGGCCGCTGCGGCAATGTCGACAACCGCCGCCAGCACTATGATCAGCGCACC
>DAORMO010000128.1:1454-6004 GCA_035440585.1 Terricaulis sp.
TAGAAAGACGCCGCGCTCCAGTGATGGGGCGCGGCGTTGCTTTATCAAATGGTCGGGGCGGCGGGATTCGAACTCGCGACCCTTAGCTCCCAAAGCTAATGCTCTACCAGGCTGAGCTACACCCCGACTTTGCGCTCGCCCCCATGCCACGTGCGGCCCGGCGCTTCAATGCTTCAATGCGCGCCGATGCGCGGATGCTGCACTCGATCGCCGGCGGCGACGCCCATTTCCCGCGAGAGCCCCGCATTGATCTCCAGCACCGCCACTGCTGGCGCGCTGGAGCGCAGCGGCGCGTCCGAATAGGGCGTGGCGTGCTCGATAATGTTAACGATCCGCCCGTCCGCGGCGATGAAGATCAGATCGAGCGAAAGGTGCGTGTTGCGCATCCAGAAGCTCTGCATCCCCGGCTCTTCAAACAAGAACAACATGCCGTGATCACGCGCCATCTCCCGGCGGAACATCAACCCGCGCGCGCGTTCGGCGTCAGTGTCGGCGATTTCGGCATAAAAGCGCACATCGCCCTGGGTGGTGGCGATGCTCACCAATTCGCGGTGCGCGCCATCCGGGCTCGATACCGGCGCGGATGTGGCGGCCGCCTTGCTGGCGGCCTCTGGCTGGGCGCAAGCGCCAACAACAGCGATCACGCCAAAAAGCGCCGCACTGACAAAACGCCTCAACGTCATGAGCTTCCCTCTTTTCTCGCCTTCCTTAGCACGAAGGCGCGGCGCGGATATGGCGGCGGCTGGCAGGCCCTAGGGGAGTCGAACCCCTCTTTTCAGGTTGAAAACCTGACGTCCTAACCGATAGACGAAGGGCCCACGCGCCGCCCGCCGGAGCGGGAAGGGCTGCGATATAGAGGCGTGCGCCGCCGCTGGCAAGCGGCCTTACGCGCCATAAACGCTGGCCCCGCCCCCCTTTTCCACCCCCGCTTCAGCGAGTGCGGCCTCAAGATCCTTAAGATAGCCCGCGCCAGCCTTAAGATGCACCGGCGTCAGCATCAGGTGCAGCGCCTTGGGCTCCAGCAGCGCGCCGGTAATCCAGCCCTTCTGATGCAGCGCCCCCAGCAGCGCGAACGCATCCGCCTCGGCGTGATGAAACGCCAGGATGCCCAGGCGCGGGGCGCCCAGCACGGCAAAGCCAAGCGCCTTCACCCCCGCTTCAATCGCTGCACGCGCGTCCGTCACCATCTGCTGCTTGGCGCGATAGCCTTCGACGCCCAGAAAATTCATCACCGCCCACGCCGCCGCGATCGCCCCGCCGGGGCGCGTGCCGGCCAAAGTCGGGGTGATCATGCGCCCGAGCGGCCAGGGGCCGGCGTCAAACGGCATGTGCGCTTTGAGCGCTTCGGTGCGGAAGAACACGGTGGAGGCGCCCTTGGAGGCGTAGCCATATTTGTGCAAATCGCCCGAGATCGAAGAAACCCCCGGCGCGGCAAAATCAAACACCGGCAAATCCGCGCCATTCATGCGCACGAACGGCGCAAGATACCCGCCAACGCACGCATCTACATGCAGCCAAGCGCCTTTGCGCAGCGCCAGCGCGCTCAACGCTTCAATCGGATCAATCAGCCCATAGGGAAAACACGGCGCAGAGCCAACGATCATAATCGTGTGCGCATCCATCGCCGCTTCGATGGCGGCCGCGTCCGCGAGATAATCTTTGAGCGCTGTGCGGCGCACTTCGATATCCATCAGCATCGCGCCCTTATCGAACGCCGGATGGGCCGAAGCCGGGATCACGATGTTGAACGCCCCGCTGCGCCCCTGCGCGCGCGCATAGTCGCGCGCGGCTTTCATCGCCATCACGATCGAGTCCGTGCCTCCGCTCGTCATCGCGCCGGCGGCGCCATCGGGCGCGTTCAGCAGAGAGAGGCCGAAATCGACCACCTCGCGCTCCATCTGCGCAAGGCTTGGAAAAGCCGCGGGTCCAAGCCCGTTTTCTTCCGAGAACATCGCATACGCGGCCTTCTTTACCGCGCCGACATCATCGCCCGCATTGAACACATAGATCGCGCTTTTGCCTTCGCGCCAGTTGACGTCATGCGCCGCGCGCGTGCGCAAAGCGTCTTCGATCTCAGGCCAGGCAAGGCCCTTTTCAGGCAAGGATAAACGGCTCATGCGCAAAGCTTGCACGCAAGCGCCTGGCAAACAATCGCCGCCGCACTATTTCGCAGGCGCGAGATCGACGATTTCCGCTTCCGCGCTGATCCGCCCATTAAACTCATTGCGCTTGACTCGCACGGCGGCGTGGAAAGTTCCGTCTTTCTTCACCAGCGCCTCGCCGATCGGGCTCTTCATGGCGCGGAAGGCGATGCCGCTGACGCGCGCGCCGCGCACGTCCTCCAGCGTGAAGCGGACATGCTCTTCCTTCACGATCTTGGAAAAGCTCACATGCACGTCCGGCAATGCAAACACCGGATCGGGGTGGCCCTGCCCGTAAGGGCCGATGCGATCGAGCGCTTCGATCAGGGCCAAGTCCATCGCCCCCACCGCGCCCGCCGCATCCACGTGCAGCGCCCGCGCCATCCCTTCGGCCGCCGCGATCTCAGCCGCCAACGCCTCCGAGAGAAAATCCTTCAGCGCCTCGACGCGATCCCATTCCACCGTGAGCCCCGCCGCCGCCGCGTGCCCGCCGCCATTGATCAGCAAGCCCGCCTGCTTGGCCGCCGCCACCGCCGCGCCAAGGTTCACCCCCGGCGTTGAACGCCCAGAGCCCTTCGCCGGCTCATGCTCAGCACGATCGTCGGTTTCAGCAAACGATCTTTCAGTCGCCCTGCCGCGATGCCGATCACGCCGGGATGCCAGCGGTGCGATCCCACGATCACCACCGCGCGCTTCTCCGCTTCCTCAAGCGCGGCGCTTTCAGCTTCGGCCAGCATCTCCGCTTCACGTGCACGGCGCTCCTGATTGAGCGCCTCAAGCGTGGCGGCGAGCTCACGCGCCTCGTCGGGGTCTTCCGTCGAAAGCAGCCGGGTGGCGAGCGAAGCATCGCCCACGCGCCCGCCCGCATTGATGCGCGGCCCAAGCACAAAGCCAAAATCATACACGCTGGCGCAGCCCACCCGGCCCGCGCTTTCGGCCAGCGCCACAAGCCCGATATTGCGGCCATTGCGCAGCACTTTGAGCCCTTGAGCCACGATCGCGCGATTAAACCCAAGCAGAGGCGCCACATCGCACACCGTGCCGATCGCGGCGAGATCGAGCATATCTTTCAGATCGGGCAGATCATTCACGCCGCGCTTGCGGGCTTCGCGGTTGATCGCCGCCATAGCCACGAGCACCACGCCCGCCGCTGTGAGCGTTCCTTGGCCGGATGTGTCGTCCATGCGGTTGGGGTTCACCACCGCCCGCGCCTTGGGCGGATCATGCGCCATCAAATGGTGATCAAGCACGATGACATCGAGCCCAAGATCGGCCGCCGCATTCAGCGGCCCTTCCGCGGCCGCGCCGCAATCAACGGTGATGACAAGCTCGACCCCCGCCGCCTTCAAGCGCTCGAACGCCACAACCGAGGGCCCGTACCCCTCCGTCATCCGATCGGGCACATAGATTTTCAGCTCGCGCCCGCGCGCCCGGAAATAGCGAACAAGCTGCGCCCCCGATGAGCCGCCATCGACATCATAATCGGCCAGCACCGCGCAGGAGCGCCCAGCCTGGATCGCGTCCTCGATCACCCGCGCAGCTTCATCCATATCCTTAAACGAGGATGGATCGGGAAACAGCGCCCGCAGCGTCGGCTCCAGGAAATTGGGTGCGTCCTCAAGCGTCACCCCGCGCGCGACCAGAAGCCGCGCGGCGATCTCCGGCAGCGTGAAGCGGCGGCGGAACGCCTCCACCAGGCCAAGATCAGCCTCGCGCGACACCCAGCGCCGCCCGGTGAGCGAGCGCTCGACGCCCAGAAAGGCGCCGCCCGTTTCAAGTTTGCGCGCCGCGCCGCTCAAAAGCCTGCTCCGCTGCGAATCGCCCCGTGAGGCGGCCCAGCATCGCACATCCTCACGCGCGCGTGCGCAAACGCAGATCGCAGATGCTGCCGGTGGCGGCGTTCATCGCCAGGGTGTGGGTTTCGGCGTGGCCCTCGGCAAAGCGCACGCCATCGACGATCGAGCCGGTGGTGACGCCCGTAGCCACAAAAATCGCCGGCTGAGACACCAGATCATTCAGCGCGTAACGGCGCTTGGCATCTTCAATGCCGGCCTTCTTTGCGCGCGCGCGATCCTCATCATTGCGGATCATAAAGCGCGCCTGGAACTGGCCGCCCACGCATCGCAGCGCCGCCGCCGCCAGCACGCCCTCAGGTGCCCCGCCTGAGCCCAGATACATATCAATTCCCGTTTCGGGCTTGGCGCAATTGATCGCGCCGGCGATGTCGCCATCGCCAATCAGGTGCACCCGCGCGCCCACGGTGCGCAGCGCTTCAATGATGGCGCCGTGGCGGGGCCGATCCAGCACACACACGCCGATCTCCGCCGCCGTCACGCCTTTGGCTTTCGCCAATGCGCGCACGTTGTCATCGGCGCTGGCGTCGAGATCGACCACGTCCGCCGCAAAGCC
>DAORMO010000128.1:6111-9031 GCA_035440585.1 Terricaulis sp.
CGTGCCCTCAAGCGGATCAAGCGCAACATCAAGCGCCGGGCCTTTGCCGGCGCCGATCTCTTCACCGACGAACAGCGCCTCGGCCTCATCGCCTTCGCCCACCACGACGCGGCCCTTGATCGGCAGCGCCGCGAGCGCTGCGCGCATGGCGTCCACCGCCGCATGATCAGCCGCGCGCTCATCGCCGCGCCCCGTCAGCTTGGCGGCAGCCAGCGCGGCGGCGATGGTTGCGTGCGACAGCGCGAAGGCGAGTTCGTCGGTGATGATGCTCATGCACCCCATCCTCGGTTGCGGCTTTCCTCGATCGGCATGATTGCCGGCGCTTCGGCCACCACGCCCGCATCCTCGATCGCCTTGGCGGCGCGGCCCAGCGCGGCGCGCGCACAGGTTTGCGTCGTCAGCACGATCGGCACAAACGGGCCCTCATGCACAGGCATCTGCAGGAAGCTTTCGATCGAAATCTCCTCATGCGCGAGCCGATCTGACACCGCCGCCACCACGCCGGGGCGATCTTCCACCAAGAGGCGCATGTAATAGCGGCCACGCTCCACCGGGGCGGCGCGCGGGGCCGCGGCCAATTGCGCCAAGGGGCGGCCAAACGCATGTGCGGCGCGCCCTTCGGCCACATCGATCAGATCAGACGCCACAGAAGCGGCTGTCGGCCCCTCGCCGGCGCCGCGGCCGATGAACGTCAGCTGCCCGAGCGGATCGGCGTCCGCCACCAGCGCGTTGAGCGAGCCGGATACATTCACCAGCGGGTGATCCATGCCCAGCAGCGCCGGGCCAACCTGCATCGCCACGCCCTCAGCCGTCACCACGCCGCGCGCGATCAGCTTGATGCGATAGCCCAGCTTGCTGGCCATGCGGATGTCCGTGAGCGTAACATTCTCAATGCCCTCAACGCGCACATGCTCAAGATCAGGCCGCGTGCCGAAGGCGATGGCGGCGAGAATCGCCAGCTTGTGCGCCGCATCCCAGCCGCCCACGTCCGTCGTCGGGTCCGCTTCGGCATAGCCCAAGCGCTGGGCCTCGCTCAGCACATCCGCGAAGGTGCGGCCGCCGGTTTCCATTTCGGTGAGAATGAAATTGCAGGTGCCGTTCAGAATGCCCGCCACGCTTTTGGCGTGACAGCCCGCCACGCTATCGCGCAGCGCCTTCACCATCGGCACGCCCCCGCCCACCGCCGCTTCAAACAAGAGCCGACCGCCCGTGCGTTCAGCAATGGCGACGAGCGCTGCGCCATGCGCGGCGATCAGCGCTTTGTTGGCGGTGATGAGCGCAGCGCCGCGCCCCAGCGCGGCTTCGGCCACGTTCTTGGCCACGCCCTCTGCGCCGCCGATCAATTCGATCACCACGTCGATCTCTGGATCGGCGGCGAGCGCCTCGGCGTTGTCAAACCAGCGATAGGCGCTGAAATCGATCGCGCGCGCGCGATCTTTGTCACGCGCCGACACCGCCACAAGCTGCATCTTTTCGTTGAGGCGGCCTTGCGGGTTGGCGAACAATTTCGCCACGCCCACGCCCACCGTGCCAAGGCCGGCGATGCCGACGCGCAATTTCTCAGCCATAAATCTATTCCGCCGCCGCCGGCGCCTGGTTCGATTGCAGGAAGCGCTTCAAATTGCGCGCCGCCTGGCGAATGCGCTGCTCGTTTTCGACCAGCGCGATACGCACGAAATTATCGCCGTACTCGCCAAAGCCCGCGCCTGGCGCCACCGCGATCTCCGCGCCCTCCATCAGCCGCTTGGCGAACTCGACAGAGCCAAGGTGCTTAAATTGCTCCGGCAGCGGGGCCCAGGCGAACATCGAAGCCGTGGGCTTGGGGATCGGCCAGCCGGCTTTGGCGAAGCTTTCCACCAGCACGTCGCGGCGATGCTTATAAATCTGGCGCATCTCCTCCACGCAATCTTGCGGGCCGTTGAGCGCGGCGGCGGCCGCCACCTGCACGGGAGTGTATGCGCCATAATCGAGATAGGATTTCACCCGCGACAGCGCCGCGATCAGCCGCTCGTTGCCAAGCGCAAAACCAACCCGGAAGCCAGCCATTGAATAAGTTTTCGACAGCGTGTTGACCTCAACCGCCACATCGGCCGCGCCATCCACCTGCAGCACTGACGGCGGCGGATCGCCCTCAAAATAGATTTCCGAATAGGCCATATCCGAAAGCACGAACATGTCGTGCTTTTTGGCGAAGGCGACTGCGTCCTTGTAAAAATCCAGATCCGCCGTCTGCGCGGTGGGATTGGCCGGATAGCACGTCACCATCGCAATTGGCGGCGGCACCGAGTGGCGCACGGCGCGGCCAATGCCCGATAGATATTGCTCCGGCGAGTGCGCTTCGACGCTGCGGATCACACCGCCCGCCATGATAAAGCCGAACGCATGGATCGGATAAGATGGATTGGGGCTGATGATCACATCGCCGGGCGCTGTGATGGCTTGCGCCAAATTGGCGAAGCCTTCCTTTGAGCCGAGCGTCGAAATGATCTGCGTGTCGGGATTGAGCTTCACCCCAAAGCGCCGGTCATAATAGCCGGCCATGGCTTTGCGCAGGCCGGGAATGCCGCGCGAGGCGGAGTAGCGATTGGTGCGCGGCTTCATCGCCGTTTCGCACAGCTTTTCTGCGATGTGCTGCGGCACCGGCAAATCAGGATTGCCCATGCCGAAATCAATGATGTCTACCCCTTGCGCGCGCAGGCGCGCCTTGAGCTTGTTCACCTCCTCGAACACGTAGGGCGGGAGGCGGCGGATTTTATAAAAATCAGAATTCATGGCGAAGAGGCCAACTTCTCAGAAAGAGGGTAAGGGTGCGCGCTTATTGCGGGTGCGCGTCGCGCGCGGCTTCGAGTTCTCGGCGCGCCTGGTCTACGAACCCGCTCGGATCTTCCGGCGGCGCAGGCTCGGCGCGCGGGCTAGCTCG
>DAORMO010000129.1:0-4424 GCA_035440585.1 Terricaulis sp.
GCTGGGCGCGGGGCTGTCGCTGCAACGCGTGCGCCGCAGCCTCGACGCGCTGAAGGTGAAGCTGCCGGAGATCGACCAGCCGCTGTCGCGCCTGCGCATCGAAGCTGGAGATCAAATGTCTCTGCATGGCTCGGCCGAGCAGATATCGATTTTCGCCCGATATGCGCGTCTGCTCGAGATCGGGCGCCGCGCCGCTGCGCGCGTGGACGCAAAGCGCGCCGGCATTGTGCTGGGAATCTATGGCGCCGCCGTGCTCGCCTCCGTGGCGCTTTCGATCCCGACGGCGTTTTCCTTTGCGGCGGCGGCTGCTGGCATCGCAGCGATGCGTTTTTTGCCGCCGAAGGAAATCTATTCCTCGGTCGATTGGTCGATCATTGTTTTGATCGGCGCCATGATACCCGTCGGGCAGAGCTTCCAGGCGAGCGGCGCTGCGCAATTGTTTGCGGCGGGCTTGGCCGAGATGCTGCAGGGCGCGCCCTTATTCTGGGCGGCGGCCGCCATGGTGACGGCCACCATGCTGCTTTCGATCTTCCTCAATAACGTGGCCACCGCGATCATCATGGGGCAGATCGCGATGTCTGTTTCCGATGGGATTGGGGTTTCGGCCGATGCGCTGCTCATCGCCGTATTGATCGGGGCTTCGTCAGATTTTCTCACCCCAATTGGGCACCAGAACAATATGCTTGTCATGGGGCCTGGCGGCTATCGTTTCACCGATTACGCCCGCTTGGGCGCGCCAGTGGCGCTGATCGTTGTGCTTGTCGCAGCCAAAATGATCGAATGGGGTTTCGCAGGTTAGAGCGGCGGCTCGGGCGTCAGCTGCGCGCGCAAGGAGCGCACGCGCTCAAGCAGCGGCTGGGCTTCGTTTAATGAGGCGCCGAAATCGAACGTGACGCTGCGCGCGCCGAGGCTCAGCGTTTCTGCGCCGCCATCGGCGCAATCGGGGCAGCCGATCACATCGGGCAAAGCGCTGAGATCAGTCTGTGCGGCGAGGCGCGCGAACGCATCCCACTCTGCGGCTGAAAGCGGCGCGGTGAAGCGCTGATCCGGCAGGTCAGGCGCGCCGCGCCCGCCGCGCGCTTGTCGCGTCAGCACCGCGCCCGCTGCGCTGATCTCCAGCCGCGTCGTGCAATAGCCGACGCACATGCCGAACGAAGTGGTGGAGACGATCTGGCGGATGTCCGGCGGCGCTTGCGGCGCGCTGGCGCATGCTGCGAGTGCGAGCAGTGCGGCGAGAAGCCCGAATCTGGCGCTTGAGATCATCGGCACGGCTTGGGCCTCCTTGCGTGTTGGCGGCGCCATCGCTCCCTGAGATTTGCGGCGAATTGTGGTCCGTTTCGCCGCCTGGAGCCGAAACGATTTGACCGAGGGGCCGACTCACGGCGCCAAGGTCAGCCATGGCCGATACAGCATCCCGCAAACCCGTCCCGCTGCGCGCGGCCATCGTCTATGATTTTGACGGCACGCTCGCGCGCGGCAACCTGCAGGAACGCAGCTTCATCCCCGACATCGCCGGCATGAAGCATGCCGATTTCTGGCTTGACGTGAAGCGCCTCGCCAAGGCTGAGGATGCGGATGAAATCCTCGTTTATATGCACCTGATGCTCGATCGCGCACGCGCGGCGGGGCATCCTGTCACGCGCAAGCAATTGCAGCAGAGCGGCTCAGATCCTGACTTCTTCGATGGGCTCGATCATTGGTTCGATCGCATCAACGCCTTTGGCGATGATATGGGCCTGCAGCTCGATCATTACGTCGTCTCCTCGGGCATCTATGAGATGATCGAAGGCTGCCCGTTGTTTGGCCGCTTCCGGCAAGTGTTCGCCTCGCGCTATCTCTACGATGCGAACGGGGAGGCGAAATGGCCTTCGGTGGCGATCAACTACACCACCAAGACGCAATTTCTTTTCCGCATCAACAAAGGCATCGACAACGTCCACGATACCGAGGCGATCAATCGCTGGCTGCATAATGATGATCGCGCCGTGCCGTTTGAGCGCATGATCTTCATCGGCGATGGCGATACCGACATCCCCTCGATGAAGATGGTGACAAGCCAAGGCGGCTGCGCCATCGCCGTGCTCGACCCCTATCAATGGACAGAGCCGCGCAGCCTCGACAAAGTCTCACGCCTCATCGCCGAGGATCGCGTCTCTTACGTCGCCCCCGCCGATTACATGCCGCAAAGCCAGCTCGACGTGATCGTCAAAGGCGCGCTCGGCCGGATTGCTTTGCGGGCAGGGCTCAAGGTCGCGCCTTAGGCGGGGTGCAGTTTGCGGATTTCGGCGTTTGGCCCGGAGCGGACATTTCGTATCGCATCTGCTATTGAAAGCGAATGAAGTACGAAGGATTTTGGCGGAAGACCGAAGCTGAGGATTCCAAGTTGCCTTGGCCGCAACCCGCACCTGCATGGTCGGGACGAGATAGATTTCTCGCGCGTCTCGCTGCGGTGGAGCGTGCGGCTCAAGACGCAAAATGCCTCGTCGATTTCATGGGCCATTCAACCTGCCGCCTTTGCGGAAAGCAAAATGGCGCCTCGGAATATACCGTGGAGCATTGGACCTGGCCCGAGGGCTTGCAGCATTACGTGCTTGAACATGGCGTGCGCCCATCCTCGCATTTTGAGCGCTTCATTCTTGAACGTTGAATGTCTGCTCCCGGCGAAAAGCAGACTCCCCACCAATCCCCGGATTGCGCGAAGCGCAAGTCCGGGGCCCATAACCTCAGACGCTTGCGTTGCTGGGCTCCGGGCTCGCAGCTTCGCTGCGCCCCGGAGATGGGGGAGGATGTTTCTCTTCCCGGCGCCAGCTCCCCCTCGCGGGGGAGCACAATCGCAATCATCGCACCTACGCGTGTCAGCTGCCGGTGGCTTCCGGCTCTTCAGGTTTGCGCTGGATTGAAACCACGCTGTAGCGGTTTTGCGGTTCGCCGCCGATGATTTCAACGCCGAGCCCGTTGCCGACGCAAATCCAATTGGTGGGAGAGCGGATGGCGATGGCTTGCGTCCAATCGAGATCGCGCGCGTTCCAATTGGTGGTGAGGATGTAATAGCGGCCGCGTGCGCGCACTTCGATGTTGTGATTGTCGATCACGCCGTAGCCGAAGATGTCGTCATTGCGGAAGCAATCCTGCGCGGGTGCGGCGGCGCTGGCGGTTTGCTCAGAAGCGCCCGTGCTGGCGCAGGCGGCGAGCGTGAGGGCCGCGGCAGCGAGAAAAAGTGAACGAAGCATCAAGCGTGTCTCCCAATATAGCCATGGCCACTATGGCGCCGCATTTCAGGGGTGGCGAGCGCAGCCGCGCGTTGACGGGCGCTAAAACCGTGCGATAGCCATCAAGAATGAGTGAATTGGATTGGCCCTCGGTGCGCGGCAAGCTTCTAAAGCAAGAAAGCCTTGCGCCCTTTACCTGGTTTCGCGTGGGCGGGCCGGCGGATGCATTGTTCATTCCCGCCGATGCCGATGATCTCGGCGCGTTTCTCGAGCGCTTGCCTCCACACATTCCCGTTACAATCCTCGGCGTCGGCTCCAACGTGATTGTGCGCGATGGCGGGATTGAAGGCGTTGTGATCCGCCTTGCGGGCCGGGCCTTCGCCGATATTCGCATTGATGCAGAGAGTAACACGATCACTGCGGGCGCCGGGGCGCTCGATGCGTTGGTCGCCAAGGCCGCGGCGAAGGCAGGGCTTGGCGGGGTCGAATTTTTCGCCGGCATCCCCGGCACGATCGGCGGCGCGCTGGGGCTGCGCTTCGTGGCCAATCCGGTGATCGGCGGCGCGCTGACGATGAACGCCGGCTGCTACGGGAGCGAAACCAAAGACGTGCTCGTCTCCGCCTGGGGCTTTGATCGCAGCGGGCGAAAGCGTACGTTCAGCGCCGCTGAGTTCGGCTTCACCTATCGCCGCAATGCGATCGCAGAGCCGATCCATTGGGTCGAGGCGGTGTTCGCCGCGCGCGCTTCGACGCCGGAAGCCGTCAGTGCGCGCATGGCCGAGATCACCAGCCAGCGTGAGAGCAGCCAGCCGATCCGCGATAAAACCGGCGGCTCCACCTTCAAGAACCCGATCGGCGCCGATGGCCATAAGCTTTCAGCCTGGAAGCTGGTGGATGAAGCGGGCATGCGCGGCGCACGCAAGGGCGGGGCGCAAGTCAGCGAAAAGCACGCCAATTTCCTCATCAATACCGGTGAGGCCAGCGCCGCCGATATTGAGGGCCTGGGCGAAGCCGTGCGCGCGGCCGTTCAGGAAAAGCAAGGCGTCGCGCTTGATTGGGAGATCAAGCGCCTTGGCCGGCCCTGACCGATCTGCGCTTCAGTGCGGGATCACCCCGTCCACCCATGCTGTAAATGGCGTCCCCGCCACATAAAGCGCGCCCAGCACCGCCAGCGTCACAAACACCAGCGCACCCAAGCCTGATAGCCGCGATCCC
>DAORMO010000129.1:4456-9025 GCA_035440585.1 Terricaulis sp.
CATGTCGGCCCCCTAATCCGCGCGATCCTCGCGCGGCTTGAAGATGTCGGCCGCCTGCGCCTGCGCGACACCGGCAAGTTGATTTATCCGCGCTGCAAAGGGCGCATCGCTCGCATAAAGCGCAACCGCCAGCGCGACCGCTGAAAGAACCAGCACGCCAACGCCCGCCAAGCGCGAGGTTTGGCCGGACGCGGGCGTCGGGGTTGCGGCTGAGGCTTGCGCGCGTTTGGCGGGCAAGCGCTCCATCAGCGGCGCTGGTGCGGCCTTGCGGGGCGGCGGCTTGGCCGCGCGCATGGAAAATGAGCCCGCCGCTCGACGCCTCAGCGCCGATGCGCCGGCGCCCAACCGCTCCGGCAAAGTCGTGAACCTGAAACCGGCTGCCGACTATTACGCGGCGTGCGCCGGCACAAAGACCGGCTAACGCGCGCGCGATCTCTCACCCTTCACACTGAAATCGAAACAAAGGACACGTCATCATGTCTATGACGGAAGGCGCTTACCCGGAGGAGGTCATTCTCTCCGAAGCCAACGGCCATCGCTCGCGCGAAAGCGTGACGCTGGCGTCGGGGCAAAACCTCAAGGCCGGCACGGTGCTGGGCATTGTCACCAGCGGCGGCGCTTACGCAATCGCTGACAATTCCACCCCGGCGAGCAACGGCACGCAAACCGCAAAAGCGATTTTGCTGCGTGATTGCGATGCATCCAGCGCCGCCAAGCGCGCGCTTGTGCTGCGCCGCGACGCCGAAGTGAAACGCGACGCGCTGACTTTCCATGCGGATGCGGACGGCACGGACATCACCGCCTTGATCGGCCACCTCGCCGCCGAAGGCATCATCGTCCGCAGCTAACGCGGGCGTCGCCACAAACCCATCGTTTAAACCACCGCGCACACCGCGCGGGGGCGCGCTCGCGCGCGTCCACATTGGAGGCTTACGCCAATGATCCCCGATCCGTTTAAGCCGGATTTTTTCACCACGACCGCCCTCACGGCGTCGATCAATAATGTCGCTTATCAGCCCACGCTGTTGCGCGACCTCGGCATCTTCTCCGTTGATGGCGTGCCCACCACGTCCATCGTGGTGGAACGCGAAGGCGATTTGCTCGCACTCGTGCCCACGTCCGAGCGCGGTGCGCCCGGCGCCACGCAAGTCGAAGTGAAACGCGACGCGGTGTCGCTGCTCATCCCGCACTTGCAAAAGAACGACACGCTGAAAGCCGAGAGCATTCTTGGCGTGCGCCAGTTCGGCTCGGAAGATCAGCAGATCACCGTTGAGCAGGCCCGCGACAAAAAGCTGAATCGCATGGCGCGCGATCTCGACTTCACACTCGAATATCACCGCCTTGGTGCAATCCAGGGCCGTGTGCTCGACTCCGATGGCGTATCGGTGCTGGTAAACCTGTTCACCGTGTTCGGCATTGCCGAGCCGACTGAGATCGACTTCGACCTCGATAACAACACGCCGGCCGTCGGCGTGGTTGCGCGCAAGTGCAATGAGGTCGTGTACGGCATGGAAGCCGCGCTTGGCGGCGTGCCCTACACCGGCATTCACGCGCTGTGCGACAATACCTTTTGGGACCAGCTCACCACGCATGCCGAGGTGCGCGAGACGTTCATGTTCCAACAGCAAGCGGCTCGCCTCCGCGAGTCGTGGGTCAATGATGTTTTCCACTTCGGTGGCATCGATTGGCAGCGTTATCGCGGCAGCGGCGCGGTCGCGGTCGGCGCCGGCAAGGCGCGCTTCTTCCCGAAGGGCGTGCCGGACCTCTTCCAAACCGTGTTCGCTCCGGCGGATTATTGGGATGCGGTCAACACGCCCGGCCTGCCGCGCTACGCTTCGGCGCACATGCTGCCGCACAACAAGGGCGTTGACCTTGAGGCGCAATCCAACCCGCTCAACATCTGCACGCGCCCCGGCGTGTTGCTGCGTGCGCGGAACACCTAACAGAAATCGAAGGGGCCAGCCGTCGCGCTGGCCCCTTCTTTGCTTTCGGCGGACGCCCCCATGAGCATTTGGGACGATCTTGATCAGCTCGACGCTGACATTGAGGACGCCGTGGGCGTGGCCGCGCTGTTTCAATCCGGCGAGGCCGATCCAATCGCGTGCGTGGTTGAGCCGTTCCTGCCAGAACCCGAGCTTGGCCTTATCGACGCGCGCACCACCACGCCCGACGTGCGCTTTGTCGTGCGCAAGTCGGCGCTGCCGGACGCGCCGCGTAAGGGCGACACGTTCACCATCGCCGCACCGCCTGCGCTTGCCGGCGTGTGGCGTGCGATCGCCGCGAAACAAGCTGTTGATGATGACGATGGCCGGCGCTGGACCGTGCCGGTGGCGCGCGTGACGCCGCCAGCGGAACCGACGCCGTGAGCTTCAAGGCTTATAGCGACGGCTCTGGCTTCAAGCTGCAGGCCAACATGCTCGGCTCACTGGCGAAGATCGCCGATGCAGAGCGCGATCTATTCCTTGAATGCCAGTGGCGCGCCACCAAAGAGGAAGGCGACAAAATCAAAGAGGCCGCGCGCAACAGCGTGCGCGCCGCGCCGATCAAAGGCGCTCGCCGCATGGCGACCTCTTGGCGCGGCGATATTTTCCCGCATAAGCCCCCGCCCTATTCCAACCGGCCCGCCTACATTCTCGGCACCAACGCCGCGATGCCGCTTGACCACCTCGAAACCGGCATCACCATCACCGCCAAAGGCGACGGCCTGCTCATCCCAATTCAGGAAGCCGCGCGCTTCAAGCAGCCGGCGTTCACAGAGCAATCGGGCCGGCTCGCTCGCGTCATCCAGGCGATGACGCAGAAGTACGGCAAGCTTTCTTGGTTCAACACGCGCAAGGGCCGCTTCCTTGGCGCATGGACGCGCAACCGCGCTGGCAAGGATCGCTTCGTGGCGCTGTTCATGGTGCGCAAGAGCGTGACCATTCCAAAGAAGCTGGACACCCGCGCCGTGATCGCCCGCGCCGGGCAAGGCGCGCCCGAGCGCATCGCCGCAAAAACTATGGAGCGCTTCGCACGCGAGCATGACGCTCGCGTCGAGCGCGCCACCCGCACTCGCTAAACCCCAACCACACCGCAGGAGTACGCACCATGCCCGCTGGCCCATGGATTGTTTTTGATCGCGCCAAAGAAAAGCTCGCCGATGGCGTGTTTGATCTGGACGGGCACACGTTCAAGGTCGCGCTTTGCTTGGCGACGCAAGCGATCGCCGCTGACTTTGCGGGCGCATCAACCGATGCGCGTTATGCTGACCTCACGCATGAGCTTGCCAACGGCGACGGCTACGCCACCGGCGGCGCAACGCTCAGCGGCGTGACCTGGAATCGCAGCGGCGGCACGGTCACGTTTGATTGCGCCGATCCGCAATGGGAGAGCATGACGAAAACCGGCATCAAGTATGCGGTGATCTATAGCGACACGGCCACGAACAAGGATCTTCTGGCGGTGTGCGAGCTTGACACTGGCGGCACGATCGCCGTCACCGATGGCACGTTCACGATCTTGATCGATGCGGACGGCATCTTCTCGCTGAGCTAAAGCGCATGGGCTCGGCTGTTATCCTCCCGCGCGGTGTGGTTGCGCCCGGCGATCCCGCGCCAGCCGGCGTCACGCTCGATGCAGCGTGCGCGTGGGTGCGCGCGGATTTCGCTCGGCACGATTGGCCGGCGGGGGAAGTCGTGCTTGAGCTGCACGATGAAAACGGCCCGCTTTGCAGCGCCGGTGTGATGGGCGGTGCGAAGGCCACGCCGGATGAGCTGACCTTCCGCGCCACCGCCCCCAATGGCGGGCCGGGCATCCTTGCCGGGTCAGAGATCACCGCGCGCGTGGTGGCGGCGTTTGCAGTGGAAACGGCAATCACGCTGAGCTGGGGTTGACGCCATGGCCGTTGCGCACGGCTCCAGCGTCTCAACCGCAGGCGCATCGGAGAACGTCACCAGCCTTTCGGTATCGGTATCGGTCGCCGCCGGTGATGATCGATTCCTAGTCGCCAGCGCTGGCGGCTTTAACGGCTGGGGCGGCGGTGCGATCACCGGCGCGACATGGAACGGCAACGCGCTATCGTCCATCGCGTCGCAACTCAGCGAGCGCCCACGCCGCACGCCGCCACCCGCGTCGCCGCGTGGGGTGAGGTCGCGCCGGCTGTCACCACGGCCAACCTTGTAGTCACGTTCACCAGCACGTTCGTCGCGTTCATCGCCGCGACGACCTACACTGGCGTCGATCAGACCACCCCGACAAGCGGCGTCAACTCGCACACCCCAACGAGCGGCACCGCGCTTGATGTCGCCGTCAGCTCGGAGACGGACGCTGTCGTGCACGGCGTCGGCTGCGCCTGGGCGACCGGGCTCACCGGCCCCGGCGGCTCGCAAACCGAGCGCGTCAATGAAGACAGCTTCTATAGCGAGCTGGCCTTTCACGTCGCCACTGTGCCGGGCGCGGCATCAACGGCGATTGCGTGGACGGTCGTTGACCCGGAGGAGATCACCGCCGCCGCAGCGCTGGCGTTCTCGATCGACCCTGCTGCGGCTGGCGGTGGCGTCTCCATCACGAGCGGCGGCGCGATCAGTGAGG
>DAORMO010000130.1:0-1367 GCA_035440585.1 Terricaulis sp.
ATACCGGCATCCACCATCTGCGCTGGAGCCGCGAGCAGGCGATCCAATCCATGATGGAAGCCACCGGCGATTCCGAAAGCTCTGTCACCACCGAGATCGAGCGCTACAGCGTTTGGCCGGGCCAAGCGTGCAGCTACATGGTGGGGCGCCTCGTGATTAACCGCTTGCGCGATGAGTCTCGCGCCCATCTCGGCGCACGCTTTGATCAGCGCGCCTTCCATGACGCGATGCTCGCCAACGGCGCTGTGCCGCTGTCCATTTTGGAGCGGGTGATGCGCGATTGGACCAACGCGCAACACGCTTAAACCTTGACACCATCCGCGTTAGCGCTACCATTATTGATGCGAGCGAAAGCAGCGCGCGCCTTTTCCCGAGGCAAAGCGCCGCGACAAATTCGTTCTGCGCGTGCTGATTGTGCAGATCAGCTCTGCGATCGCCGTTGTCACCGGTGGCAATGACGGTCTGCGAAATCTATTGCGCAGAACAGGTTTGACATGACGTCACGCAGGCGGCTCCTGGGCACAAGAGATGCGTAAAGCAGCGCTTGAACGCCCCCGGAGGATTCCGTGACTGACATTCCCGGCCTGCACCCGGCCCCGACGAAACACGCCAAACTCGTCAAATGGGTGGAAGAGATCGCCGCCTTGGCCAAGCCTGATCGCGTCTATTGGTGCGATGGCTCCGAGGCTGAGTGGGAGCGGCTGACGAACGAGCTTGTCGCCGCCGGCACGCTCAAGCGCCTTAACCCTGAAGCGCGCCCCAATTCATTCTACGCCGCCTCCGATCCGAAGGACGTCGCGCGCGTTGAAAAGCAAACCTACATCTGCTCGGAAAAGCAGGAAGACGCCGGCCCCACCAACAATTGGATCGCGCCTGGCGAAATGCGCGAGAAGCTCGGCAGCCTGTTCGATGGCTGCATGCGCGGGCGCACGATGTATGTCGTGCCGTTCTGCATGGGCCCGCTGGGCTCGAAGATTTCCCAGCTCGGCGTTGAGATCACCGATTCCGGCTATGTCGTCGCCTCGATGCGCATCATGACGCGCATGGGCAAAGGCGCGCTCGAGCAAATGGGCGAAGACGGCTTCTTCGTGCCGGCCGTGCACACTGTCGGCGCTCCGCTTGCGGCGGGTGAGAAAGACGTGCCCTGGCCGTGCAACGAAGAAAAATGGATCGTGCACTTCCCGGAGACGCGCGAAATCTGGAGCTTCGGCTCCGGCTATGGCGGCAACGCGCTGCTGGGCAAGAAATGCTACGCACTGCGCATCGCCTCGGTGATGGCGCGCGATGAGGGCTGGCTGGCTGAGCACATGCTCATCCTCAAGCTCACCAATCCGGAAGGCGAGCACAAATACATCGCCGCCGCCTTC
>DAORMO010000130.1:1450-8975 GCA_035440585.1 Terricaulis sp.
GCTGGATGCGCTTTGGCGATGATGGCCGGCTCTACGCCATCAACCCCGAAGCGGGCTTCTTCGGCGTTGCGCCCGGCACCGGCGCGAAAACCAATAAGAGCGCACTCGATACGCTTTACGCCAACACCGTGTTTACCAACGTGGCGCTGACCGACGATGGCGATGTGTGGTGGGAAGGCCTCTCCAAAGAGCCGCCCGCCGGGCTCACCGATTGGCAAGGCCAGCGCTATGTGGCGGCCGATGGCAAATTCCCGGCGGCGCACCCGAACGCGCGCTTTGCCGTGCCGGCTGGGCAATGCCCGGTGATCGCGCCTGAATGGGAAGATCCCAAAGGCGTGCCGATCGACGCGATCCTGTTTGGCGGCCGCCGCGCCAGCGCGGTGCCGCTTGTCACCGAGGCGTTTGATTGGGCGCACGGGGTTTTCCTGGCCTCGAACGTCGCCTCTGAAGGCACCGCTGCAGCGGAAAACAAAGTGGGCGAGCTGCGCCGCGATCCGTTCGCGATGCTGCCGTTCTGCGGCTATCACATGGGCGATTATTTCGCGCATTGGCTGAAAGTTGGTGAGCGCAAGGGCGCCCAGCTGCCGAAGATTTTCTTCGTCAACTGGTTCCGCAAAGATCGCGACGGCGCGTTCGTTTGGCCCGGCTTTGGCGACAACAGCCGCGTGCTGAAATGGATTTCCGAGCGCCTCGACGGCCAGGCCGACGCGCAAGAAACCGCCATCGGCTTCACCCCCACCAAGGACGCGCTTGATCTCTCGGGCCTCAAGCTCAGCGATGAGGCGCTCAACACCCTGCTCGGCGTTGATCTTGATGTGTGGGATGAGGAAGCGGCTTTGGTTGTGCCGCACTATGAAAAGTTCGGCGCTAAGCTGCCCAAGCGGCTTTGGGATGAGCACAAAGCGCTCACCGCGCGGCTGAAAGAGGCGCGCGCAGGCACGCTGAAAGCCGCCGCCGCGCGTGGACCGGCTGGCGCCAAAGTGAGCGCCAAGGGCGATGCCGCTGCGCCCAACTAAGCAAAGACAATAAGGGACGAAACGCCGAAGCGGCCGCCCCAAAAAGGCGGCCGCTTTTGCTTTGCAGGGTTTCCCTAAGGCCACCGCTCGCGCACCGGCGCATGCGTGCTAGAAGCAGGCAGCAAAGGACCAAAGATGAGCGACACCGACATCCTCACGCGCCGCGACGGCGCGGTGCTGGAACTCCGTTTCAACCGGCCCGCGAAGAAAAACGCGATCACCAACGCGATGTACGCCGTGCTCGCCGATGGGTTTGAAGCGGCCGCCGCCGATAAAAGCGTGCGCGCGATCCTGATCACCGCCGAAGGCGATCTCTTTAGCGCCGGCAACGATCTCATGGATTTCGCCGCGCAGAACAGCGGCGCCTTCGCCGGCCCGCGTCATGTTGAGCGTTTCCTCACGCGCATGATCGAAGCGGAGAAACCCGTGGTGGCCGCTGTCCAAGGTGATGCGGTGGGCGTGGGCGCCACCATGCTGCTGCATTGCGACCTGGTGTACGTGGGCGAGGCCGCGCGCCTCATCACCCCGTTCGTCAATCTCGCGCTTGTGCCGGAAAACGCATCGAGCCTCACCCTGCCCGGCCGCATCGGCCATGTGCGCGCATTTGAGATGCTGGGCCTCTGCGAGCCGCTGCGCGGCGCGGAAGCTGCGCGCCTTGGCATCGCCAATGCGGCGCTGCCGCCTCCAGAGGTCGAACCACGCGCCCGCGCGGCCGCGCACACGCTGACGCAAAAGCCCGCTGAATCGCTGCGCCTCACCAAGGCGATGATGCGCGACAAGCATGCCGCCATGGCGCGCATGAGAGAAGAAATGGCCGTGTTCGGCGAGCGCTTGCGCTCACCCGAAGCGGCTGAAGCCTTCGCCGCGTTCATGGAGCGGCGCGCGCCCGATTTCAGCAAGCTGGGCTAATCAAGCCAGCGCGCGCATTAGGCGACGCTCAGTCACCTCATCCATGGGCATTTCCAGCGGGAAACGCACCAGCACGCGGCCATCTTCCATGGTGACATTGATGCTCAGCGCGCCGCCCATGGCGCGCGCGAGCGCTTCAGCCACCGCAAGATCAAGCCCCGCGCTATCTGCCGGCAGGCCTTCTGCGTAACGCTCCGCCGCAGCAGCAAAGCACGGCCCGCACGCGTTTACGCTGAGCTCGAACATGGACCGCACGCCGAGCCGCTCGATTTCAGCAATGCGCACCCGGACCGCGCCCTGCACGGTGTTCTTCACCGCATACGCCACCAGCAGATCGACCATTTTCTGCACGTGCGCGCCGTCGCCGACGAAAATCTCCGCCGCCTCGGGCGCGACATCGATCGAGAACTCAAGCCCACGCCGCGTCGCCTCGGTGACATGCGGGGCCGCGCCCACCCGCACCGCCGCTTCCAGGTGAAACGGCGCCGGAAAGCGCGAGCGCCGCGCGCCCTCGATCTCGGCGTATTCGAGCACGTCGCGCACGAGGCGTTCGATATCCTCTGCTGAGGCGCGCAATGAGCCTGCCAATTGCCGATCTTTTGGATCGACCTGCACGCGCTCCAGCAATTCAGCGAGGCTCGCCATGCCGGCGAGCGGCACGCGGATGTTGCGGCTCATCTGCGCCAGAAACACCCCTTGTGCGCGCTCAGCGCTTTCAGCGCGATGCAGCGCCGCATCTAGCGCACGGCGCAAGCGCACATTCTCCATCGCCACCGAGGCTGCGCGGGCGATGGTTTCCAATGCGCGCACCTCTTCATCATCCGCGCGGCGCTTTTCCGCCCAATAGGCGCCGATCGACGCAAACGGTTCAGGCATGCCAACCGGCGCCATGACGAGGCTTTTCACGAATGTCGGCTGATAGGCCGCCAGCGGAATGCGCGGATCGCCCGAAATATCGGAGATCACCACAGTTTGGCGATTGAGCATCGCCCAGCCGGAGATGCAGGCCTCGATGGGAAAGTCCTGGCCCTTCCAGAGCGGGCCAACGGCGTCTTCGTCGATATAATGAACCCGATCGCCAACGCGCAGCACGACGCTCACGCCGTCAGCGCCGGTGAGCCGGCGCGCCGCGGTCCGCACAAGCGCGGCGACAGCCTTCTCATCCTCTGCAACGCCGAGCCGCTCAACCACTTCCATGAGAAGATCAAGCGCGGCTTGGCCCTCCAAGCGTGCGCCATACATTACGCCCTGCACGTCCGCCTCCCCGCAGCCTGCTTTGCGAACGCCAGGAGTAGCGCGCATTTTGTTAATCTTTGCTTGCCCGAGGTAAATTTGCGCGCACTATTCGGGGTGTGACCGGGGGCACAGCGGCCGCGATAAGCTACGCTTATCTTTTTCTCATCGGGTCGCGGTGATCCGGCGGGAGAAACCAAATGATGAAGCTCTATACCTTGATCGCGGCGGCGGCGGTGTTCACGCCCTTGGCGATGTCGGTCTTGAACCAAGCGGCGCAAATGGTGTGAGGCCACATGCCCAATCAAGCAGATTGAAGGCCCGGAGCGATCCGGGCCTTCATTGATTTTGGCCTTCATTGATTTTGGGCAGAAAATTTGCACTCGCGTTTGTCTCGCCGCGCCATCGCCCTAGCTCCTTGCGTAAGCAAAAAAGGAGAAGCCGATGGCGATCACGCAGAAACAAGAAGCCCGCGCCCTTTCCGCCGATGAGCGCGCTCTGGTGGAAAAGTCCCACCACCCGGCGCTGCAGGCGCAATCAGACAAAGATCTCGCCAACCTGCTCTCGCTGCTGCGTGAGCGCCGCAGCAAGGCCAAGGATCAGGCGAGCCAGCGCCGCCGCGAAATGCGCGGCAAGGGCGCGGCCAAGGGTGCAACGCCTTCAAAAGCTGATGAAGGCTCCAAGCTGAAAACCGCCGTGCTGGCGGGCGCCGTGCGCCGGCTCAATGGCGAGGTCGAGCGCCGCCGCCGCATGAACGCGCAAGTCGCCACCGCAGCCGGCGTGCGCAAAGCGCTGAAATTGAAACAGGCGGCGGAGGCTGAGGCCGAGGAAGGCTTCAATTCCCGCACCGCCCACAAAGGCATGCGCGACATCAGCAAAACCAAAGTGCGCAGCCTCATCCGCCCGATGGAGCGTGGCCGCCTGCGCAAAGCCCAAGCGGTGGCGCAAGCCAAGAAAGATGCACGGCCAGAGGCGTAATTCTTACGCTTTGCCGAGCTGGCGCCGCGCTTTGCGCGGCGTCAGCGCTCGATCTTTTCGGCGTTGGCGCGATGGATGGCTTCGGCCTCGGGCGTCATGTTTTCGGCGAAGGTTTCGAGAAAATCCTCGAACTCGATCACAGGCCGGATTTCTATCTCGCTCGGCCCCGGCATCGGATTGGGGCAACGCTTCACCCAAGAGAGCGCCTCCTCCATATCCTTGACCTCCCAGAGCCAGAAGCCAGCCACCAATTCCTTGGTCTCCGCGAACGGCCCGTCGATCACTGTGCGCGCCGCGCCATTGAAGGCCACGCGCTTGCCGAAGGACGAAGGCTTGAGCCCATCGCCGCTCTTCATGATACCGGCCTCAATCAGCAACGCATTGAACTTGCCCATCTCCTCGATCAGCTCGGCGCTGGGCTGAGCGCCGGCCTCGCTATCGGCCGTGGCTTTCACAAACACGATCACGCGCATCTGGTTTCCTCCTTCTTGCTCGTCTCTCTAAGACGCCGCAGATTGGCCGCGCCCGACAATTCGTCGCCCACGAAAGGCGCCGCCCGTAGCGGGCGGGCGAGGTTTCGGCCAGTTTAGGTTGATCCAGCCCGCCTGCGCCGCTAGGCCCGATGAACACCGCCTTGGGGGAATTATGGACTCGACCAAAATTTTCGGCATCCCGCTGCATGTGCTGATGCTGGGCGGGTTCCTCATTGGCCTCGTCGGCGGGATGATCGTGCATGTCAGCGCCGGGGCGGATGCTGACTGGGTGCAATGGCTGACGGCGAACGTCACTGGCCCGATCGGGCAGATTTTCATGCGCCTGCTGTTCATGCTGGTGCTGCCGCTGTTGTTTTCCGCGCTTGTCGTCGGCGTGGCGGAGATGGGCGATCTCGGCTCGCTCGGGCGCGTGGGCTGGCGCACTTTGGTGCTGACGATCTTCGTCTCCAGCGTTGCGGTGGTGATCGGGCTTGTGGCGGTGAACGTGTTTCAGCCCGGCCGCGGGGTTGACCCAACGCTGGCGCAGCAAATGCTGGAAGATGGCGCCAGCGGCGCGGCCGGCATTATTTCAGGCGCGCCCGAAAGCGTGAACGCTGGCCAATTCTTCCTCGATCTTGTGCCTTCCAACGCCTTCGCCGCCGCCGCCGCCAACCAAGTGCTGCCGGTGATGGTGTTCGCGCTGTTCTTCGGCATCGGGCTTGTGATGGTGCGCTCCAAAGCCACCGATCAATTGCAGCTGACGCTGCAAGGCGTGTTCGAGGTGATGATGAAGCTGATCGGGCTTGTCATCAAAATCGCGCCGCTGGCGATCGCGTGCTTGATGTTCAATCTCGCTGCGCTGTTCGGCTGGGAATTGCTGGCGCGGCTGGCCGCGTTCGTCGCTGTCGCGGTTGGGGCGATGGCGGTGCATATGTTTGTGGTCTATCCGATCCTGGTGTCGGTGATGGCGGGCCGCAATCCGCTGACCTTCTTCAAGAACGTACGCGACCCGATGGTGGTGGCCTTCTCCACCGCCTCCTCCAACGCCACCCTGCCCGTGGCGCTGCAAGCGGCGGAAAAAGAGCTCAAGCTGCCGCGCAAGATTTCCCGCTTTGTGCTCACCGTGGGCGCCACCGCCAACCAGAACGGCACCGCCTTGTTTGAAGGCGTGACGGTGCTGTTCCTGGCGCAATTCTTCGGCGTGGATCTCACCATCCAGCAGCAATTCATCGTCATGCTGGTGTGCATCCTGGGCGGCATCGGCACGGCGGGCGTGCCGGCCGGCTCGCTGCCGGTGGTGGCGATGATCCTGCTGATGGTCGGCGTGCCAGTGGAGGGCATTGGGCTTGTGCTGGGCGTGGACCGCTTCCTCGACATGTGCCGCACCACCCTGAACGTGACGGGCGACCTTGTGCTCGCCACCATCGTCTCCAAGGGCGAGAAGGATCCCGAGCCGGGGCCCGCGCAAGAGCCGTTCACGCCGGCGGCTTAGGGCGTGCCCGAGGTCACAGCGGCCAAAGCGGGGCTTGGGTAGGTTCTCTTCATCGAAGCGATGGCGTTTCGAGTGAAGGAGCCAAGCCAATGACCGCCAAGTTTTACAGCCTGATCGCCGCCGCTTTCGTGATGGCCCCCGTCGCCTATGCGGTGATGAACCAAGCCGCGCAGATCGTCGCCTAACCGCCCGCTCAGATTTCGAGGATCACGCCCATGACCAAGCTCTATTCCCTGATCGCCGCCGCTTTCGCTTTTGCGCCCGTCGCCATGGCGACGATGAGCCAAGCCGCGCAAATCATCGCCTAAACGATCGGACTTGGCGGTCCAAGCAAGGCCGCGGAGGGCGCTCCCCCTCCGCGGCCTTTTTCGTGCAATCTCACAAGCCGCGCTTGGCCCTCGCCAGCGCTTCCACGCCGCAGTCCAGGGTTTCGTCCTTCTTGGCGAAACACAGCCGCACCAGCGCGGGAGAACCCGGCTCCGCATAAAACGCCGAGAACGGGATCACCGCCACGCCATGCTCAATGCAATGGCGCGCGAAGGCTTCATCGCCCATCGCAATGCCTGACGCCTCAAGATCAATCGAAAGAAAATACGCCCCCGCCGCCGGCAGCGTGGCGAAGCCCTCCCCTCTAAGCGCCCCCGCCAGCCGATCGCGCGAACGCTGAAAGCCCGCGCGCATGCCCTCGAAATGCGCGGCCTCCTTGCCGAGCCCAAAGGCCACCGCGCGCTGCAGATTGGGCGGAGTGGTGAAGGTGAGATATTGGTGCGCCTTGGCGAAGGTTTCGGTCAGCGCTGGCGCGCCGCAGGCAAAGCCCACCTTCCAGCCCGTCAGCGAAAACATCTTGCCGGCCGAGCCAATCTTTAGCGTGCGATCGCGCAGCGCATGCAGCATGGAGTCGAAGCGCCGCCCATAGCACATGCTCCCACACCTCGTCGCTGACGACGATGCAATCGTGTTTCACGCACAACGCCGCGAGCAGATCGAGATCTTCACGCGCAAACACGCTGGCGCTGGGGTTGAGTGGGCTGTTCAGCATGACGACGCGCGTGCGCGATGAAAACGCAGCTTCCAAAGCGGCGGCGTCAAAACGCCAATGCGGCGGGTGCAAACGCACCAAGCGCGGAACCCCGCCCGCGCGCCGCACCATCGGCAGATAGCAATCATAAAGCGGCTCAAACAAAACCACTTCATCGCCCGGCTCGATAAACGCCAGCAGCGCCGCCGCGATCGCCTCGGTTGCGCCGGAGGTGATCGTCACCTCGGCGGCATCGAGATCGAGGCCGTGATGCGCATTGTAATGCGCAGCCACCGCTTCGCGCAGTTCAGGCAAACCGCGCATCGGCGGGTATTGATTGGAGGCTTCGATCAGCGCCCGCGCCGCCGCTTCGATGCGCGCACAGCCCGCCGCCAGCGCGCCGTTG
>DAORMO010000131.1:0-8128 GCA_035440585.1 Terricaulis sp.
GGAGGCCGCCATGAGCTAATCGTGCGAACGGACGCCGAGATGGGGCGCGGTCACGACTATGTCAAAACAAACTCAAACCGAAGCGTCGGCAACCGACGCGCGCCCGACGTTTCGCGAACTCGTCGCCGCGAGTTTCAAGATTGGTTGTTTGGGATTTGGCGGCCCCGCTGGCCAGATCGCACTCATGCACCGCGTCTTCGTTGATGAGAAAAAATGGGTCGATGAAGACCATTACCTCCATGCCTTGAACTACTGCACCCTCCTGCCAGGCCCCGAGGCGCAACAATTGGCGACCTATATCGGTTGGCTCTTACACGGCATTCGCGGCGGCATCATCGCGGGCGCGCTTTTCGTGCTACCCGGCGCGCTTGTCGTCTTCGGCCTTTCATGGCTCTACGCCGAGCACGCAAATGCACCTTGGGTGATTGCGGTCTTCTACGGTGTGAAGGCAGCAGTTCTCGCCTTCGTTGCGGAAGCGCTATTTAAAATCTCCAAGCGCGCCCTCAAGACGCGTATCGATCTCTTGATTGCCGTCATCGCATTTCTGGCGCTCTTCCTTGCCAACGTCCCGTTTCCAATCGTCGTGGCCGCCGCGGGCTTGTTCGGGTTCGCGCGCGCGGACCGTACGCCTCTGGTGCCGACACAGACATATCAGACGCCGTCGACCTCCAAGACGCTGGGCGTCGCCCTCGGCTGGGGTGTGCTGTGGCTTGCGCCCCTCGGCGTGGCGCTTGTTCTGCTTGGACGGGGCCACGTCCTCGTTGAGGTCGGTGTATTGTTCAGCGAGTTGGCGATCGTCACGTTCGGCGGGGCCTACGCTGTGCTCGCCTATTTGCAGCAACAGGCGGTCGACACGCACCAATGGCTGACGGCTGGGCAAATGATCGACGGCCTTGGCCTCGCGGAGACGACCCCAGGGCCACTCGTTCTCGTCAATCAGTTCGTCGGTTTCCTTGCTGGCTGGCAGGCGGAAGGCGGCAGCATGGGGCTCGCGCTCCTCTGCGCAGCGATGGCGAGTTGGTGCACGTTTGCGCCGTCCTATCTTTGGATATTCGCGGGCGCGCCGTTCGCGGAAGGCTTGAGACGCAGCCGTCTAGCCGCCGGCGCGCTTGCATCAATCACCGCGGCGGTGCTGGGCGTCATCGTCAACTTGACGATCTGGTTTGGCCTACATGTCCTCTTCACGCGGGATGTGCGCATCGAGACGGGCAGTCTTGCAATTTCAGTTCCAGACTTATTGTCTTTCGACGCCTACGCTGGCGCCATAGCGCTGCTCGCCGCTTTGGCGCTGATACGGTTGAAAACGAACATGCTGATCGTAATTGTGGCATGCGCAGTAGCTGGATTGGCAAGGGCTCTCGTTTGACCACGACGTCGGGACTCGCAATTCATCCCAATAACAGCCCTAAATATAGCTGAGCCGGAAAGCGGACATTAGGGAGACTTTCTACCTCGCGCGCTTCGCACCGGCTTCGCAACCGCCACGGCTTTAGATTCCCCCAGCGCGCCAATTATTCGACAGTCGCTCACGGACTTTCCGCCTCGACAAGACCGGACGATGCGAGAGAGTTCGTCCTTAAGCTGCGTCAGCTGCGTAATCCGCTGATCGACCACAGCAAGGTGTGCGCGTGCGATTTCGTCCACCTTGCCGCATGGCAGTTGCGGCCGATCGCTCAGATCGAGCAGCGAGCGGATGTCATCAAGTTCAAAGCCAAGCGCGCGCGCATGGCGGATGAAAGCCAGCCGACTGATATCCTGCGCTTCGTACACGCGGCGCCCGCTCGGCGTACGTTCAGGCGCAGGGAGCAACCCTTCCTGCTCATAAAAGCGGATGGTGGGGATTTTGAGCCCGGTGAGACGAGCGACTTCGCCAATAGCGGCCATGCTTGATCCTCTAGTGACTAGAGCATGTAGCCTCCCCAGCAATGAAAATCGAGAACCTTGCCGATGGATGAGTGCTGTTCCCACAAACAGGGTGAACTGGAGCGCTTGGCCCAGCGCGCGGATCAACGCCGCGTGCTCATGATCGTGCTCGCCATTAACGCCGTGATGTTTGCGGGCGAGTTCAGCGCGGGACTCATCATCGGCTCGGTGGCGCTGATGGCGGATGCTGTAGACATGTTCGGCGATGCGATGGTCTATGGCCTTAGCCTTTACGCCCTCGATCGCACCCCACGCTGGCGCAACGGCGCCGCATTGGCCAAGGGCGTCTTCATTTTGCTGTTCGGCATCGGTGTATTGGTGCAGGTCGCTGTCAGCATACAAAACGGCGCGCCGCCAGCTTCGGATGTGATGCTCGGTGTGGGCGCTCTGGCGCTCGCGGCCAACCTCATCTGCCTGGCTCTGCTCTGGCCGTTCCGCAAGCAGGACATCAACATGTCCAGCACATTCGAATGCTCACGCAATGATGTGATCGCCAATATCGGCGTGCTCGTTGCGGCAGGCGGGGTGGCGCTGTTTCGCTCCCCTTGGCCGGACATCGTGATCGGTCTTGTAATCGCGACGCTGTTTTTGCGCTCCGCCCATCGGGTGATCGCCGAGGCGTGGCCCGCGTTCGTGCGTGGCTAATCAATGGCCGCCGAAGCAAGCCTTTCTTGTCTTGCATATTGCAGGAACCTTCATCACGCCGCCCCGCCCTAAAGCAGATTGAACGACGACGATGGGCGCCTAATTCGTCGGTGCGTCGCGGAATGTGCGGCGGAGGAGGCTCTCGCCCTTCCAGATTTCGACGATGAAGTGCCTGCTTAGCTCCGCTTGTGCGTGGGCCGCCGCCGCCGCGTCAGTTTCGAAGCACAAGAATTCCGAGCGCTCGGTTATACCGCGATCGTTCAAATATCGGATGGAATAATTCATTTGATCCGCTCCGCGGACGCAGCTGGCGCAAGCCCGCTTATCAGAGCCGGCAAGCGAGTTTCGCACTCGAGACTTTCTCGAGTCGAGTGCGCCGGAGGCACGCATCGTGCACGCCTCCGGCGAACATTTAGATTTTCTTGGGTTCCGCGACCGGCGTGGCGGCAGGCGCCGGCGCAGCGGCCGGCTTGGTTTCTTCCGTGGCGTTGGCCGGTTGGTTCGCGGGCTCGTTCGCCGGCGCCTGCGGCGCCGCCTTGGGCTCGTTGCTCATATCAAATCTCTTGGAAAGCGTCAGAAGACTCTGACTTATTAGAAGTGGCTATGCGCCCCCGCCAATGCAATGGCGACTGACCGATTGCGCGGCTTTATTCGCGCGCGGGACGGGACGGGTTGGCGCGCGATCGCACACAACAACGCGAGATCATCATCACAGCGAGTGCGTCGGCGTCGAGACGCTTGACAAGCTGGATCTCAAAACCTTCAGCAAGCAACGCATACGCGACTTGGCGCCAATCTTTACAGCGTCCGCCGTCCGCCAATTGATAGGCGCGATCGCGCAGTTCAAAGAACCGGTCCCCGTCCAAGCAGCGCACCTCTATCAAGCCGCGACGCAAATGCCGCCCCGGCGCCGGAGCGGCCGATTGCACTCCCAATCATTGCCCGCAGCGTTCACGTGCGCATTTGCCGGAACACGAAGCTCGACACATGTGCGACCAGTACGAACAGAACCATGATCGCAAGTCCATCCATCGCCGCGGCGGTTGAGGTGCGCGTTCGCCGGTATCGAGACGGCGACACAGCGCTCGCCCGAAGCCGCATAACCACGACTACAATCCCATCCGATCGGACCCGTTCGCACAAGAAAGCCATTCTCCGGCACGATCACCGCATTGCAGGTGTTGGCCGTACGCCGATAGCCGCGCGCGCATTCCCAATCATCGCCGCGCTCGTTCAGAAAACCATGCTCCGGCACAGCGATCTGCCGGCAGGCCTCGGCGCGCCGAATGTATCCGCGGCCGCATTCCCAGCCTCGCAACCCCGCATAAGCGGAAAGGTAGCCACCTGCGGGCGCGACGATCGCGATGCAGGCTGCATCTGCGCTGCGATATCCGCGTACGCATTCCCAGCCATCGCCGCGGCTATTGAGGCGGCTATGCTCCGGTGGAACAACAGCGACGCACCCCGAACGAACGCGCGCAAAGCCATGGTCGCACTCCCAGCCAACGCCATAATCGCGAATGTGCGCATTGGCAGGCGGCGCGGAACGTTCGTCCTGCGCTATCGCGGGCGCAATCACCAGGATTTGGGCAAACATCACCAATGCGCCGATCAGCGTGATGGGTTGTCGATGCGCGGCGGCCATCATGCGCCCTCAATCGGCGCGACGATCTTCACCGTGCGCCCTAGCTTACGCAACGCCGCGGCGGCGGCCTCAGCGCTATCATTGGCGTGCCCGCGCGTGCGGTAGTCGCCGTAGAAGGCGCCGTCGAGCGTAACCCGCCAAATGCCTCGACTGAGTTTTATCTCGAAGATGGAGGTGAAGGGGCTCATGCCGCTGCACCGAGCACCGCTGCGCGCTTATCGAGCGCGTAGGCCAAATCCCGCTCAAGGTCTCGCTGAGAACCGCCAGCCTGGCTTAGCGCCCGTGTCATGACGGCGTGAACGGCGAGATAGGCTTCGTTCACGTCGCGCGTGCGCAGCAAGGCGCTGCGGCACAAACCCGCCCTCTGCGTAAGGATCGCGATGATTGTCGTAGACATGATCTATCTTTCCAAGCGCGTGCAACCGACCTCGCGGGCGGCAGAAAGCGCGTAGGATTGTTGCTGGAAGCACAAGTATAGCACGCCTTTTCGCGTCGCGCCGTGTTAAACGCCCGCTTTAGTCGTTTAAAGCAGCTCTAACCTCACGGCGAAGATTCGCTTTCGCGCTCTGTCGGTCTGGATGCTGCAGTTTAGCCGCTGCCCAACAATGAGGGTGGAAAGGCCGGCGCGCTCCACTTCGCTCACAAACATCGCAATCGCGGCGCCGCCGCCTTCGGGCGATAGCTCACCCACGCCACGACGAGAATCATACGACATCACGATCGCGATCATGAAGCGACCA
Organism: Terricaulis sp.; assembly: GCA_035440585.1. GTDB lineage: Bacteria > Pseudomonadota > Alphaproteobacteria > Caulobacterales > Aquidulcibacteraceae > Vitreimonas. Next base: position 4,954 of record DAORMO010000131.1, read on the forward strand.
AGCCCGCGCACGCAGCCCGCGGCCACAATAAGGCGTCTATGCCATGGACGACGCCGTTTCCGGCGTTGAGATCGGGCTTGATGACACGCGCGCTATCGGCTTTCAGGCCAGCGCGGCCATCGATCATAACCTCCCCGCCGGCTCGCATGTTCGCTCTGATGCGCTTGCCGGCGAAGCGCGCCGCCGCCACGCGGCCAGATGCAACGTGATGTCCCAACACTAGATGAAGCATGTCGCGATCGCGGCGCAGGAAACCGTCGAGCACAACGGGCGACATCACGCTAAACGCGGCGTCGATCGGGGCGAACATTGTGAAAGGCCCTTCCGCCTTCAGCTCGGCAAAATGATCGCTGGAACGCAACGCGGCGGCGAAAATGTAAAAGCCGGCGCGATCGGCGACGCTCACAACAGACAATCCAGCCATATTTCAATCAATCCTCTATCGCATCGCCAGCTCGTAAGCGTCCCGCGCCTTCACATACACATCATAGAGGCCGCGCAGAACCGAGCCCGGCTCCCCGCTCGCGCGGCCCTGGAAGCGCGCAAGCCCCGCTTCTCGCTCGCCGAAAACTCGAACAATCTCGTCTGTCCAAGCTTTTTCTGCAGCGCGTGCAGCTTGAAACAACGCTAATTTGCTCACGAAGCGCCCTGGCGCTTGATCTCTTCACGCAATTCTCGCTCGTCGAAAATGCGGCCTGTGTCGGTGTCGCGGATGCGGATAAGACGCATGCCGCGCCGCGATAACCCTTCCGCCCAATCAAGCGCCGCCTTCATGTCGGCTAGCGTTTTACTAGGTTCGAAACGCAGCCCGGGGCTCGGCGACGAGTTCACGACAAAGGCCAATAAGGCTCCTCCAGGCGATGGCGCCAAACTCGCAGACGCGCAGGCGCAGACGCAGACGGCCCAAGCGGGCCGCCGAAAGCGCTGGTTCTGGTTGCTGATGATCAAGCCTAACACACACCAAAGCCCATTGCGCGATTAATCTGCGCGATTGCGCGCATCACGTCCATGAAGGGTGGGCCAAGCTGATTCTATAAGGAGCGGACATGATCAGGTTCGTGAAGTTCAACTCCGCCAATGATCCGAAGACCGAAGTGCACATCAATCCAGAGGAGGTCGCCGCAGTGCGCGACTCTCACGGCAAGACCATCATCCTGTTTCGCGGAATTGGCGCCACGGAAACGGTGCAAGGTTCGGTCGCAAGCGTTGTAGCCGGCCTGACGCAAACGACGTGACAAGTCGCAAAGATGAGGACACGGATTAGCGATCCGCCACTTATGCTGGCCCCTCTGCCGTGTGTTACAGCACTTCCAGCCGCACAGCGAAGCTCCGCCGCCGCACGCGATCGGTCTGAACGGAAAAGCTGAGGCGCTGGCCAGGCGTTAGCGCCGCGAGGCCAGCTCGCTCGACCTCGCTCACAAAAACGGCAACACCTGCGCCGCCGTTCTCAGGGGTCACTTCACCGACACCCCGACGCGGATCGTAGGACTTGACAGTTCCGATCACGATGCGGCCATCGCCGGCTCACGCGGCCACAAAACTTCGTCAATGCCGTGCAGCACGCAGGCGCCGACGACAATATCCGGCTGAACAAGATTGGCGGCATTCACACGTAAACCGTTCCTACCATCAATGATCACATGCCCTCCAGCGTACATGGTGGCGCGGATGCGCGCGCCTTTGAAGCGGCGCGTCATCACTTTGCCGACAGCGAAATGATAGCCGATCACCCTACGCATCAACACTTCGTCGCCATGCAATAATTGCTCAGGCGGCACACGAGAGAATGCGGCGAACGCGGCGTCAGTGGGCGCGAACACCGTGTATGGCCCGCCACCGTCGAGCACGTCACCGTACGGGCTCGCGCGCAATGCTTCAGCGAACACGCCGAACCCTGCTTCCTGCGCGGCGTCCTCAATCATGCTCATCGGGCGCCTCTGCCGGTTGCTCGACCGCCGCTTTGCGCCGCGTCGCGCGCCGCGCCGACCTCTGCGCAACAGCTTGCGCTTGCCGGCGTGTATCCAGCGCTGCACTAAGCAACGGCAGCAGCGCTAACGCCTGCTCCCGCTGCGCTGAGGTTCCTGATTCCGCTAAACGCAAGGCGTTCGCGTTGAGCCGCTCCAATTCGATATCAGAGAGATCAGGAATGCGATCGGCAATCACGCCGCGACGCTGAGGTTGATGGCTGCATCGCGACCTTGACGATCGCGCTCTAGGTCGAAAGTCACTTTCTGCCCGTCCACAAGCCCGCGCAGGCCCGAGCGCTCGACAGCGGAAACATGAACAAACACGTCCTTGCCGCCATCATCCTGCGCTATGAAGCCAAAGCCTTTTTGCGAGTTGAAGAACTTAACCGTTCCGGACGCCATTGCCGTCTCCAAGTAAGAATGAGCCCGCGCGGCAATCCGCGAGAGCAACGACTTTTCGAGGGAAACAGCAGATAACCGGCGCGACAGCGAGGGATCAAAGCGTGACGCGACGAGGATCGATAACAACCATATAGGCGGCATCGATGTGAAAGTCCATGGCAATCGCCCCTATTGCCCAGGCACTTCACCATCTTGCCGCGGCTTCACGATCGCAGTGGTTTTGACCGAACGTACAAAAGCTTCGATCTCCTCCACGCTAACGGGTTCGGGCTCTCGATCCTCGACCATTGCGGCTTGATCAATGATCAGATCTTGAAATTCATCACTTAGCTCGTCCCATTGCAGCACAAGCGCGCTCGCAAGCCTGCGCAGTACGCGCTCATCCTGGGCGCGATACTTCAACGATTTCAGCAAAATCTGGCGAGCTTCAATCATAGCGCATCGCCTCCAGGCGCACTTCATCGAGAACGCGCTCAAACATCTCACCGGCGCTTTTCACACGATATTTCTGCGCCCCGCCCTCAATCGGCATAACGCTAACCACATGATAAGCCCCGGTCATTGCCGAGAACGCGCCCGATTGAACCACAGTCACAATCTGCCCTGCGCTGAACTTTGTCTGCGCCATGGAACAACCTCTCTTTTGGGAAGCGAGCGCGCATGCGCGCGCATTACGCCTTCATTAACATGGTGCGCACATGCTGAAGATCAAGCGCAGGCGCCCGATTTGGCGCGACCACGCGCCCTTCATGCGCTATACTGACCGCCTTACGCAACATTATGCACGCTTTTCGCCGCGAATGAGC
>DAORMO010000131.1:8149-8942 GCA_035440585.1 Terricaulis sp.
CCTGTGCCGAGGCTCGTATGAACAAAATCACAGATCTCTGGCGATTAGACACCGTGAAGCAGTCCGAGCGAATGATCGCTAAAGCCATGAAGCATGTTGGGGACATCAACGAGGCGCACTGGATCGTGCATCGCACAATGTTTGACGCTTTAACCCTTTCGGCGAGGCCGATTTCGCGTGATGAGCTGGAGACCAAGCTTGCGCGATCCTTAGACGACCTGTGTGTAGGTCGATCATGAATTTTTATCCTTCCGCGGCGCTCAGCCGTCTTCCGCATGATCTGGAATTGCGCACCAGGCCCGTTGACGCGGTCTTCACTCACAAGCGCTTAAATCGCTGCGTCGTTTGTGGACAGCGTTATGATCTCAGCTGCCTCGCGCAAGCCAATCATCACGATCTCGCGCCCCACTTGGCGCTCTAGAGACGGAGCGTGAAGGATCAGCGAATCCCACTCCGCGCACGTATTCTGATTGTGTTGGCTCAGCACAAGAGCAATCCTCAAACGGAAATGCAGCTTGCAGCACAGATCCCGGGGGCGCCTTTCTCTGACATCGGCCGTCACTGTCGCTGGTGGCGCCTGCAGGGAAAAATTGGACGCAGCGGCAAAGGCACGGCGGATCAGCCATTTCGCTATTATCTGAAAGCGGCGCCTTAGCCGTTATGCCGCCGCCCCGGTCGTTTTAGGCTCAGATCGAGAACGCGGAAGCGCAAACGGCCTTACATCATGGAAGCCGGCTTATCCCAATGCACTAACCCGCTCGCGCGGGACGCAGATTCTGCAAGCACTTGCGCC
>DAORMO010000132.1:0-4264 GCA_035440585.1 Terricaulis sp.
CGCTGGCGCGCCAATCTGCCTGCGCGCGCCGCAAGCGCCGAGGCGCTGACGCTGCGCGTGCGCAGCGGGGCGGCGGCGCAGAGCATTTCCGATCTGCTGGTGGGTGATGTGTACCTTTGCTCCGGCCAATCAAACATGGAGTTTCAGACCCGCTACGCCACCAATGCGGGCTCGGAAGTGGCCGGCGCGCATCATCCGCAAATGCGGCTCTTTCAAGTGACGCGCCGCATCGCCGACGACGGGCCGCGCGCGCTGCCGGAGCCCGCGGATCGCTGGGTCCCGGCGAGCGCGGAAAGCGTCGCGGATTTTTCGGCGGTTTGTTATTTCTTCGGGCGCGACATTCATCAGCAAACCGGAATCCCTATAGGGCTGATCCACGCCTCTTGGGGCGGGACGATCATCGAAGCGTGGATGAGCGAAGGCGCGTTCACGCAGCTGGGCGGCTATGACGAGGCGGTGGCGCTGATGCAGCAAAACCGCGCCGATCCGGGCGCGGCGCGGCGGCGCTTTACGGCGCTGATGGAAGCTTGGTGGGCCGAGAATGATCCGGGCGGACGCGCGGGTTGGTTCGATGCCGATTTCGATGATGCGGCGTGGCGGCCGATTACGCCGCAAGGCTTTTGGGAAAGCATCGGCGAAGCGCCGCTGGCTGGCTTTGACGGCATTGCCTGGTATCGCACCGAATTTACGCTGACGGCGGCGCAAGCGGCGCTGGGCGGGCGCTTTGAACTCGGCCCGGCCGACGATATCGACGCCACCTATCTCAACGGCCGCGCCATTGGCGCGATGAGCGGATGGGATCAGCCGCGCAATTATGACGTGGCGCCGGGCGCGCTGCGCGCGGGGCGCAATGTGCTGGCGGCGGCGGTGCTCGATAGCGGCGGCGGCGGCGGCTTTTGGGGGCCGGCGGATGCGAAGCTGCTGCGGCTCAGCGACGGGAGCGTGATCCCGCTGAATAATGTTTGGCGCCATGCGATCTCAGCGCCGCGGGGCGCGGTGTCGGCGCCGCCGCAAGCGCCGTGGGGCGGGCCGAACGGGCATGCGGTGTTGTTTAACGGCATGGTTGCGCCGCTTGCGCCGTATGGGCTCGCGGGCGTGGTTTGGTATCAGGGCGAATCCAATGCGGGCGCGCCGGCGGACTATGCGCGGCTGACGCCGGCTTGGATGGCCGATTGGCGCGCGCGGTTTGAAGCGCCGCGTCTGCCGTTTTTCATCACGCAGCTTGCGAATTTCGGCATGCCTGCTTTTGGCGAACCGGCGCCGTTTTCCTGGGGCGCGCTGCGCGATGTGCAGCGGCGCGCAGTGGACGCCGATGGCCGCGCGGGCCTTGCCGTGACGATCGACATTGGCGATCGCTACGATATTCATCCCACGCAAAAGCTGATCGTGGGCCAGCGCTTGGCGCGGCATGCGCTGGCGATGATTTACGGCGTGGACGTGATTACCGATGGGCCCAAGCCGCTGAGCGCCCAGCGTGCGGTTGATGGCGTGCGCGTGCGCTTCAGCCACGGGCCGCTGCTAAGCTATGGCAGCCATCGGCCGATCGGGTTTGAACTCTGCGATGCAGGCCGCGCGTGCCAATTCGTCGATGCGCTGGTCGAGGGCGAGGAGATTGTGCTCACCCCGCGCGCCGGCCTCAGCCCGGCCTTCGTGCGCTATTGCTGGGGCGATGCGCCGGTGTGCAACCTCTACAATGCCGAGGATCTGCCGGCGGCGGGGTTTGAGCTGGAGATCCGGTAAGCACGTTGGGTGCGCGGGGGCGGCGGGGGTGCTAGGAAGCGGCCATGGACCGGCCCCGCGTCACCCTGAAATTGGCGACTTCGCTCGACGGGCGCATTGCGACCGCTTCGGGCGAAAGCCGCTGGATCACGGGCGAAGCCGCGCGGGCCGAGGTGCAGAAATTACGCGCGGCGCACGATGCGGTGATGATCGGCGCGGGCACGGCGCGGGCGGATGATCCATCCCTGCTGGCGCGCACTGAGCCGCCGCCGGCAAAGCAGCCGATGCGGGTGGTGCTTACGCGCGGCTTTGACGTGCCGGTTGGCGGGAAGCTGTTTGAACGCCTGGATGAATCGCCGCTCATCGTCATCGGCGAAGAGACCAATGAGCGTGAGCTGGCGCTGCAGCGGGCGGGCGCGCTCACCGCCAATGTGATCGACATAATGGACGGGCGCGGCCCGGAATTGGCGCTGTATATCCTCTGGGCGGAGTACGGCGTAAAATCGGTGCTGGTGGAAGGTGGCGGCATTTTGGCGGCGGGCCTGATCGCGGCGGGGCTGGTGGACCGGCTGGAATGGTTCCGGGCGCCGATTGTGCTGGGGGCGGAGGGGCGGCCGGCGGTGGCGGCGCTGGCGTTAGGGAAACTGAGTGAGGCCCCGGCGTTTCGACGCGTTGCATTCCAAGCCCTTGGCCCCGATCTCTGGGAAAGCTACGAGCGGGGCTGATCGGAGTTTCATGTTTACCGGCATCATTACCGCCAAGGGCGCCGTGGCCGGCGTTGAGCGCCGCAATGGGCTCGTGCGCCTCACCATCGAGGCGCCTTATGAGGTCGACGGCATCGAGATCGGCGCCTCGATCGCGCATGAGGGCGTGTGCCTGACGGTGGTGGAGAAGGCGGCGATCGACGCGGGCGCGCGCTACCTCGTGGAGGTGGCGCCTGAGAGCCTGGCGCTGACGACGATGGGCGATCTGCAAACAGGCGATGTGTTGAACCTCGAACGCTCGCTGAAGCTGGGCGATGAATTGGGCGGGCATATCGTGCAGGGCCATGTGGATGGCCTGGGCGAAGTGCTTTCGGTGAGCGCCGATGGCGAGGGCTGGCGCGTGCGCATCGCCCCGCCGGCGCAGATTGCGTATCTCATTGCGCCCAAGGGCGCGGTGGCGGTTAACGGGGTTTCGCTCACCGTCAATGAGGTGGATGAGGACGGCTTTGGCGTGCTGGTGATCCCGCACACCTGGGGCGTGACGACTTTATCGAGCTTAAAGGCCGGCGATAAAGTGAACCTCGAAGCGGATATGATGGCGCGCTATGCGGCGCGCCTGTTGGAAGGAAGACGCTGATGACGGCCAAGCCGTCCCCGATCGAAGATTTGAAGCGCGCGATTTCGCCGGCGCCGGAAATTATCGAAGAAGCGCGCGAAGGGCGCATGTTCATCCTGGTGGACGCCGAGGATCGCGAGAACGAGGGCGATCTTGTGATCCCCGCGCAATTTGCAACGCCCGCGCAGGTCAATTTCATGGCCAAGCATGGGCGCGGGCTGATTTGCCTGGCGTTGACGGAAGAGCGCACGCGCGGGCTGGGGCTTGAGCCGATGGCGCCCCGCAATCAGGCGCGGCTGGGCACGGCGTTCACCGTTTCGATTGAAGCGAAAGAAGGCATTTCCACCGGCATCTCGGCGGCGGATCGCGCGCTCACCATCGCGGTGGCGATCGATGCAACCAAAGGCGCCGATGATATCGTTTCGCCCGGCCATGTGTTTCCGCTGACGGCGCGCGATGGCGGGGTGCTGCTGCGTGCGGGCCATACCGAAGCGAGCGTGGATATTGCGCGCGCGGCCGGGCTTAATCCATCCGCGGTGATCTGCGAGATCATGAACGATGACGGCACCATGGCGCGGCTGCCCGAGCTTGTGGCGTTCGCGCAATTTCATGGGCTGAAGATTGGCGCGATCGATGATCTCATCGCCTATCGCCGCGCGCATGATCGCTACGTGAACCGCACGCATGAGGAAGATTTCGTCAGCGCATCCGGCGCGCAGTTTCGCCTCGTTGTGTTCCGCAATCGGATTGACGGGGTGGAGCATGTGGCGCTGGTGAAGGGCGCGGTGTCCGCCGATACGCCGACTTTGGTGCGGGTGCATCGGGTGGAGTTTGGCGCCGATGTGATGGGCGCGACGGCGCGCGCGGGGCTAATCAACAAGGCGATTGAAACAATCGAGGCTGAAGGCGCGGGCGTTCTGGTGCTGCTGCGCGACAGCCAGCCCGATAGCGTCAGCCGCTGGCTGCGCGGGGAGCAGGGCGCGGTGGAGCACGAGGATGTTGTGCGCGTCGTCGGCGTTGGCTCGCAGATTTTGCATGATCTTGGCGTGGGCCGCATGATCGTGCTCTCCAACACGCCGCACAAATTGATCGGCCTTGAAGGCTATGGCCTGACCATGGATGGCTGGCGGGGGTTTGAGCCGTGAAGGAAGTCGAAAAAACGCCGGTTGAGAAGCTGCCGGGCGGGGCGCGCCTCAACTTGATCCTGAACCTGGCGTTCTTCATC
>DAORMO010000132.1:4355-5502 GCA_035440585.1 Terricaulis sp.
TGAAATTCCGGGCGCGATCGCGCTGGCGTGCGGGGCTTATGATGGCTTTGTCGCGCTCGGCTGCGTGGTGCGCGGGGAGACGAGCCATTACGATTATGTGTGCGGGGAAAGCGCGCGTGGGCTGATGCAGCTTTCGCTGGAAGGCGTGGCGATCGGCTACGGCATCCTCACCGTCGAAAACCTCGCGCAGGCGGAGGAACGCGCAGATCCAGCACGCGGCGATAAGGGCGGGGAGGCGCTGAAAGCGGCCATCGCCATGATCGCGCTGCAGCGCCGCTTCGGCGGAGAGGCGCCATGAAGCCTGGCGAAATCGATGCGCGCCGCGCCGCAAGGCTGGCGGCCGTGCAGGCGCTTTATCAGATGGAAATTTCGGGCTCGACCACCGCGCAAGCGATCGCCGATTTCGACGCTGGCAAGCTGCCGCGCGAGAATGGCGACACGCTGATCAACGAGATCGACGGCGATATGGCGCTGTTCACCACGCTGGTGGAAAAAGCGGTGGAGCGACAGCTCACGCTGGACCGCGCGATTGCGCGGCATCTTTCCAAAGGTTGGAAGCTTGAGCGGCTCGACGCTGTGGCGCGCGCCATTCTGCGCGCGGGCGCGGCCGAGCTGGAACAACGCGATGATATTCCCGTTGCTGTTGTGATCGATGAATATGTTGAGATCGCCAAAAGCTTCTTCGATGGGCCAGAGCCCGGCTTTGTGAACGCGACGCTGGACGCGTGCGCCAAGGATTTGCGCGCCGCGAGTTAAGGAGCCCGGCATGGGCGCTAACGAATTCGATGTGATCCGCACTTGGTTCGCGCCGCTGGCCAAGGATGCGGCGGCGCGCGGGCTGAAAGATGATGTGGCTGTGCTGGAAAGCGCCGGGCGGCTGGTGATCACCACCGACGCGATTGTCGAAGGCGTGCATTTTCTGCCGCAAGACCCGATCGCCACGGTGGCGATGAAGGCGGTGCGGGTGAATGTCTCTGATCTCATCGCCAAGGGCGCGCGGCCGCGCTACGCGCTGCTGACGCTGATCTGGCCTGACAGCCGGCGTGCGGAGGATTTGCGTTATTTCGGCGATGCGATCGCGGGCGAGTTTGAAACCTTCGGCATCAGCATGCTGGGCGGGGATACGACGTCAACCAAAGGTCCGCTC
>DAORMO010000132.1:5526-8895 GCA_035440585.1 Terricaulis sp.
GAGCCGCTTGGCCCGCGCACGCCGGCGCGCGCCGATGCGCTGGCGGGCGATGATGTGTGGCTCGCGGGCGGGGATATTGGCTCGGCCTGGATGGGCCTTCAATTGCGCACCGGCGCGATGGGCATGGCCGAGCTGCGGCGCGACCGGGATGAGGCCGCCGCGCGCGCGGAATCCGAGGCGCTGGCGGCGGAGATGCCGGATTTCCTGCGCCTGCCGGGCGAGGCGTTTGATGCAGAGGCCGCGTGGCTGCAATCGCTTTATCTTGCGCCGATGCTGCATACCGAATGCGCCGGGCTGGTGGCGGCGTTTGCGCGGGCGTCGATGGATGTCTCCGACGGCCTGGTGGCTGATGCGCGCAAGCTGGCGGCGGCCTCGAATGTGGCGCTGGCGAACGCGATCCCGTTTGCGCCTCCGGCGCTGCGCTGGGCGTTTTCCGGCGGGGATGTGCGCAAGCTGATCAGCGGCGGCGACGATTACGTCGTGCTGTTCACCGCAGCCCCCACCGACCGCGCGGCCATCGCCGCATTAGATGCGGATGGCGCCTTGCGGCTTTCGCGCATTGGCGTTGTCGAGGCGGGTGAGGGCGTCCGCATCGTGGATCGCCAGGGCGCGCCGCTGCCGCTGGATGATGGTGGGTACGCCCATAAGCTCGGGCGCTAACGCGGCGCTAACCGAAGCGGCTGATCCTGGCCGCACCATGAAGCGCTCTTCCATGATTCGAAGCTTCGCTGCGGCTGCGCTTATTGGCGTGATGCTGGTGGGGTTGGCTGCTGCGGGCTCGGCGGATGCGGCCCCCAAGGCGAAAGCCAAAGCCGAGAAGGGCGAGGCCGAGCAGCTTTCCTCACGCTCGATGGATGCGCCGTATCTGGCGGTTCCGGTGGTGCGGAACGGGTATCTGGCCAATTATCTCTTTGTGTCGGTGCGGGTGGAGATCGCGAGCGGGGTGGATCTTTGGCGCACGCGCGAGCAGGCGCACCTTCTGCGTGATGCGCTGGTGCGGGCCAGCCACGAGCATGATCTCTCCAACCCGGAGGATCCGCACAGCCTCAACGAGGCGCGGGCGATTGAGGTCTATCGCGCCGCCGCGATCGCGGCGTTGGGCGAGCGGGCGGTAGCGGCTGTAACGATCGTCGCGACCTATTCCAGCCAGGGCGGCGGGGTCTGAGCCCTCGCCGAAAGCGCTGACTCCATTGCGCATTGCGACGAATTGAGGCAGGACGGCGCCACCTAGGGGGAAGCGTTCTCGCAGACAAAACAAAACGTGTCGCGTGGCGGCCAACCCATTTTCCCCAAACCGGCGCGGGCCCTCCCTCGCCCAGGATAGGTGACAATGGACCTTAATTTGATCTTGTGGCTCGTCGTAGCCAGCGGAATCATCGCCGCGCTTTACGGCTGGTTTGAAACTCAAGCCATCACCAAGGCTTCAGCCGGCTCTGACCGGATGAAGGAAATCGCAGCAGCCATTCAGGAAGGCGCGCGCGCCTATCTGAAGCGCCAATACACCACGATCGCGTGGGTCGGCGTTGGCGTGTTCGTGCTGCTGTTTGTGCTGTTCCAGAATTGGCAGATTCCGATCGGCTTCCTGATCGGCGCCGTGCTTTCGGGCGCGGCGGGCTTTATCGGCATGAACGTGTCGGTGCAGGCGAACGTGCGCACGGCGGAAGCGGCGCGCACCAGCCTCGCGGGCGGGCTCAACATGGCGTTCAAAGCGGGCGCGGTGACGGGCATGCTGGTGGCTGGCGGGGCGCTGTTTGGCGTTGCTGCATATTATCTGCTGCTGACCAATTTCCTGGGGCTTGAGCCGACATCGCGCACCGTCGTGGATTCGCTCGTGGCGCTTGGCTTTGGCGCGTCGCTGATTTCGATCTTCGCGCGCCTTGGCGGCGGCATCTTCACCAAGGGCGCGGACGTTGGCGGCGACATGGTGGGCAAGGTGGAAGCGGGCATCCCCGAGGATGATCCGCGCAACCCGGCCACCATCGCCGACAACGTCGGCGACAACGTGGGCGATTGCGCCGGCATGGCGGCGGATCTGTTTGAAACCTACGCGGTGACGGCGGTGGCGACGATGGTGCTTGGCTCCATCCTCTTCCGCGCTGCGCCGGAAGTTTCGGCAATCATGATGCTGCCGCTCGCCATTGGCGGGCTGGCGATCATCGCTTCCATCATCGGCACGTTCTTCGTGCGCCTTGGCGCGTCGCAGAACATTATGGGCGCGCTTTATAAGGGCCTTGTGGCTGCTGGCTTGCTCTCGGCTGTCGGCCTCGCGGCGGCGATCCATGTGACGGTGGGCTGGGAATCGATTGCGCCGAGCCTTGGCGTTGAGAACCCGCTGGCGGCCATCACCGGCCAAAGCCTCTTCATCTGCGGCATCATCGGCTTGCTGGTGACGGGCGCGATCGTTTGGATCACTGAATACTACACCGGCACGGGCTTCCGGCCGGTGAAGAGCGTGGCGAAGGCTTCTGAGTCTGGCCACGGAACCAACGTGATCCAAGGTCTCGCGGTGTCGATGGAATCGACGGCGCTCCCGGCGCTGACGATCGTGGCCGGCATCATCGCCTGCTTCACGCTCGCGGGCTTGTTCGGCATCGCCATCGCGGTGACGACCATGCTTTCGGTGGCGGGCATCGTTGTGGCGCTCGACGCGTTCGGCCCGGTGACGGACAACGCCGGCGGCATCGCTGAAATGGCCGAGCTGCCGAAGGAAGTCCGCGTGACCACCGACGCGCTCGACGCGGTGGGCAACACCACCAAGGCGGTGACCAAGGGCTATGCGATCGGCTCGGCGGGCCTTGGCGCGTTGGTGCTGTTTGCGGCGTATTTTGAGGATCTCAAATATTACGCCAGCCATCCGGGCGAGTATCGCTTCTTTGAAGGCGTGATCCCTGACTTTGCGCTGTCTAATCCGTACGTGATCGTTGGCCTCTTTGTGGGCGGCTTGCTGCCGTACCTGTTCGGCGGCTGGTCGATGACGGCGGTGGGGCGTGCAGCGGAAGCTGTGGTGCAGGAAGTGCGCCGCCAATTCCGCGAAATCCCCGGCATTATGGAACGCACCGCCAAGCCTGATTACGGCAAAGCGGTCGATATCCTGACGCAAGCGGCGATCCGCGAAATGATCGTGCCGTCGCTGTTGCCGGTGCTGGCGCCGATCGTGTTGTTCGCCGTGATCTATGCGATCTCGGGCCCTGCCAACGCGTTCGCTTCGCTCGGCGCGCTGCTTGTCGGCGTGATCGTGACGGGGCTCTTCGTCGCCATCTCGATGACATCGGGCGGCGGCGCTTGGGACAACGCCAAGAAGCTGATCGAAGAGGGCCATCACGGCGGCAAGGGCTCTGACGCCCACAAAGCCGCGGTGACGGGCGATAC
>DAORMO010000133.1:0-3647 GCA_035440585.1 Terricaulis sp.
CGCCCCCGCTGCGCCTGCCCCGGCCGCTGCGTCCGCGCCGGCCGCTGATCTTGCCAAGCATCCTGGCGCTGTGGCCTCGCCCATGGTGGGCACGGCCTATCTTTCGCCTGAGCCGGGCGCGCCAACCTTCATCAAAGTGGGCGATACCGTCACCCAAGGCCAAACGCTGATGGTGGTGGAAGCGATGAAGACGTTCAACCCAATCCCCGCCCCGCGCGCGGGCAAGGTGACGGCGATCCTCGTCAGCGACGCCCAGCCGGTGGAATTTGGCGAGCCGCTGGCGATTATCGAATGAGCGCGAATGGCGAATGGCGAATAGCGAATAGGGGCGCTGGCTGCGCCCGTTCGCGCTCGCCCTTTCCCTCGCGCCGCACCGCCCTATTCCCTATTCCCACTTCGCTAGTCGCTGTTTCCCATGTTTGAAAAAGTCCTCATCGCCAATCGGGGCGAGATTGCGCTGCGGATTCACCGCGCCTGCAAAGAGATGGGCATCGCCACCGTGGCGGTGCATTCGACCGCTGATGCCGAAGCCATGCATGTGCGCCTCGCTGATGAGAGCGTGTGCATCGGCCCGCCGCAGGCGGCGAAATCCTATCTCAATATCGCCTCGATCATCGCCGCCGCTGAGATCACCGGCGCGCAGGCGATCCATCCCGGCTACGGCTTTCTTTCGGAGAACGCCAAATTCGCCGATATCGTCACCCAACATGGCATGACCTTTATCGGCCCGACGGCCGAGCATATCCGGCTGATGGGCGATAAAATCGCCGCCAAGCAGGCCGCGATCGATACCGGCATGCCGGTTGTGCCCGGCTCGGACGGCGGGCTCGATAGTGAAGCCCAAGCGCTGAAGGTGGCGAAGAAGATCGGCTATCCAGTGCTGATCAAGGCGGCCGCCGGCGGGGGCGGGCGCGGCATGAAGGTGGCGCGCACGGCAGATGAGCTGCCCGAAGCCTTCGCCACCGCGCGCGCCGAAGCCAAGGCCGCGTTTGGCGACGATGCGGTCTATATGGAAAAATACCTGACACGCCCGCGCCACATCGAAATCCAAGTGGTGGCCGATAGCCACGGCAACGTGATCCATTTGGGCGAGCGTGATTGCTCGCTGCAGCGGCGCCACCAAAAGGTGCTCGAAGAAGCGCCCTCCCCCGCGCTCAACGATGAAGACCGCGCCAAGATCGGCAAAATCACAGCGGATGCGATCTCCAAGCTGGGCTATCTCGGGGTCGGCACGGTTGAGTATCTCTATGAGGACGGCGAGTTCTATTTCATTGAAATGAACACGCGCCTGCAGGTGGAGCATCCCGTCACCGAGATGATCACCGGCATTGATCTGGTGCGTGAGCAGATCCGCATCGCCGATGGCGCGGAGCTTTCGGTGAAGCAGAAGGACGTGAAGTTCAACGGCCACGCCATTGAATGCCGCGTCAATGCCGAGCATCCGCGCACGTTCGCGCCCTCGCCCGGCCGCATCACCGGCTTTCACCCGCCCGGCGGGCTTGGCGTGCGGCTCGATAGCGCGATTTACGCAAATTACGCGATCCCGCCGAATTATGACTCGCTGATCGGCAAGCTGATCGTGCATGGGCGCGATCGCTCAGAGTGCCTGATGCGGCTCAAGCGCGCGCTCAACGAGATGGTGATCACCGGCGTGGACACCACACTGCCGCTGTTCCGCGACCTGGTGAACGAGCCGGACGTGATCAACGGCGATTACTCGATCCACTGGCTTGAGCAGCATTTGAAGGCTGAGGCGGAAGGCTAAGGAGGCGAAGATGCGCGCATTGGTGTTGGCCTTGGCGCTCGCCGCCTGCTCACAGCCGGCCAGCGCGCCGCAAAATCCGCCAGCGCCGCCTTCGCCGGAAGCCGCGACGCAAAGTCTCGTCGATGCGCTGACGCCCGTGCTCGCCGCCGATATTGGCCAGCCCGTGGCGCTGACGCCGAGCCAAACCCGCATCATGGATGAATGGGGCTGGCTGGTGGCCCATCCCGCGCAGGCAAGCGGCGCCGCGATCGATTGGTCGCAAACCAAATATGCCGAGAACGCTGAAGCCGGCGTGCTCGATGGCGATGGCGTGACCTACGCGCTGCTGCGCCAAGAGGCGGGCCAATGGCGCGTGGTGGAGTTCATTGTTGGCCCGACGGACGTGGCCTGGGCAGATTGGCCCGCACGCCATGGCGCGCCCGAGGCGTTGTTCGAGTAAACATCGCCCAGCACAGATGACGCGCGCACGCGCGTTTGACATGCTGGCGCCGCCCATGAAGCCGTTCTCCACCGACGATCTCTTGGCCTGCTATAGGCGCGGGGTGTTTCCCATGGCCGAAAGCCGGGAGGACGAGGGGTTTTTCATCGTCGATCCCGATTGGCGAACTGTGTTGCCGCTAGCGCCATTTGCGATGCCGCGGCGGCTTGCGCGCACGCTGCGCCAGGATCGCTTCAGCTTCAGCATAGACCGCGATTTTGAAGCGGTGATCGATCTCTGCGCCGCCCCCGCCGCCGATCGTGAAGACACCTGGATCAATCCCGACATCCGCGCGCTCTATCTGGCGCTCTACGCCCAGGGCGCGGCCCATAGCGTGGAGGCGCGCATCGATGGCGCGCTGGTGGGCGGGCTTTATGGCGTGGCGATTGGCGGGGCGTTCTTCGGCGAGAGCATGTTCAGCCGCGCCACCGACGCTAGCAAAGCCGCGCTCGTGCATCTGGCCGCGCGCCTGCGCTTTGGCGGCTTTAAACTGCTCGACGCGCAATTTACGACGCCGCACCTTTTGCAATTCGGCGCCCAGACGCTGCCGCGCCGGGTGTTCCAAGATTTGCTGAGCGTCGCGCTGCAAACGCGCGCGGATTTTACGGCGCTGGCTGAAGATGCGCGCGGGGCGGAATTGGTGGTGATTGCGGGGGCTTAGGGCTTCTTGAAACGCGCGGCGTGCATATCAGCAAGCAAGCCTTCAGCATCCATCGGGCCGGTCTCCTCACCTTCTGGGGCGTCTTTGATCATGGCCTGGAGCTTTTTGATCTTTGCCGCCTGATCCTGGCGAATGAGGTCGCACACATAATCGCTAGCGCTCGCATAGCGCCCGGCGCGCACTTGCGCCTCCACCCACGCCGCGAGCGGTTCAGGCAAAATTATCACCCGGGTTTCCCGATCTTCGTGAGCCCGCCCATGTACGGCACGAGCGCTTTAGGCACCTCAATCGAGCCATCGGCCTGCTGATAATTTTCCAGCACCGCCACCAGCGTGCGGCCCACCGCAAGGCCAGAGCCGTTCAACGTGTGCACGAATTCGGTGCGGCCTTCTTTGTTGCGGAAGCGCGCGTTCATGCGGCGCCCTTGGAAATCGCCGCAATTGGAGCACGAGCTGATCTCGCGGTACTTGCCTTGGCTGGGCAGCCAAACCTCAAGGTCGTACGTCTTGCGCGCGCCGAAGCCGATGTCGCCGGTGCAGAGCATCATCACGCGGTACGGCAATTCGAGGCGCTTGAGCACTTCTTCCGCGCAGGAGACCATGCGCTCATGCTCAGCCTGGCTTTGCTCAGGCGTGGTGATCGAGACAAGCTCCACCTTGCGGAATTGATGCTGGCGGATCATGCCGCGCGTATCGCGCCCGGCCGCGCCCGCTTCGGCGCGGAAGCACGGCGTATCGGCGGTG
>DAORMO010000133.1:3672-8536 GCA_035440585.1 Terricaulis sp.
GCTTTTCGGCGGCGGTGATCTCCTCGCGCACCAGATTGGTGAGCGCCACTTCCGCAGTGGGGATGAGCCAGAAATCTTCGTGCGTGGGCGCCTCGGCCAGCAGCTCCTTCATCACCTCGGTGGGCTTGGCGCCTTTGCGGCGCTCAAACTCATCATCGAAGCGATCGAGCGCTTCAAACAAAAGCTCCTCGCGGCTCACGGTGCGGGCGGCGGTGAATTGATCGTCCACGAATTTCGGCAATTGGCCGGTGCCGAACATCACATGGTCTTTGACCAGAAGCGGCGGGTTCACCTCGGTGTAGCCGAACTCGGTGGTGTGCAGATCGAGCATGAAGGCGGCCAGCGCCCGCTCCATCCGCGCGATCGCGCCCTTGGTGACGACAAAGCGCGCGCCCGAAAGCCGCGCCGCCGCTTCAAAATCCATCAGCCCGAGATTTTCACCGAGCGTGACGTGATCGGCGGTGAGATCGAGCGCCGGCGGCTCCCCGCCATCGGCCTTATACCAGCGGCGCACCTCGACATTGGCGTTTTCATCGGGCCCATCGGGCGTATCCACCGCCGGCAGGTTCGGCAGCGAGGCGAGCACCGCTTCGCGCTTTTTCAGAAGCTCGGCTTCCTTGGCGCCGGTTTCATCGAGCTTCACTTTGAGCTCCGCCACCTCGGCCATCAGCGCGGCGGCGCGGGCTTCATCCTTGCCGGCTTTGGCTTTGCCTATTTCCTTGGAGGCGGAATTGCGCGCAGCTTCCGCCTCCTGCTTGGCGGTGGTGAGCGCGCGCAAGGCGGCGTCCAGCTCAAGCAGGCCGTCGATCTCGGCGAGTTGCTCGGCGTTCAGCGGGCGGCGCGTGAGCGCCTTGCGGAAGGCGGGAAAATCTTCGCGGATGAAGCGGATATCGTGCATGGCCTTCGCTTAGCCCAAGCCGGGCGG
The DNA here is from genome assembly GCA_035440585.1 of Terricaulis sp. GTDB lineage: Bacteria > Pseudomonadota > Alphaproteobacteria > Caulobacterales > Aquidulcibacteraceae > Vitreimonas. Next base: position 4,598 of record DAORMO010000133.1, read on the forward strand.
GCGCGCTACTGGGCGGCGGCGGCGGCCGCTTCTTCGGCCGCTTCCTTCTTGGTGCGCCAGCGCTCAATCATCCAGACCAGCCAGATCGAGATCTCATAGAGCGTGTACATCGGGATCCACATCACGATGAGCGAGATCACGTCAGGCGGGGTCACCAATGAGGAGAACACGGCGATGCCCAAAATGGCGTAGCGCCGGCCCTTGCGCAGCGCCTCAGCCGAAACCACGCCCACGCGCGCCAGCAGAGACAGCACCACAGGCAGCTGGAAGCAAACGCCGAAGGCCAGCACAAGCGTGGAGGCCAGCGCGAAATATTCGTTCATCTTGGGGATGAGTTCGACATTCACCGCATCGTTCTGAATCTGAAAATTCAGCGCGAAATACATGGCAAAGCGCAGGCCGATAAAATACGCGAACGCCGCCCCCAGCAGGAACATGATCGGTGACGCCACCAGGAACGGCGCCACCGCCCCACGCTCACGCTTATAAAGCCCAGGCGCGATGAAGGCGTAGGCTTGATAGGCCAGATACGGGAATGAAAGCGCGATGCCGCCCATCAGGGCGATGCGCAGATAGGTGTAAAAGCCTTCAAACGGCGCGGTGATCTGAAGGCGCGGGCTCTCCCCCGCCTCAAGGTAGCCGCGCTGCACCAGCGCTTCCCGATACGGGCCAACCAGCAATTCAAAAATCGGCGCGGCGAAGAAATAGGCGATCACTGTGCCGACGACGAGCGCCAGCAGCGCCTTGATCAGCCGATCGCGCAATTCTGAAAGGTGATCGAGCAGCGGCGCGCGCGAGGCTTCGATCTCATCCTCATCGCTCGATTGCTTCTGCGCTTCTTGCGTCACGAGACGCTCCGCTGCGCGGGGGCGGCCGGCGCTTCGGCGAGATTTTCTTCTGGCGGCGCGGGCGCAGCCTCAGGCGCCTCGCCTTCCGGCGCTTCCAGCGCGGGCGCAGGCGGCGGCGCAGGGATCGCCGGCGGGGATTTCACGCCCGCATAATCTTCCAGCGTGGGCAGCGGCTTGTTGAGTTCGCGGCTGATGTCTTGCAGCGAGGTGGCGCGGCGCAGCGATTCCACTTCCCGCTTGAGCTCATCAAGTTCAGCCTGGCGGGCGAGCTCATCGAAGCCGGTGCGGAATTCTTGCGCCATGCCGCGCAGCTTGGCGGTGAAGCGGCCGATTTTGCGGAACAGCAAAGGCAGCTCCTTGGGGCCGACCACCACGAGGGCGATCACCGCAAGCAGCAGCATTTCTGTCCAGCCGAGGCTCGGAAACATGGGCGCTTCCCCGCGCGCGCTCTACTGCACGCGGTCCTTTTGCTCGGTGACTTGGGCCGGCGGCTCTTCGGGCTTTTTATCTTCTTCGGTGATGCCTTTGCGGAAGCCCTTAATGCCCTCGCCCACATCCTTCATCAGGTTGGCGATGCGGCCCGGCTTGCCAAACAGCAGGAAGGCCAGCGCAAGGATAATCAGAAGGGCCCAAATGCTCGGGGGGTGCATTGTGCAAACTCCATTCAGCGCAACGTGCGCGTTGGCGCGGGATTACTCGTCCTCGCCCAGATGATCCACGAAAAAGCTTGCTGCGTCGTCACCTTCTGACAGCGGCTCTTCGTCCGGGGCCTGCCCTTCACTTGGGCGGGGCACCTCGATCTGGCCCGCCGCGCGTGGATCGAGCAGGCCAAGGCCCTTGAGATCGTCCTTGCCCGGCAGGGCGTCAAGCGAGGCCAGGCCAAACTGGCTGAGAAATGCGTCCGTCGTCCCGAAGGTGAGCGGCCGGCCGGGGGTGCGCCGGCGGCCGCGGGGACGGATCCAGCCGATTTCCAACAAAAGCTCCATCGCCCCGCGCGAGAGCGACACCCCGCGTATCTCCTCGATTTCCGCGCGAGTCACTGGCTGGTGGTATGCAATAACCGCAAGCGTCTCCAGCGCGGCTTTGGGCAGGCGCTTGGGCTGCTGCTTGGTTTCCGCGAAGAGCCCGCCAAGATCGGGGGCCGACTGGAACCGCCAGGCCCCGCCCGCCTCCACCAGCTCCACGCCCCGGCCGGCATAATCGGCTTTGAGCTTCATCAGCACGGCGGCGATATCGAGGCCCGGAAAGCGCTCGGCCAGGGCCTTGGCGCTGATCGCATCGGCCGAGGGCGGGCTGCGCTCACCCTCGGTGAAAGCGTCCTCGATGCGCTTCATGGCGTCGGCGACGGGGGTGTCGGGGCCGGTCATGCTTCATCTTGCCCCTGGCGGGCGCGCACGAACAGCGGCGCGAACGCCTCAGCTTGGCGCAATTCCATCTTGCCCTCGCGCGCGAGCTCCAGCGCGGCGCCGAAGGTGGAGGCCACATAACTCTCCGGCGGGGGGGCATCGGGCCCCTCCTCGGCGGCGGGGGCCACCGCTTCGATCACGCGCCAATCCTCAAGGCTTTTAAGCGCCTGCTCGAGCCGCTTGCGCGCGGTTTCGAGCGGATAGGCGCGGCGCACGAAGGTTTTGAACGCGCGCTTGCGCACGCTCTTGGTGCGCTCGGCGCAATAGGCGTTGAGCAATTCGTAGAGATCAGCGCGCCAGGCGGTTTGCATCGTGATCAGCGTGGGGCGCGGGTCGCCGTTGATGAACACGTCGCGCCCAAGCTGCGGCAGATCCTCCAGCCGCTTGGCCCCCGCGCGGGCCAGTTCGAGCCGCTGCAATTTATCGCGCAGCGCCGCCGCTTGCTGCAGCGGATCGGGCTCATCGGGCTCAAGCTGCGGCTTGGGGATGAGCAGGCGCGATTTCAGCAGCGCGAGCCAGGCGGCCATGACGAGATAATCGCCGGCGAGTTCAATATTCGCCGCACGCGCCTCGGCGATAAAAGCGAGATATTGATCAGCGATCTCGCCCACGGAAATCTGCGTGATGTCGAGCTTTTTGGCGCGCGCCAGTTCCAGCAGCACGTGCAGCGGCCCCTCGAACGCATCGAGCGCCACCAGCAACGCCTCGCCCTCTTCCGCCTCTGCGGCGGCGGCGAGATCGAGCTCTGTCTGTTCTTCCAAATCCGACATGCGCGCCTAGGCTGGCCCCATCAATTCCTTAAACCGCACCCAGCCCGCTTGCGCATCAAATTCATCTGCTGGGCGTTTCGCGATAGCTTCCACCGTGCGGGCGCGATCCAGCGCCGCGCCTTGCAGCGGGCCGCAGCCGGCGGCGGCTTGGCGCATCTCTTTCAGATCGCCCGAGCATTGCAGCACCACGTCGCAGCCTGCGCCAAGCGCTGCGGCCGCGCGCTCCTTCAGCCCGCCTTTCACCGCGTGGGCGAGCGCTTTCATATCGAGATCATCGCTCATCAGCAGGCCCGAAAAGCCGATGCGGCCGCGGATGATGTCTTCGATCACGCGCGGCGAGCATGTGGCCGGGCGGGCGCTATCGAAGGCGTCAAACACGATATGCGCGGTCATCGCGGCTTCCGCGTCTTTGAGGGCGATGAACGGCGTGAGATCGGCGGCGAGCGCTTCGGCCTCGGCGCTGACGCGCGGCAGGTGAAAATGGCTGTCGGCGGTGGCGCGGCCATGGCCGGGCATGTGCTTAATGCAGCCCGCCACCGCGCCCGCATGCAGCCCCTCAAGCGCCGCGCGCGCGAGGATCCCGACATTTTTCGGATCAGCCGAAAACGCCCGGTCGCCCACGATCTTGTCGCTGCCGATCACCGGCACATCGAGCACCGGGGCGAAATCGCCATCGACGCCGATGGCTTTGAGCTCATGCGCGATCAGCCTATGGCCCAGGCGCGTTGCTTCAACGCCGGCGATCGCGTCCCGCTGGAAGAGATCGCCATAAGCTTTCGCAGGCGGCCAAGTGGGCCATTCCGGGGCTTTCAGGCGCGCCACGCGGCCGCCTTCTTGATCGATCCAGATCAGCGCATGCCGGCCCACGCTGTCGCGCAGATCGGCGCAGAGCGCTCGGGTTTGTTCACGGGAAAC
>DAORMO010000133.1:8641-8877 GCA_035440585.1 Terricaulis sp.
AAGACGTTGGGCTGCTTGCGCGCCACGACGATGCAGTCTTGGCCCATGCGCCGTATCCGCTCGCAGAAGCGATTGGCGTGATCCCGATCGGCGAAATAGCCGGCGCGGACGCGGTGGTAGACGCCGCGGCTGCCAAGATCGGCGCGCTCTACATCAAGGCGCGCATGCGCGAACAGATCCGGCGCACGCGAGGCCAGCCGGTTCCACGCGGGCTCGGCCGCTTCGGCCGATTGCAG
>DAORMO010000134.1:0-8815 GCA_035440585.1 Terricaulis sp.
CCGCCGCTTCGCTCAAAAATGAAACGCTAGCCGAGTGCCCGCGCTGCGCTTCGCACGACACCGAGGAAATTTCCCGCTTCGGCTCCACGCCCTGCAAAGCGCTGTGGCGCTGCAAGGCCTGCGCGGAGCCGTTTGATCGCTTCAAGTGCCACTAAGATGAGCCACGATTTTCACAAACTCCGCGTCATCGAGATCAAGCGCGAAACGCCGGATGCGGTGTCCGTGCGCTTTGCCGCGCCGGATGGTGAAGCGTTCACTTTCAAAGCCGGTCAGCATCTCACCTTTCGCAAGGAGATAAATGGCGAGGATGTGCGGCGCAATTATTCGCTTTGCGTTTCGCCCAGCGAAGGCGTGCTGAAAATCGGCGTGAAGAAAATCGCCGGCGGGGCGTTTTCAACCTGGGTGCATGATGCGCTCAAGCCCGGCGATGAGATCGAAGCGATGGCGCCGCATGGCGGCTTCTGCTGGCCGTTCGCGCCGGATACGCGCAATCATTATGTGGCCTTCGCGGGCGGTTCGGGCATCACGCCCATTCTCTCGCTGATGAAAACTGCGCTCGAAACCGAGACGCAGAGCCGCTTTACGCTGTTTTACGGCAACCGCACCTCCCCCGGCATCATGTTCCTGGAAGAGATCGCAGCGCTGAAGGATCGCTATATCGATCGGCTCGCGGTTTTCCATTTCCTGGAGGATGAGGAAGAAGAGATCGCCCTCTTCAATGGCCGGCTTGATCGCGCCAAGATCGATGAAGCGCTCACGCTGCTCGCGCCTGCGCCCGCCGCCGGCTATTTCATCTGCGGCCCTGGCCCGATGATGGATGCCGCCGAGGCGGCGCTGCTGGCGCGCGGCGTCGATAAATCGCGCATCCTGATCGAGCGCTTCACCACCGGGCCTCTATCCGAGGCGCAGGCCGCGGCCGCGCGCGCATCGGAAGCCAAAGCCGCCGGCCTCAAAATGAGCGTGACGCTGAATGGCCGGCGCATGAACGTCACCTTCGATCCGGCGCATCATTCGATCCTTGATAATGTGCGCGCCGCCGGACTTGCCGCGCCCTTCGCCTGCAAGGGCGGGGTCTGCGCCACCTGCCGCGCCAAGGTGATTACCGGCGAAGTGCAGATGCAGCGCAATTATGGGCTTTCTGATGCAGAGGTCGCCGAAGGCTACGTGCTCACCTGCCAGGCCACGCCCGTGAGCGAAGGCGTTGCGCTGAGCTACGACGTCTAAGGCGCCGCCTTGCCGATGCCGGCAAGGGTTGTATCCACCGCCATATCGGCCAGCCGCTCCGGCGCCACAACGCCATCGGCGTCAAACCAAGTGTGCGTCCAATTGATCGCGCCGAAAAACAGCATCGCCGCCGCAAAGCTCTCGCCGCTCTTTTTCTTCAGCCCCGGCGCGATTTCAATCAGCAGAGCTCGCACCGCCTCGATCAGCCCGCGCTGCACCGCGACGATCTCCGCCCGCCGCGCTTTCGGCAGATGATCGAGATCATTGAGCAGCACTTTGTGCCGATCCGCTGCATCGACATAAAGCGCCATGAAACGCTGCGCCAATGTGCGCAGCCGCGCCGCCGGGGGCGCTTTCGCCGCGCCCGCCTCCGCCGCCGCGCTTTCCAGCGCGCGCACGTGGCTGATCATCACCTCGTAGAGGATGTCCTCTTTCGAGGGGAAATAATGATAGATGGCTGATTTCGAGACATCGCACGCCACCGCCAGATCCGCGACCGATGCGCCCAAAAAGCCGCGCCGTGCATAAAGCTGCGCCGCCTGCGCGATAATGTCGGCGCGCCTTTGATCGTAATCTGCTGCTTGCGTCCGCGCCATCATGCACCCCGCGGAAACCTAGATAGCGCGGCAAGAGCGGTCAAACGCAAGCCCCCTATTCGGCCTCCGCGCCTGTGGGGGCGCGGAGGCCGGGGCCGCCCCAGCTTTGGCGGGAGGCGGAGGCGGCCATGCGCGCCAGGGGGCCCAGCGCGCATGCCAAAGCCGCTGCAACCGCTGTGCCATTTTGAACAATGCGAACACTGTGTTGACGCCCGCGCGGGGGCTCGCGCCGCATCTCGACCCTTGCGCCGCCCGCGAAAGCCGCTATCTCTCTGCCCCCTCGCGGGCGTAGTTCAGAGGTAGAACGTCAGCTTCCCAAGCTGAATGTCAGGGGTTCGATTCCCCTCGCCCGCTCCAATACTTAGCTCATGTTCCGACTGACTGTGTTGCACGATCTGTTGCAGCCGTGTTCAGCCGTCGTTCTCATCGCGCTTCGCCAGAGCAACGGCATTGCTCGGGGCCACGTACTTCGCGGCAGTCTTTGCCGCGCGCCCCGACCAGCCCATTTCCCCCTGAAACTTCGGATCGGCCAGGATCTTCGCCACCTTCTCCGTGGCCGTCGTGCCCCGGATATCGTGCAGGCGCTTCTGGCCCCCGTCCTCGGCTGGGGAGAGCCCGGCCTTGGCCCGCGCCCGGTTGAACGCTGAGCCAATCCCGTCTGCCGTCCAGGCCTTACCGCCCGGCGTGGAGAGGATCGTGGCCGCCCGCTTCGGGGTTTCCTTAAGCAGCGCCAGCAGGTCGGCTGTGAGCTCGCAGGTCTGCGTCAGGCGCCGGCGCTTGCCCTTGGAGGTGCGCACCACCAGAACGCCGCGCGCTTCGTCAATGCCGCTCCACGGCGCAGCAATCGCATCACCGCGCCGAAGCCCGGTCAGCGCCATGAACCGGATCGCCCGCGCCCCATCTTCGGTCAGGTGCGCGCACACCGCGTCAATCTCGGCGCGCGTCCACACGATCTCGGCGCGGTCGCTGGCATAAAGCGTCTCGATGCCGACGATCGGGTTCTTATCGAGATATTCCCGATCCACGGCCCAATTGAGCACACGCCCCAAAACCTGCATGGCGTAATCGGCTTTGCGCGGTGTGGCCGCCATGGTGTCGCGCCATTGCAGGATTGTGCCGCGCGCACCCTTGAGCCCAAGCGCCCGAAGCGAAAGCTTCGCCAGCGGCGCGGCGCGCAGCTGCTTCATGGTGTAATTCCACTGGCGCTGTGTCGAGGCGGCGAGACGGGTAAACTCGGGCGCCGCGGCATAGGCCAGGATGAGGCCGTCCAGCGTGCTCACAACCCGAGTGCGGGCCTGCTCGCGGGCCTCCGCATAAGCAGCGGCAAGATCGGCTGCGCCCGCGCGCTCAGCCGCCAGCGCATCTGCCAGCGTCGCCCCGTTAAATTCGGCTATGAGCTTCGCGCCGCGCTCCCGGCTCGCGTACCATTGCAGCGACACCGAACCATTAGCCCGCTTGCGCGTGACCGGGTTAGCTCCGGGTAGGCGTGGCCTTGGCAATTTCCGCGCGGCAGGCGGCGAGTTCGGCTTCTGCATCGATTTCCCCATCCTCGCCGCGACCAGGGCCAGCCGGGCGGGCAGAGTCAAGCCGGCCGGTGATCTTCACCCCGCCGTTCGCGTCAAGTTCCAAGGTGACGCCGTGTTTCAGGGCCAACTCGGCAGCGCGCTGAACCTCAGCGTCAGCGGCGTAGCGGGGGCGGGAGCGGCGCGGCGTCACGGCGCAGCGTCCCAAATTTCCAGCACCGCGCCTGCCGGGACAAACCAGCTCTCGCGGCTATGATATGTTCCAGGCGCAAAAAGCTCAGCGTGCTTCGCCAGCCCAAAGCGACTTTCGATGTAGTAGGCCAGCCCACGCCATCGCGGCGATTGCATCCATGCAGCCGCCCCGTAGAGCGTGGCGCGCCGGCCGCTGCGTCCATGGTATCCAGCGAGAGCGGTCACGGCCACGTCTCCACCTGCAAAAACCAGCGCACCGCCTCAGCGCGCGCCATGGCCTCATCGAGCCCATCCGGCATGCTCGCCCAATGCCGCAGCGTGCGGATCGCCTGCACCACGTCGGGCGGCATCTGCGCGCGCTGTTCGGCCATGGCCCGCGCGTGCTCGGCGATCTCGGCTGGGGTGAGGTCGCGGATCATGCCGGCAGCGCCACGTCGATAAAGTGTGTCGGCGGCAGATAGGTGGAATGGGTTGCGGTGGTGCGGCCGTCAGGGGCTGTCCACTCACCTTCATCAACACGCATCGCGCGCGACCAATCATCCTCCCCCTCGCGCCAAGTTAGGAGCCACCGCCCCAGTGGCGCTTCCGATGCCGGGCGCCACGCCCTCAGCCGCGCGATCTCCGACGCCGCCGAATAGGTGATCTCCGCATCGCCTTTCCGGCCGCGCCGCTCAAGCTCGCGCGCGTGCTTCATCAGGCGCTGCACGTCGGGATCCTCGCATTGAAGGGTGCTCACCGGCCATCCTTTCGCGTGATCTGCTTGGTTTCCTCATCGACATTATGCTCGGCGAGGAATGCGGCTTCGGTCCAACTCTCAGGGTCAATCCGCGAGTGCTTGTGCCAAACCACCGCGCCGCAATGCGGGCATTTCTCGCGCTCGTATGCTGGCAACGAGATTCCATCCGGCAGCGGGATGAACAGATGGCCGTCGCAGCATGGGTACTCACCGATGATCATCAGCGATTCTCTAGCCACAACGTCAGCAACACGATGCCGGCTCCAACGACCAAACCAGCCAGCACGCCAATCTGTGTAGCGATATGCGCGTCACAACTCGTCATCATCCGCCTCCGCCTTTCTGATCGCCGCCGCTGCAAGGCCGCGATACTGCGCCGCCTGATTCATCAGCTTCGCCGCAGCCGCCTCGATCGCATCGGCACGCTCGATCAGCGCCAAGGCAGGCGCGTCCCATCCGCTGTCGTATGCTTCAAACCATGCCGCCGCTTCCTCGACGGGCTGCACCGCGGCGTAGAGCTCAGCGAGCGCATGGCTAACAGGGTGGCGTCCAGGCTCGCCAGCGGCCTGCTCAAGCGCGCCGTGCATATACGGCCCGTAAGCCGCGCGAAATTCTCCGCTCATGGCTTCCCCCGCTTGCGCGGCGGCACCGCGCCAAACACGAAATTGAAAACGGCGAGCAGGATTGCGCGGAGGCTCATTCCGCGCCTCCCTGCTGGGCGGCTTTCTCGAACGCTTCCTCGGCGCACGATTCGCAGAGCGCTTTCCCGGTCAGCTCGAAGGCCTCGACGTTCACGGCTTCGACTTCATCAGAGCATCCGTGGGCCTCGCAGATTTGTGGATCACCCATCTTTCTGGCCTCCCTGCTGGGCGGTGAACAATTCGGGCTCAGACGTTGAGGGCTTGGGCGAGCGCTTGACGCCGGCCACAGCGCGGCGGTGCTCGTCAGGCCAAGCCGTCATCCATGGTTTGGGCGGATCGATCGAACCGCTTTCGCCCCATGCGAAATAGCCAAGCGCGCCGGCGCAAGCGATCGGCTCAATGGGCTCAACGCGAGAAAGGATCAGCGCGCGCGGGCCCATGAACCAAGGATTGAAGTCCACATCCTCGGCGCACTTGGCAAAGCCGGTGACGCGCATCACGCCGACGATGGCGCCGCGCACAAGATCGCATGGGCGGGGCACCTCAAGATCAGGGTGGAGCGTGCGATTGATCGCGGCTTCGATGAAGTCGCGGCCATCCTCGTATTCGTCGCGGGTCATGCCCTTGGAGGCGTGCAGGCAGATCAAGCCCGGCTTCATGCCGTGATCGATCGCCGCTTGGCTGCGGTTCTCCAGGCGCTTTCCCGCGTGCAAGATCGCCCACGCCCACGGCTGGCGAACGGAAAGCGCAAGTGTCGGCAGAGCCATCACTTCCCTCCCTGCTGTTCGGAGAGGGCGGCGGCTGCGTCGAGAAAGTGCCGCGCGCGAATGGTGGCAAAGCCGCTGGCGTCGCCAACCGTCGCGATCTCATCATCTGGCATGATGGTTTCTTCGCGGACCGTCGCACCCGCGAGTGTCACACCCGGACGCCCGGCGAGATATTCTGCGAAGCGCTCAAATGGGCGCAGCGCCTCGCGCAACCGCTCCTCGCTCCCCGTCACCGCCCCTGCGTCGTCTGCCTGATGGGAGAGGGCGGCGCGGATGACCTCTTTCGCCGCCCAGAGCGAGTTGTCGCAGTTCGGGCAATAGTGCGCGTTATCATCGCCGGTGTGAGGACGGCACTTCATCAGCAGGTCAAGCTTTTCCAGCGCCCCCCGCATCCGATCCGCTTCGCGCTTTAGATCGGCGATGTAAGCACGCACGTCCCGCGCGGCCTCGCCAGGGTTGAAAAGCGAATTTATCGCCGCCTCATTGGCAAACTCCAAGAGGGTTTCGAGCTGCGCATCGGCGTGATCGGCGGCTACGCGCGCGGCCACTTTGGATTCGCTCACCATCAGCCCGCCCCCCCGGAAAACCGCAACGCCGCCACGCGCGCGGCCGATGCGAGCGATTGCTCCGCGCTCGACTTTCCCGCTTCGATCTGCGCAAGCAGCACCGGCATGCTTACGGCGCGCGCCTTGGCGATGCTTTCCAGCGCGGCCCAAAACTCCGGCTCAAGCGCAACGCTGGTCCGGTGGCCGCTGATGCGCAGCGATCGCTTTTGAAGGTAGCGCATGATTATCCTCCTACTGCAATCGTAAGCGCGGACCCCGCGCCGCTGGCGAGCACAAGCGCGCCGATGCCAACCACGACGCGGCTCGCGCGATAAATGCCGGTGCTGCGCGCGGTGTGATCGATGAGGCGCAGGCCTGCGTCGCGCATGATGAAGCCGGCGGCGATCAGCGCGAGGCCAGCGCAAAGCAGCGCGATGCCGACAAGGATCGCTGGATCATTCAGCCGCGCCGCGATGTAGAGTCCGAGGTGCGCCATGCCGATCCACACCACGATGCAGAACAGCAGCACGCCGGAGTAAACGAGCGCGCGGGCGATCATGGCCGCCCCTTCACATCGGGATGCGCGGCAGGCGCCGGCTCGACGGGATCACCTGCGGCCCCTCGCGCTCGGCAACCACGATCAGCGCGTCATCAATCAGCGTGCGCGCGGTGGCGGCTTGCTTGGGCGTCAGCGGCCCATCGCAGCCGATCAGCACAAGCTCATTCTTGGGCGAGACGATTACGCCCTGCTCGCGCCCGGCCACACCGGTGCGCGCCACATGGACCGGCGCGGGGATTTTGCGATCTTTGTAGCTCATGGCTGATCTCCTGAAAGGATCACGCGCGAGATCGGCTTGATCTCGACATGCGCGGGGATACTGGCCGGGCGCTCGGCGATGACGCCAACCACCTCAACCGCGGCATGCCCGCGCTTCGTCTCGACCTCGACGCGATCGCCGACAGCGAGCGGCGCGTCGCCGTCGTATGAATAGGTGTAGGATCGCTGATCCCAGGGATTGAAGGTGATCTGCACGTAGACCATGGCTCAGTCCTCCACAGTGCCGCCGAGGCGGATGATTGCTTGCTCGCATTGCCAAGCGAGAGAACGGCGCTTGACCGCTTCCGTCATTTGATGCCGCATCTGGCGACGGTGACGATCGGCCTCGCGGTCGTGGTCGCCAGCTTCGTGAAGGTGCTGTTTGCGCTGGCGCTGAAGCCCCTCGATGACTTTCGCGAACAACGATCAGCCCTCCCCGCCGGGCGCCGGTCGATCGCCGGGGAAGTCATCGTCATCCGCCGCATCAAGCCGCGCCTGGATCGCGGCGCGCGCCTCGGCTAGCACTTGCTTGGCAAGTGCTTGCGTCGGCGCTGGCGCGTTGGCGAAGTCCTGCGCGAACATGCCCTCGACGGCGTTCGTCTCATTGAGCGTGCGCGCATCGGCCAGCGCGCCGCTGTAGGATCCGAGCAGCGCGCCATAGCCGCCATCATCGGCCGCGCTCTCCTCGGGTTGTTCGGGCGCGGGGGCTTCGGAGCCAGCGGCCCCCGCATCGCTGGTGTTGACCGGCTGGGCTTGGGTCGGATGGGTCGCCGGTGCTCCTACCGGCGGGGCCGCCGCCGGTTTCTGTTCAACTGCTGCTGGCGCACCACGCGGACGCGCAGGCGTCTTGGTTGCGACGGGCGCAAAGATTTCTTCGGGGTCGCGCTCCTCCTGCTGGATCGCGGTCAAGTATCCGCCGAGCGTCACAAGATCATTGAGCCCGATCTCGACCAGCCCCGACTTTCCAACCGATGCGAGGATCTGCTCTTGCGTCACGTTGTATGGCGCGAAGGCTTCAAGCATCCGGTTGCGCCGATCGGCCAGCGTCGCCATCGTGCCCGACACCGTGCGCTTGGCGGCGATGTAGCCTTCCTCAAACAGCGCGCGCGGGATGCCGCGCAGGATGGCGTTCCGCAGCGCGATCGATGAAGCGGCCGCGCCGGTGACGCCGATCATGTCGATGTCAAAGCGCTTGCCCTTGGAGTCGATGATGCGCCGGTTGACCTCGATGCCAACCGCGACGTTGCGTTCAAGGTCGATGAAGATGCCCTGCGCGACGATGAAGTTTTCCGTCTCGGCCACGATGCGCGCCGTGGCGCGGCAATTGCCCCAGCAGCCCATGGCGATCTCAGCGAAGCGGATCGACGGGCCCTCGATTTTCTTGCCACCGCGCGGGAGCGCATAGAGGCAAGATTGCGCGATCGACTCGCTGAGCGTCACCTGCCCGAGCAGCTCTTGCCGGAAGCGCTGCAGCGATCGCGGGTAGGCCTTCGCTGTTGCAATCTGCTGATTGACCTCGGCGGCTGACACGCCAAGCTGATCGATGCCGACCGCGATCTCGCTGCCGTTGTGATCGTCCAAATTCATTACGCGCGCGGGGGTGTTCAAGATCAAAGCTCCTGCGTCTCAACCCAGCTGATGCCGGGAATGGTGGGGATGTTTTTCTTGCCCCGGATCGTCGGCGCGGCGCGCAGGTCGCGCGCGGCCAGCTTCTCGATCAGCGCGGTAAGCTCGGGCTCGGCGCGATAGTGCTGCACCGCCATGGCGAGCGAGG
>DAORMO010000135.1:0-3294 GCA_035440585.1 Terricaulis sp.
AACCGTGCTTCTAGTTGATGATGTTTTCACCACCGGCGCGACTTTGGAGGCGTGCGCCCGCGCTTTGCGCAAAGCTGGGGCCGCCGAAGTGCATGCTGTGACGCTGGCGCGGGTTGTGCGGCCGATGGATATTTCTATCTGATCCGATGAGTCGGGAAATGAAGATGCCTCCAGTCACCATCTACACGCGCGCGGCCTGCCCTTATTGCGTGAGGGCGGTGGACCTGTTGCAGAGCAAGGGCGCGGCCGTCACCGAGATTGACGCCACCGGCGATCCGGAAAAGCGGCAGGAGATGATCCAGCGCTCGGGCCGCTTCACCTTCCCGCAGATATTCATTGGCGAAACGCATGTCGGCGGCTGCGATGATTTGCATGCGCTTGAGCGGCGCGGGGGCCTTGATCCCTTGCTGGCGGGCGGCTGATGCGCCGCTTGCGCGCCGCCGCCGTGCAATTGCGCTCAGGCATTGAGCCGGCCGCCAACCGTGAAGCGGCGCTGCCGTTTTTGCGCGAAGCGGCCGCCGCTGGCGCACGCCTGATCGCCACGCCGGAAAACACGCTGCGCATGGACCGCGATCGGCAGCGCATGCTCGCGGCGGTGCGGCCTGAAGAGGGCGATGCCGAACTCAAAGCCTGGGGGCGGCTGGCGCAGGAATTGGGCGTGTGGCTGCTGCTGGGCTCGGGGCCGATCGCCACAGGAAGCGGCAAGGTGTTCAACCGTTCGTTCCTGTTCAGCGACAGCGGCAAAATCGCCGCGCGCTACGATAAGATCAATCTGTTCGACGTCACGCTCGGCGGCGGGGAGACGTATCGCGAGAGCGATACCGTGCAAGGCGGCAAGAACGCCGTGATCGCCGAAGGGCCGATGGGCGCCAAGATTGGCTTTTCCATCTGCTACGATCTGCGCTTTCCCGCGCTCTACCACGCCTACGCCCAGGCCGGCGCAGACATCATCACCGCGCCCGCCGCCTTCACCGTGCCCACCGGCCAAGCCCATTGGGAAACGCTGCTACGCGCCCGCGCGATCGAAACCCATTGCTTTTTGATCGCCCCCGCCCAAGGCGGGCGGCACGAAGATGGCCGCGCCACCTATGGCCACAGCATGATCATCGATCCCTGGGGCAAGGTGCTGGCTGCGCTCGATACCGATGCGCCGGGCTTTATCGTCGCCGATCTTGATCTTGATGCTGTCGCCGCCGCGCGCGCGAAAATTCCCGCCTGGAATGGCGGCCCAGAATTTGAAGGCCCATGATCCGCTACGACCTCCGCTGCGCCAACGGTGATGAATTCGACGCCTGGTTTGGTTCGATCTCCGATTACGATAAGCAGGCCGCAGCCGGGCTGATCGAATGCCCGCATTGCGCCTCCACCAAGATCGAAAAAGCGCCGATGGCGCCCGCCGTGCACACGGCGCGCAAGCAGGCCGAGCGCAAAGAGCGCGCGGTGGCGATGGCCATGGCCGCCAAGGTGCGTGAGCACATCAAAGATAATTTTGACTATGTCGGCCCGCGCTTTGCCGATGAGGCGCGCAAGATGCACGAAGGCGAGGCCGATGAGCGCCCGATCTGGGGTGAGGCGACGCCCGAGGAGGCGCAAGCGCTGGCGGACGAAGGCATTCCCGCAGCGCCGCTGCCGCCAGAACTCGCGCCCGCAACGCCAGATAAAAAGCTGAACTAAAGCGGGTCGCGCTTTGCGCGTGCGCCTGTTTATACTGGCGCCATGCTTCGTTCTGTCTTGATTGCTGGCTTCATTGTGTTCACCGCCGCCTGCGCCAGCGCGCCGCGCACGCAAGTGTTCAGCGGCGTGTACGCCGAAGGCGCTGAATCCATGACGTTCACGCCCGATGCGCGCGAGGGCGAGCGCTGGGCCGCCACCGGCGAAAGCGACGCGCTGCGCACGCTGCAAGAGGCCGGCGGGCGCGATTATAGTGATCCGTTCGATTCATTCGCCATCCGCGCCGAGGTTGAGGGGCGATTGAGCCCGCGCGGTTCGTACGGCCATCTGGGCATGCTTCGGCGTGAGTTGTTCATTACCCGCGTGATTGCAGCGGAAGCTTCAACCCGCGCCCGGCGCTGCGCGCCACGTGCGCAGCGCCACTTTCGCGGAGAGTATGTTCTGCAAGACGGGGTTGGGCTGTTCCGCGAGCGCGGCGGCGATGAGTTTTGGTGGGTGAACGGCGATCGCTTTGCGCTGCGAAATCTCGAAAGCCTGATCGAACGCACGGGTCAGCATGGCGCTTCGGAAACCTTCGAGGCGATGTTTGAAGGCGATGCGCAATTTGTCGGCGCCTACGGGCCTGATGGCGCATACCGCTGCGCGATTTTTGTGACGCGTGTTCTCGACCTGCATGGGATCAGCGCGGCGCCTTAAGTGGGCTTTTCGCCAGCCATCATGTAATTCATGTCGATATCGCTGGAGAGCGACCAGCCTTCGCCAAGCGGGTTGTAAACGACGCCCACCGGCTCATCCCACGCAATCTGCTGCGCGCCAGCGCGGATTTCATCTGGCGTCACCAGCTTGTCGTAGTCATGCGCGCCTTCGGGCGCCCATTTGAGGATGCGCTCTGCGCCAACGATCGCCAGCGCGCGCGCCTTGGGCGTTCGGTTGATGGTGGAAAGCACGATCAGGCCGCCGGGCCTCACCAAGGCCTGCGCCGCCTCCAGGAACGCGGCCACGTCCGCCACATGCTCGATAATCTCAAGCGCGACGACGAGATCAAACTGAGCGCCTTCCTCCACCAGCGCCTCTGCTGTCAGGCAGCGGAAATCGATATCGAGCCCAGCTTGAACGGCATGCGCGCGCGCTGCGCCGATGGCTTCGGCCGAAGCGTCGATGGCGGTAAGCGCAGCGCCCATGCGTTTCAGCGGCGCCGAAACCAGGCCGCCGCCGCAGCCGAGATCCAGCGTCTTAAGCCCAGCTAATGCATGTCGTGAGCTGGCGCCAAAGTGCCGCGCCGCAACATTTCGGATAAAGCCCAGCCGCGCCGGATTGAGCCGGTGCAGGGCCCCAAAAGGGCCCTTCGGGTTCCACCATTCGGCGGCCAAAGCGCTGAATTTGGCGATCTCGGCGGGGTCGAGCGTGGGGTGGGCCATGGGCTTCAAATCGGGGCGGAAATGAGCCGGGTCAAGCGGTATCGCGCCGCAACGGAGCATGCTAAGGCCGCCCCGCACAAAAATAGAAGGTGACGGCGTTCCACTCCATGTCTCGCTTGGTGATGAAATTTGGCGGCACATCCGTCGGCAGTCCAGAAGCAATCAGCAATGTGGTAGAAATTGTCAAAACTGAGCGCGAGGTGGG
>DAORMO010000135.1:3304-8793 GCA_035440585.1 Terricaulis sp.
ATCGTGGCGGCGGAGCGAAAGCATTGGCGCGGGCTTGCGGTGGTCGTCTCGGCCATGTCTGGCGAGACTGACCGGCTGGTGAAGCTGGCGCGCGCCGCGGGCGGGCAGGATGGCGATAACGGTGCAGGGCTTGGCGCGCGCGACTTCGATGACGAATACGATGTGATTGTCTCCACCGGCGAGCAGGTGACGACAGGGCTGTTGGCGCTCGCGCTGCGGCGCCTGGGCGTGCCCGCGCGCTCCTGGCAGAATTGGCAGATCCCCGTGCGCACCGACGCCGCGCACGCCAAGGCCCGCATCGCTGAAATTTCAGAGCACGAAATCGGCGATTCAATGGACGCTGGCGTCGTCGCAATCGTGCCCGGCTTTCAGGGCGTGACGGCGGGCGCATCACCACGCTCGGCCGCGGCGGCTCCGACACCTCCGCCGTCGCGCTCGCGGCGGCGCTAAAGGCTGAGCGCTGCGATATTTATACGGATGTGGACGGGGTCTACAGCACAGACCCCCGCATCGTGGCGAAGGCCAGGCGCCTCGAAAAAATTTCGTACGAAGAAATGCTCGAAATGGCCTCGCTCGGCGCGAAGGTGTTGCAGACGCGCTCGGTTGAGCTTGCGTTTGCGCATCGGGTGCCGGTGCGGGTGTTGTCCAGTTTCGTCGAGCCGGGGGAGCCCAATCCCGGCACCATCGTTTGCGGCGAGGAAGAGATCGTGGAAAAGCAGGTTGTTTCGGGTGTCGCCTATTCGCGCGACGAGGCCAAGATCACGCTTTTGGGCGTGGAGGATCACCCTGGCGTTGCTGCGGATATTTTCGCGCTGCTGGCGGAAGCCAACATCAATGTGGACATGATCGTGCAAAGCGATGCGCGCCAGCCCGGCCGGCAAAACATCGTATTTACATGCCCCGATCGTGACGCGATCCGCGCCAAAGACGTGCTCGAAGGCGCGCGCGATAAAATCAACGTGGATGAGGTCAACATTCGCCGCGATGTGGCCAAAGTCTCTGTGATAGGCATTGGCATGCGCAGCCAAGTCGGCGTGGCCAAAACCATGTTTGCGGCGCTTGCGCAAAAGGGCGTCAATATCGAAGCCATCGCCACTTCCGAGATCAAAATCTCGGTTCTGATCGATGCGGCGTATACTGAGCTTGCGGTGCGCGCGCTGCACACCGCCTATGGACTGGACGCCGCCTAGACGCGGCAAGGAGGAAAGCGAGCGCCGATGAACGGCCCTGGGCATGTCGGCGGGTCCCGGATGCTCCTGCGTAAGCTGCGGGAGATCATGGAGGCGGGCGGCTCCGCGCAGGAGCGGCTGGACCGGCTCGTGGCCATGGTGGCCGCGACCATGGTGGCCGATGTGTGCTCAATTTACCTGACGCGCGGCGAGCAGCACGAATTGTTCGCCACCCAAGGCCTGAAGCCCGAAGCGGTGCACCGCACCCGGCTCAATACCGGCGAGGGCCTTGTCGGCCTGGTCGCTGAAACCGCCCAGCCGCTGAATCTGGCCGATGCGCCCCACCACGCGCGCTTCTCTTATCGGCCCGAAACCGGCGAGGATCCCTACCAATCGTTCCTCGGCGTGCCGATCGTGCGTTCGGAGCGCACCTTTGGCGTGCTGGTCGTGCAAAACAGCGTCCAGCGCATGTACGGCGAGGACGAGGTCGAGGCGCTGCAAACCATCGCCATGGTGCTCGCCGAAATGGTGGCGGCCAATGCATTTGGCGATCTTTCGGGCCTTGCCGATGTGGAAGCGCGCCCAAGCCGCCCAGATTTCATGCAGGGCAAGGCGTTCTCAGACGGCGTCGCCATTGGCGTGGCCGTTCTGCATGAGCCGCACGCCCCGCTCGGGCGCGTGATCGCGGACGATCCGGTCAAGGAAGAGGCGCGCCTGGATGCGGCGCTCACCCAAGTGCGCGGCGCCATTTCGGATATGCTGGAAGGCGATCCTGGCCGCCTCTCGGGCGTGTCGCGCGAGGTGCTGGAAACCTTCCTCATGCTCGCCAACGATCCCAGCTGGGATACGAAGTTGCGCAACGGCGTGCGCGCCGGGCTTTCGGCGGACGCGGCGGTTGAGCGCGTGCGCGGGGAGCACCGGGCCAAGTTCAACGCCACGCGCGATCCTTATCTGCGCGAGCGCATGCATGATCTTGAGGATCTGGATAACCGGCTGCTGCGCGCGCTCGCCGGCGTTGATAGCGCAGCTCAGCAGGCGCTGCCGCAGAACGCAATCCTGATCGCGCGCGAGCTTGGGCCTGCGGAATTGCTGGATTATGGCGGGCGCCTTGCCGGCATCGCGCTGGAGGAGGGCTCAAGCGCCGCCCACGCCGCGATCGTGGCGCGCGCCCTAGGCGTGCCCATGGTCGGCTCGCTTTCTGGCTTGCTTTCCCGCGTTGAGGATGGGGACGCGGTGGTGCTCGATGGCGAGCGCGGCGAGGTGCGCCTGCGGCCCGAGGATCAGGTGGTGTCCACCTATCGCCAGCGGGTCGAGCTGCGCTCGGCGCGCGCGGCTGAGTTTGCGCGCGATAAGGATGAGCCGGCCGTCACCCAGGACGGGGCGGCGGTGGCGCTGCTGCTCAACGCCGGGCTTGCGCTCGACGTGCACCATTTGGACGATACTGGCGCAGAGGGCATCGGCCTATTCCGCACCGAATTTCAGTTCATGGTGTCAGAGACGCTGCCGCGGCTCGAGAGCCAGATCTTGCTCTACCGCGACGTGCTCGATGCGGCAGGGGACCGCGCCGTCACCTTTCGCACGCTCGATCTCGGCGGCGATAAAGTGCTGCCCTATGTGAAGGCCGAGCGGGAGGAGAACCCGGCGCTCGGCTGGCGGGCGGTGCGGATCGGGCTCGATCGCCCCTCGCTGCTCCGCTACCAGCTGCGCGCGCTGATCAACGCCGCCGCCGGCCGGCGCTTGCGCGTCATGTTCCCGCTGGTGACGATCGTGAGCGAGTTCGAGGCCGCCCGCGCGCTGGTGGACCGTGAGCTGGAATGGGCGGCGCGCTTTGGCCGCGGCGCGCCCCGCGAGATCGAAATCGGGGTGATGGTGGAGGCGCCTGCGCTGGCCTGGTCCATCGCTGGGCTGAAGGGCAAGGCAGATTTCCTTTCGGTCGGCACCAACGACCTCATGCAGTATTTCTTCGCGGCCGATCGCGGCAATGCGCGGGTGGCCGATCGCTACGACGTGCTGTCTGCGCCGGCGCTTCGCTTTCTCAGCAGCATCCGTGAAAGTGCGGACGAGGCGGGGCTGCAAATTTCCATTTGCGGCGAAGCGGCGGGCCGGCCGCTTGAGGCGATGGCGTTTGTCGCGCTTGGTTTCCGCCGTTTATCCATGCCCGCCTCCGGCGTAGGCCCGGTGCGGCGGCTGATCCGCTCGATGAGCGCCAAGGCGGCGGCGGATGATCTTGCACCGCGGCTCAAAACGCAAAGCGCCTCCCTGCGCGGGGAACTCACGGAATTTGCCCAAAGCCAGGGTTTTGCACTGTAACGCGCCGCGCCGCTGCGTTGAGAGCCGCCTGATTCGCGATTACGATGGCGTGATGGCGCGAAATTTGCGTTGTTAACGCCTACATTAACTTCTGACCAACGCATCGCGTCGTAAGGATCGTGCAGCGCACTGATGCTGAACCAAAATTCCACCGACCCGGGTGAGCCGGGCGTGGGCGAGGCCCGCGAAGAACGGTTAAAGCCCGGCGCGCCGGCGCTTGCGCTTGATCCAAGCTGGCGCGCTGGCCGCAAGCTCGCGGAGGCGCGCGCGCAATTGGGCCTCTCGCTCGATGAGGTGGCTGAGCGCATCCGCGTGCGCCGTGAATTCCTCGAAGCGCTCGAGCAGATGAATATGAAGCTGCTGCCGGGCAAGGCGTATGCGCTGGCGTTCCTGCGCTCCTATGCCGGCGCGCTTGGCGTCGACGAGAAAGCGATCGTCGATCAGTTTCAGGACGAAGTCGCCCTTACCCGGGAGAGCAATGAAAAGCAGATCCGCGCCCCAGCCTCGCGCCCGCGCAAGGATCGGCCCTGGATGGCCGCCGCCGCTTTGGTGGCGCTGGGGATCGGCTTTGTCGGCTGGCGGGCGCTCGATCAGGAGCCGGCGGCCGATCCCGCCGCGCAGGAGCAGGCCGGGCTTTCCCCGGCTGAGATGGGCGGCGCGCTGGTTGAAGCTGGCCCCACCCAGCGCGTGATTGAAATCAAGGCGGTAACCGATGGCTGGCTTGAAGCGCGTGGCCCCGATGGCACCGTGTTCCTTTCCCGCACCCTGCGCGCGGGCGAGGTGTATCGTCCCGATGCGAGCCCCGGCTGGACGCTGCACGCCCGCGATGGCGGGGCGTTTGAGCTTTACGTGAACGGCGCCTCGGCGGGGCTGATGGGCCCGGCGGGCATGCCTGTGCTGGGCCGCCCCATCGATGAAATCCAGCCGATCGCCCAGGCCAATCTCAGCCCCTCGCGCAGTTAAGCCGCGCCCTTAGGGCTCGCAGGCGGAGCCGAGGCGCGCTATCTCCAAGCCCTGGAAAGGAACGCCCCTCCATGGATGGCGCCCACGGCGATCTGCATCATATCCGGCCCTGGCGGCGCATCGAGCGCCGGCGTTCGCGCAAGATTCGCGTGGGCGCGGTGGAGGTCGGCGGCGATGCGCCGATCTCGGTCCAGTCGATGACCAACACCGTCACGGCGGACGCGGCGGCGACGATCAACCAGATCCGGCAATTGGAAGACGCGGGCGCTGATATCGTGCGCGTGTCTTGCCCGGATGAAGATAGCACCGCCGCGTTCGCCAAGATCGCGCGCGCGGCCAAAGTGCCGCTCGTGGCGGATATTCACTTTCACTATAAGCGCGGCATTGAGGCCGCCGCTGCGGGGGCTGCGTGCCTGCGCATCAATCCCGGCAATATCGGCAACGCCCAGCGCGTCAAAGACGTGGTGCAGGCGGCCAAGGATCATGGCTGCTCGATGCGCATTGGCGTCAACGCCGGCTCGCTTGAGCCGCATCTTTTGGAAAAATACGGCGAGCCTTGCCCCGAAGCGATGGTCGAAAGCGCGCTCTATCACGCCGCTTTGCTCGAGGAGCATGATTTCCGCGAGTACAAAATCAGCGTCAAAGCCTCCGACGTCTTCCTCACCGCCGCAGCCTATCAGGCGCTGGCTGATGCAACCGATGCGCCGCTGCACCTTGGCGTCACCGAGGCGGGCAGCTTCCGCGCCGGGACGGTGAAATCCTCCATCGCCATGGGCTCGCTGCTGTGGGCCGGCATCGGCGACACCATCCGCGTCTCGCTCGCCGCTGATCCGGTCGAGGAGATCAAGGTCGGCAACGATCTGCTCAAATCGCTCGGCCTGCGCCAGCGCGGCGTCACCATCATCGCGTGCCCCTCCTGCGCGCGGCAGGGCTATGACGTGATCAAGACGGTGGAGGCGCTGGAGACGCGCCTGGCGCATATCGCCGAGCCGATCTCGCTCTCGATCATCGGCTGCGTCGTCAACGGCCCCGGCGAGGCGCTGATGA
>DAORMO010000136.1:0-3753 GCA_035440585.1 Terricaulis sp.
ATGCTGGTTTTGGCGCAGGATGACTCTGGGCGGCTCTCCGCCGTGACGCACGCCTTTTTGGACACGCGCACGGGTGCTGCGCGCCTGCGGCTTGAGGGCGACCCGGCGGCGCAGCTCATGGCGCTGCAGCCGTGCGGCCCGCGCCCTGGCAGCGCCACGGGCCTACGCGGCCTCACCGCGCGCTGAAACGCAAAACGGCCGCGGGCTCTCGCCAGCGGCCGTTGCTAAATATCGCGGGTTTTAGCGCTTATTCGCCGTTGCAGCGGGCGATTTCGTCAGCGCTGAGCTGGCGCTCGGGCGTGCCGTAGGCGGTCACGCGGGCGCCGGTTTGGCGCACCAATTGGCGGCAGGCGCGCACAGAAACAGCGTGGCTGGCGCGCGCGACGCAGGTTTCGCCTTCGCAATTCCAGATGGTGTTTTGCGCGATGACGCGGCTTTGCGCCGGGGCGGCGTCGAGCGTTGCGGTGAAGGTCGGGTTGCGGGCGAAGGCGGCGCCGGCGAAGCCGATCGAAAGGGCGGCGGCGAGGGCGATCGTGCGGAAAGCGGTCATCAGCGGGTCTCCTGGGCGTGTCGCGCGTCGGGGAGGAAGCGCAGATCGCACCTTGGCGCACAGACCTGACACTGACAAGAGAAAATTGAATGATCCAAAAAATATTCACAGCGGGAGTCATGGCGCCGTAAAACAAGGCATTGCGCGACATCCCGCCGCACGCGGCGTGGCGCATGCCGGAGCGGAAGGCGGTATCCACTGAATGGACGCAACAAAATTCTCAAACCGCGCGGGCGCGCGTTTGCAGATGATTCACCATCCGAAACGGCCTAGTCTCGCCCCTGGCGCAGAAGGCGCGCCGCACGGCCGGCAGGGGGTGCCCATGACGTTTTACAAGTTCGCGGTTGGGGTGGTGCTGACGCTGGCCATGGTCGCGGTGTTGGCGCTCAGCGCGCTGGTGTTTAGCGCCCGCGATTTCCAGTTCGGCGTGGCGCAGGTTTCGCCCGCCACCAATGGCCTTGTCGATTTCAGCAAGCTGCGCGAGGCCGATGCCCGCATTGCGCGGCTTGAGGCCGAGAGCGCCGCCCCGCGTGGCGAGCTGCTCGAGATCGAGCAAGCCATCGCCACCATTGATAACCGCGTGCAAAGCGAAGAGGCCGCCGCCAACGCCGCGCGCGCATCGATCGTGGGCTCGATCGCCGCTGTTGAAGAGCGCGCGGGCTCCGCCGCTGCAGAGAGCGCGGCTGCGGATTTGAGCACAAACGCATTGAGCCAGCGTGTGGCGTCACTTGCCGCGCGCCCCGGGCTTGCGGCGGCGGATCAGCAAGCGGTCGCTGCGCTTTCAACGCAGACCCAGCAACTCGTCGCGCATGAAGAAACGCGCAACGCCGCCGATGCCGAGCGGGCGGCGCTTGTGACGCGCCAGCGCGCGATTGGCGCGCAAGTGGCTGAAGCCAATCGCACCGTGTTCGCGCTGCAGCAGAGCGTGGTGCCGAGCTATGAGCATTATGGCCGCATCAGCGGCGAGGTGGCGGCGCTCACCTCGATGAGCCCCTGGGGCGTCTCGGCGTTTTTGGCGCAAGGCCATCCGGCGTTGCTTTCAACCGTGCTGGTGCTGCTGATGGGCGCGCTTGGCTCGCTGCTTTATCTTTTTCCCGCTTACCTCAACCGCGCTGTGCCGGTGACGATGGCGGAGATCGTGGTGCGGCTGGTGTTTGGCGCGTGCGCGGCGCTTGCTTTCTACGTGCTCGCCAATGCGGCCATCGCAGGCTTTGCCATCGGCACGGGCGCGCAAGCCAGCGCGGCGACGACCTCTTCGGCGCTCAATCCGTTCACCGTGTCGCTGATCGGCATTGTTGCGGGCGTGCTCTCGGAAGATATCGCCAAATGGATCCAGGATCGCGGCCGCGGCATGTTCCAGATGGGCGGCGGCGCGGCGAGCCCGGTGGCGGCGCCGGCGGCGGTTGACGATGCGGTTCCCAGCGGCGGCCTCGTCAACAATCACGCGATTTCGTGAGCCTTCCGCTAGGTTGGCTTTCGCAGCGCGGCTGCGGCGTTTAGGGTGCGGCGCAAATTTTAGGGAGTGATCCATGAGCCGCGCCGTTATCGTTTCTTACGCCCGCACGGGCCTCGCCAAATCCGCGCGCGGGGGCTTCAATGACACGCATGGCGCGGCGATGGCCGGGCATGCGATCCAGCACGCGGTGGCGCGCGCGGGCGTGGATCCGGCGCTGATCGAAGATGTCGTGCTGGGCTGCGGCGGGCCAGAAGGCGCCACCGGCCACAACGTGGCGCGCAACGCCGCGATCTGGGCAGGCCTGCCGGTGACAACCTCGGGCGCGACGATCAATCGCTTCTGCTCCTCCGGCCTGCAAGCGATCGCGCAGGCGGCGCATTACGTCACCAATGAAGGCGCGAAGGCGGCTGTGGGCGGCGGCGTTGAATCGATCTCGCTGGTGCAGGGCGGCGGGCATATGAACCGCTTCCGCCTCACCGAAGAGAAGCTGATGGAGATCAAGCCCGCGCTGTGGATGGCGATGATCGAAACCGCGGACATCGTGGCCAAGCGCTACAACGTGGCGCGCGATTATCAGGATGAATATTCGCTGCGCAGCCAGCAGCGCATCGCGGCGGCGCAAGCGGCGGGCCTCTTCAATGATGAGATCGTGCCGATGGCGACGAAGATGAAGGTCGTCAATAAGGAGACCAAGGAAGAGAGCATCGTCGATTACGTCGTCAACAAGGACGAGTGCAATCGCCCCGACACCACGCTCGAAGGGCTCGCCAAATTGCAGCCCGTGCGCGGGGAAGGCAATTTCGTCACCGCCGGCAATGCCAGCCAGCTCTCCGATGGCGCGGCCGCTGTTGTGGTGATGGATGAGAAGGAAGCCGAAAAGCGCGGGCTTGAGCCGCTGGGCTTGTTCAAAGGTTTTGCTGTTGCGGGCTGTGAGCCTGATGAGATGGGCATCGGCCCGGTGTTCGCCGTGCCGCGCCTGCTTGAGCGGCAGGGGCTCAAGGTCGATGACATCGATCTTTGGGAGCTCAACGAAGCGTTCGCATCGCAATGCCTCTACAGCCGCGATCGGCTCGGCATTGATCCCGAAAAATACAACGTCAATGGCGGCTCCATCGCCATCGGCCACCCGTTCGGCATGACAGGCGCGCGCCTCGTCGGCCACGTGCTGATGGAGGGCAAGCGCCGCAAGGCCAAGCACGCGGTGGTGACGATGTGCATCGGCGGCGGGATGGGCGCCGCTGGCTTGTTTGAGGTGTTCTCGTGAGAGCGGCAAACTGGGCGGCGCTGATTGTTGCTTCGCTTGCGCTCGCCGCGTGCGGGCAGCAGCAGCCCAAGCAGGAGGAGGCTCCGGCCGTTGAAGCGCCGACTTACGAGTCCGCGATCGGGCCCGAAGGCGCGGCGGGCATCTCGACCGCGCTGCCGATGACGCTCGAGGCCGTGCGCGCGGCGGCGGCGCATTATGCGGTGGCCGAAGCGCCCGATCAGGTGGAGGGCCAGCCTTTCACCGCGATCACGCTTTCCGCCGGCGATGAGGTGGTGTTCCGCATCCTGCCCACCGCCGATCGCGCGCACATCCACGCCATCGTCACGCGCTCATCGCAAGCGCGCGGGCCGCGCCAGGATATTGTCGGGCGCACGCTGTTTGGCGTGGCGCCGCCCGATGAGGTGCCGTTCTGCTTGGTGGAGACTGTTTCCGGCGCGCCGGGCTTTGCCTGCTCCACCGATGCGGCGGGGACGTTCTGGCGGG
>DAORMO010000136.1:3888-8732 GCA_035440585.1 Terricaulis sp.
TTTCCCTCCCCGTGCGGGGAGGGAAGGTTTATCCGAGCCGATGCACGCTGGAAGCTGTGGCGATGCGCGCGCCATCGGCGCCAAGATAAGCCGCGGTGAGGAAGATGAGCGTGCGGGTTTTGCGCGCCACTTCTGCTTTGGCGGCGCCAGCGGCGGGGGCCGCCAGCAATTCCCATTGCATCGAGATCAGCGCCGCGCCTTCAGCGCCATCGCGCGCCGCCGCCGCTTCAAGCGCCTCAGTCAGCGCGGCGGCGATCTCCGCCGCTGTCACTTCGCGCGCTTGATGGATTGCACGATGCAGTCGTGCGCGGCTTCAAGCTTGGCCCATTCGCCCACGCTTGCGCTCTTGCCCGGCTCGAGATCTTTGTAGTGCGTGAAGAAGTGGGCGATCTGCTGCACCAGCAGCGGCGGCAGATCCTCATACGATTGCACGTCGCTATAGAACGGGTTGAGCGAATCCACCGGCACGCCGAGAATTTTTTCATCGAGGCCCTTCTCGTCGCTCATCAGCAGCACGCCCACCGGGCGCGCGCGGATCACGCAGCCCGCCACCACCGGCATCGGCGTGACGACCAGGATGTCGAGCGGATCGCCATCGTCGGCCAGCGTGTTGGGGATGAAGCCGTAATTGCTGGGATACAGCATCGAAGTGTGCAGGAAGCGATCGACGAACAGCGCGCCCGAGCGCTCGTCGAGCTCATACTTCACCGGCAGGCCGCCCTGCGGGATTTCGATGAAAGCGTTGACCTCATGCGGGGCGTTTTTGCCGGGCGGAATAAAACGAACGTCCATCGAACTCACATCTTCTGTTTTAGAGGCGCCAGATCGGGAAAATCTGGCGCGCGCTTTTGCGCCTTCGCGGCGAAGGCTTCCATCATGTGCGGCGGGGCGAACATGCCGGCCTGCCAAGTGGCGATATAATCGAGCCCGTCCGCTATGGAATGGTCGCGCGCGTAATTAGCCATCCGCTTCGATCCTGCAATCGCAACGGGCGACTTTTCTGCGATTTCTGACGCAATTTCGAACACGTGCGACATCATGGCCGCCTGGCTGGGGAAAACCTCGTTTACCAAGCCGATCGCTTTTGCCTTTTCCGCAGGCAGCCGCCGGCCGGTATAGGCAAGCTCCCGAAGCCAGCCTTCGGGGATGAGCTTGCACAGGCGCGGGAAGGTGCCGACATCCGCCGTCATGCCGATGTTAATTTCCGCGATCTGGAAGAAGGCGTCTTCGGTGGCGTAGCGGATATCGCAGGCGCTGGTCATATCCACGCCGGCGCCGATGCAGCCGCCCTGGATCGCAGCCAGCACGGGCATGCGCGCGTCATCAAGGCACGAGAAGCTGTCTTGCAGCACCTTCACGAAATGCCGGAACGCCTCGGCGCGGACGTATTGATCGGCGCCCGCTGCGTTGATGCTCTCGCCATCGGTGAACACGGAAATATCCATGCCGGAGGTGAAATGCTTGCCGGTGGAGGAGATCACGATCACCCGCGCTTTTGCGCCGGCATTGATCTCATGCACCAGCGCCGGCAGCTCATTCCAGAACGCGCGCGGCATGGCGTTAAACGCCTCAGGCCGATTGAGAACGATGTGAGCGATGTGGTTTTCGATGCTGAGTTTGAAGCAGGTGGTTTCGGTCATGGCGCTTGTTTCTCTCCCAGTCTTGGCATTTTGAGCACTGTGTTGACGCGCGCTTGGATGAACCAAGCGCTGATTGGCAGCAGGAATATTGTCAGAAGAAATGTAGGCACGATGTCGCTGAGGCGGGGCGGCGGCCCTGGGTGTTCCGCGTGATTGAGCGCCGCCACAGCCGCCCAGAAGAAAGCGAACAGGCCTAAAATAGCGAGGAGTAAGCCCAGCGAAACAAGCTCGATCAGCAGCGGCGGCGGTGAAGCGCGCATTTCGTATAGAAGTGCGCCGCCGACAATCACGATCGAGAACCCCGCCGTCATCAGACCGGCCAGTAGCGAGAATTGATGTACGCTAAACGGCGTGCGCGCGGCGCAGGCTATGGCAATCGCGTAGAAGCAAAGGCCGGTTATCGGGAATGCGGAGAGTAGCCATCCATGCGAGCCAATGCTCAGCCGCCCGCCGTTTGATTCAAACACAACGCTATCGCCCGGCGCGACAAAGAATGATGCAACACATGTAAATGTCCATAGCGCTGTTGTGATCAACGCGGCGTGGCGCGCGACATAGTCGCAAATATCCCTTAGGGGCGCTTGCATGGCATTGGAGTTTAGCACGGGCTCAAGTGCGGCGCGAGTTCACCTAAGGGATGCGGCTGGCGCTTTCGCCACACGCGCAGCAAAGCTCACGCAAACACCACGCCCGTCAGCACCGCCGCGTAGTGCACGGCGGCGGCGGCCATGACGAAGCCGTGCCAGATGGCGCGGCGGAAGGGCAGGCGCTCCCACACATAGAAGGGCACGCCGAGCGTATAGATCACGCCGCCGATCAGCAGCAGGATCACGCCCGCCAGCGGCACCTCGGAAATCAGCGGCCCCGTCGCGCCCACGATCAGCCAGCCGAGCGCCACGTAAAGCGCGATCCAGATTTTCTTAGGCACGTTCGGCAAGAAGAGCTTGCCCAACACGCCCGCGAGCGCGAGCGTCCAGACCAGCGCTGTCATGCCGAAGGAGAGCCAGCCATCGAAGGCGATGGCGGTGAAGGGCGTATAAGTGCCGGCGATCATCAGGAAGATGGCGGCGTGATCGAAGCGGCGCAGGAAGGCTTTGCGCTTTTGATCCTCCACCATGTTGTAGGCCATCGAGCAGCCCCACATGGTGATCACGCACACGGCGTAAATCGCCACCGCGCTGGCCATGCCGAGCCCGCCCTGCCAGATGGCGAGGCCAAGCCCGATGCTCACCGCAAGGCCCAGCAGCACCAGGGCGATGCCGTGCACCCACCCATCCACCAGCTTTTCGAGCCGTGTGGGGTAGTGCAGCTTGGGGATGAGATCAGCCAGCGTCACGGTGGGAGAATGCCGCATTTTCCGGGGTTTGTCTCGTCACACTTGGCGACGAAATATAACCGCCGCTCTCTCTGAAGTTCCAGGTTCGCGCAGCGCGCGCCGGAATGACGGGCGGGATGCTAAGCTCTCCTCATGCAGAATCACTCCCGCCGTTTGCTGCTTGCCGGCCTTTTTGCTTCCGCTGCGGCGCCGGCGTTTGCGCAGCAGCCGTTTTTTGGCCAGTTCACGCAGCAGGAAGCCACGCGCGCACTGCGTGAGGCGCTGACGCTGGCCTCGAACAGCGCCACCCAGCAGCTGGGCCGCCCCAGCGGCTTCTGGAGCGATCTGAACGTCCGCATCCCGCTGCCGGGTGTTCTGGGGCAATCGCAAAGCACGCTCGCGCGCTTTGGCATGTCCGCGCCGCTGGATAATTTGCAGCAGAGCCTCAACAGCGCCGCCACCACCACGATGCCGCGCGCGGCGACGATGTTCGTCGATGCAGTGCGCACCATCACGATTGCGGATGCGATCAATATCGTGCGCGGCGGCTCAGACAGCGCCACGCAATTTCTGCGTGGGCGCACTGAGACGGGGCTCACGCGCCTGCTCAAGCCGGTGATGCGCGATGCGCTGACGCAATCGGGCGCGTTTACCTTAATGCGCACGGCGCTGCGCGAGGTTGGCCTTGCCAGCATGACGACGCAGCTGCGCACCGAGGTGACAGATTTTTCCACGCTGAAGGCGCTTGATGGCTGCTTCCAATATATCGCGCGTGAAGAGCGGGCGATCCGCGGCAACCCAGCGAGGCGTACCACCGATACGCTGCGGCGTGTGTTCGGCTAAAAGCGCCGGTTGTGACTGAAGCACCTCCGCCCCCAACGCCTATGGCAGAGCAGGCGCAAGCGCCAAACGCCGCGCCGTTTCGCCGCCTCAGCTTTGAGCTGAATGGCGGGGCGATGGCGGGCATCGCCTTTGGCCCTGAGGCGCCGCCGGACATCGTGTTCCTGCACGCCACTGGTTTTAACGCGCGCACCTACGCCAGCATGCTGAGCCCGTTGGGCGAGCGGTTTCCGGTGTTGGCGCTGGATGCGCGCGGGCATGGTCGCACAACACTGCCGCCGAAGCTGATGGGCTACACCTCTTGGCGGCGGCATCGGGATGATGTGATCGCGGTGCTGGAGCAGAAGGCGGCGCATCCTGTCACGCTGGCGGGCCATTCGATGGGCGCGGTGGTGGCTGCGCGGCGGCCGGATCTGGTGGCGGGGCTTGCGCTGATTGAGCCGGTGATCATGCCGGCGGCGCTTTATGCGCTGTTTGAGCTGCCGCTCAGCCCGTTCATTCAGCGCCACACCTTTCCGCTGGCGCGCGGGGCGCTGAGGCGGCGCGCGCACTTTGCGTCGCGCGAAGAGGCGGCGGCGGGGTTTGTCGGGCGCGGCGTGTTCAAAACTTTCCCGCGCGAGGTGATCGACGATTATGTCGGCGACGGGCTGATCGAAGATGAAAAGCGCGGCGGCTTTAAGCTCGCCTGCGCGCCGAAATTTGAGGCCGCCACCTATTGCGCGCAGCGGCATGATCCGTGGGCGGCGTTTCGGCGCGTGTCGCAGCCGCTCGTTATGCTGCGCGCTGAGCATCACAGCACGGTGCAGGCCGCCACCGCGCACCGCCTGGCCATGCTCAAGCCCGAAGCGCGCATCGCGCTGGTGGAGGGCGCCTCGCACATGCTGCCGATGGAGCGCCCCGACCGCGCCCGCGCCGCGATCGAAACCGCCGCGTTGATGAGCGGGCGCAATTGGCGGGACGCGGTGGAATAGTGCTGCCGGCGGGGACGCCGGCGGTCCAAGTGTGACCTCACGCTTCCCGGCCGAAGCCCCGCACTTGATGCGGGGTGA
>DAORMO010000137.1:0-8626 GCA_035440585.1 Terricaulis sp.
CCCGCGCCCGGGGGCGCGGCGAACGGCCAGGAGGCCAGCGATGGCGAACGAACTCAAACCCGGAGACCCTGCACCCAAATTCGACCTGCCCGCCGCCGGCGCCGGGCGGGTGAGCCTGGGCAAGCTGAAGGGCCAGATGGTCGTCCTTTATTTTTATCCGAAAGACGACACCCCAGGCTGTACCACGCAAGCCCTAAACTTCACTGAAAATACAAAGGCCTTCGCAGGCGCAAACGCAGTCATCGTCGGGGTCTCGCGCGATAGCCCCGCCAAACACGATAAGTTCGCGGCCAAACATGGGCTCAAACTGCTTTTGGCCTCCGACGAGGATGGGGCGGTCTGCGAGGCCTATGGGGTCTGGGTGGAGAAGAGCCTCTATGGCCGCGTCTACTGGGGAATCGAACGCGCCACCTTCCTGATCGACGAGCGCGGCCGCATCGCCCGCATCTGGCGCAAGGTGCGTGTGCCAGGGCATGTGGATGAAGTCTTGAAAGAGGTTAAGGCGCGCGCGGCAAAAGCCTAGAATTTAGCTCTTAAGCGCAAGATTTGGCCTGGAATTCGCACAACCCCCGTTAAAGATACTGAAATTCCTGTAAACGGCGCAGAGCGGCTGTTGCAATTCGGGAGGGTTTCAGGTTGGAATGAGGTCTGGCGGGGCTAAACGGTTTTTTGTTTAGATGAAGGCGGGCGGTGGCGGACCATGAGCGAGTTCGGATCGCGGGCGCGAGCGTTTTTCGATCGCATTTTCCCGGAACGGCAGATTTACCATCGTAGCGGCGGCACTGTCCGTTACGTTTCTCTTTCCCCGGGCAAGCAAGCCCTCCTGGCTCTGAGCGCCGTCGGCCTCGCGGGCTGGTGCGTCTACGCCACGGCGGACGTGCTGCTCGAAGGCCCCCAGGCCACAGCCTCCAACGCCGAGATCGAGCGCGAACGCGCCAAGTACGATCGTTGGCTCAACGAATCCCGCGCCCAGGCCGCGGCCGCCCAGGCCCAGCTGGCTGAGCGCACCCGCCAGTTCGACGTCGCCACCCAGGATTTCGAGAGCCGCCATGAAGTGCTGCGCTCGCTGCTGGAATTCGCCGGCGGCCAAACGCTGCAACTCGCCGCCTCCCGCCCGATCGAGCGTGACGGCGCGCGCATGATCATGGCCGCCTCGATCGACGAGGCAGAGCCGCGCCAGAGCCGGGCGATCTCGTCCGAGCCCTATATGGTCACCACCGTCGGCTATCGCGCCCGTCAGGACCGCCTCGCCGCCGATCAGGAGCAGACGCTTTCTGAGCTGGAGGACTCCGTCGTCGAAAGCTCCGAGCAAGTGCGCGGCGTGCTGCGGCTTACGGGCGTCTCGATGGCCTCGCTCACCGGCACCGAAGAAGCTGTCGGCGGGCCGCTCGTGCCGCAAGATTTCGTCGCTTACCTGCGCGACAGCGGCTTAAACCCCGCCTTCGCCGAGCGGGTGACGCAAGTCGCCGCGCGCATCAGCGAAAGCCGCCGCCTCGCCGCCGTCGCCAATTCCACGCCTCTGGCCGCGCCTGTCGCCGTCGATTACCGCGAAACCTCCGGCTACGGCCAACGGATGGATCCGTTCACCGGGCGCCCCACCTTCCACCAAGGCCTCGACATGGCCGCGTTCGAGCGCGCGCCGGTTGTGGCCACCTCGCCGGGCGTGGTGGTGCATGCCGGCAGCCGCTCGGGCTATGGCAACACGGTCGAGATCGACCATGGCCACGGCTTTAAGACTCGGTACGCACATTTGCGCGATATCCAAGTGCAGCGGGGCGATCGCGTTGCGATCGGCCAGCGTGTAGGTTCGATGGGGTCAACGGGGCGCAGCACCGCAACCCACCTTCATTATGAGGTGTGGTTCCGCGGCCGGGCGGTTGACCCGGTTGGTTTCTTGAGGGCAGGTCGGCATGTTCACGAACAAGGGTAGAGCCTCAGACAGCACGTTGCCGGCCCTCCCAGATCCTCCGCCCCAGCGCCGCCAGGCGCCGGGCCGCGCCGGCATCGCATCCATCATCGCCAATGGCGTCAAAATCACCGGCACGATCGACGCTGACGGCGCCGAAGTGCAGGTCGATGGCGAGGTCGAAGGCAATATCCGCGGCGGCTCGCTCACCGTGGGCGACACCGGCATGGTCAAGGGCGACATCATCTCCGAAAGCGTGACGGTGCACGGCCGCGTCGAAGGCTCGGTGCGGGCGCGCAAAGTTATGCTGGCCCGCAACGCCCATGTGCTGGGCGACATTGTTCATCAATCTCTTTCTGTTGAGATGGGCGCAGTGTTTGAAGGCCAATGTCGCTATCTGCAGGATCCGCTGAGCCAATCTGGCCAAGGCGCCCCTGCTCAGCCGCAAGTGGTCCAGCAGGAAGAGCGCCCGTTTGGCGCTGCACAAGGTTCTGTGTTCGGCGAACCCACCGAGGACCGGATGGTGTCCGGGGTGATCGTGACGGGATCGTCGAACTAAAAGTTTGGTACTGGGAAAAACACACTCAAGGCCCGGCGCAAGCCGGGCCTTTTTCTTTGCGCGGCACGGCGCCCCAGCGCGCACTCAGGGCGCGCGCTGATACGTGATCGGCGAGCCGGCGCGCCAGCGCCCCTCGTTCTCTTCATCCATTGTGATGGTCAGCGTGCTTGAAGCCTCAAGCACCCAGCTGCCGCGCAGCCGGCTTGTGCGCCCATCGGCGGCGATCAGCGTGTGCGGCGCAAGCACGAAGCGATCCCCCTCGGCACGGAGCACGCCATTTGCGCGCGCGCCCGCTGCGTCGGCATGCGCAAAGATGATCCCGCCGGCGTCATCGTCATGAAAGGTGGTCTCGCCCATCGCGCCATCGCCGCGGCGCTGCAGCGCCACGACATGCGCGCCAAGCCGCTCAAAGCAGAGCTCATCGGTGAGGCCCGGCTCATCCGCCACCGCGCGCCAGCATCCGATCAGCGGCGTGAACGCCTCGGCCGTGTTTTGCGCGCGCGCGGGCGCGGCGCATGCAACGAGCAACAGGCCAAGCATGAAAGCGCGCGCCACATAAACCGCCATCACCGGGCCCTCACCCTCGCGCATAAGCCGGCGCGATCGCTTCATACATCGCCCGCGTCAGCCTCAGCGAGCCGAGCGGCAGCACCCCGTTTTGCTCCAGCAGCACCGCGAGGTAGCGCCGAAACACCCGCCCCTCTTTGTAAAACACCGCCGCGCATGGCCCTTGATCAGTCTGCACCCAGCGCACGAAGCCGCGCCGCTCCGGGCCTTCGGGCCAGATCGTGCGCATCCCCGCCGCCGCGCCATCGCCAAGCTTGAGAAAGCGCAAACGCGCCATGTCCGTCAGCGCGCGCACGGCGCTATGGGTCGGATCGCTGCGCTCGCGCTCAGCCTTGCGCGCGTCCGTTTCATCGCGGCGCCGCACAGCGAGCGGGTTGGCGGCCGCATAAGCGGCGCACGCGGCGCGGGCCTCATCTTCGCCCAACGCCCGCAAGCTAGGCAGGCGCCTCAGCCATTCAGCATGCAGCGGCGCGAGCGGCGCGCTCACCGCCAGATCGCGCACTTTATCATCCAGCGCGCGCAAGCCCGCCGCCACATTGCGCCAGCGCTTTTGCTTCAGCACCGTGCGCCGCGCCTTTGCATCGGGCGTCATCAGCCGCGCCAGCGTGGCGAGCACCTCGTGATAGGCGTCCGCCCCCATGCTCTTGAGCGCCTGCGCGGCGCACAGCATCGCCAGCGCATCGCCGCTGCGATTGGCCCAATATTGCGCGTGCCCGCCGCTAAGCGCCTGCGCAAGATAATCGCGTGCATAGAATGAGCCCACCGCCTCCGCCGCGAATTCGCCCGGCAGCAACTGCGCCTCATGCAGCATCGCATCGGCAAAGCCGCTCACCTCCGCGATCAGCGCCTCTGGGCTCGCAACCGCATCAGCGCGCACGATGATCGCGTCGACACGCAAGCCTTGAAACGTCGTCAGCGCGCTATCGCCCGCGCATCGTCGCCGCTGCACTTCAGCAAGATAGCCGCCAGGCTCGGAGGCGGCGGCAAGGCTCACTCAATATCCTGCACCGGCTCGCCCCCGCCCTGCACGCGCGCAGCCAGCGATGCGGCCATGAAATCATCGAGATCGCCATCGAGCACGCCGGCGGTGTCAGAGGTTTCAACGCCCGTGCGCAGGTCTTTCACCATCTGATACGGCTGCAGCACATAAGAGCGGATCTGCCGCCCCCAGCCGATCTCGGTTTTCGCGTCTTCCAGCTTTTGCGTTTCCGCTTCACGCTTTTGCAGCTCCGCTTCGTAGAGCCGCGCGCGCAGCATGTTCCAGGCGGTGGCGCGGTTCTTGTGCTGGCTGCGCTCCAATTGGCAGGCGACCACGATGCCCGTGGGCATGTGCGTGAGGCGCACGGCGGAATCGGTTTTGTTGACGTGCTGCCCGCCCGCGCCAGAGGCGCGATAGGTATCGGTGCGCACGTCCTTTTCGTTGATCTCGATCTCGATATTGTCGTCGATCTTCGGGTACACCCAAGCGCTGGCGAACGAGGTGTGCCGGCGCGCGTTGGAATCAAACGGCGAGATCCGCACCAGGCGGTGCACGCCCGCTTCGGTTTTCAGCCAGCCATAAGCGTTATCGCCTTGGATCAGCAGCGTGGCCGATTTAATGCCGGCCGTATCGCCATCCTGGCGCTCGAGTTCCTCCACCTTAAAGCCGCGCGCATTGGCCCAGCGCGCATACATGCGCAGCAGCATCGAGGCCCAATCCTGGCTCTCAGTCCCGCCGGCGCCGGAATTGATTTCGAGGAAGGCGTCGTTGGCGTCAGCCTCGCCCGAGAGCAGCGCTTCCAGCTCAGCTTTGGCCGCGCGCGCCTGCACCGCTTTGAGCGTGGCTTGCGCCTCGTCCACTAGGCTTTCATCGCCCTCGGCCTCGGCCATTTCCGCAAGCTCGACACTATCTTTCAAATCGCGCTCAAGCGAAAGGATCGCGCCCATGGCGCTGTCGAGCCGGTTGCGCTCGCGCATCAGCGCTTGGGCCTTTTCCGGATCATTCCAGAAATCGGCCTGCTCAGAGCGCGCGTTCAGCTCATCGAGACGGATCTGGGCCTGATCCCAGTCAAAGACGCCTCCGCAGCAGCGTGACGGCGTTCTCGATTTGCTCAGCCAGGGCGGCGATTTCAGCGCGCATATGTGTGCCTCAAAGTCAAAGATTGCGGTTTAGATAGGCCATGCCAAGCGCGGGCGCCACCGCACCTGCGCTTTCCGGCTCACGCGCCTATTTTCTAGTAGAGCCCGCCCAAATCCTCATCGTCGCTCTGCTCGGGCGCGGCTGTGCGCGGGCGCACATCGCCGCCTTCGCTTGGCGTCAGCGCCCCGCCGAGCCCGGAGAGCACGCGCGGATCGATTGGATCGGTGCCGCCAAACACGAACGGGGAGGAGCTGATCTCCCGCGTCGGCTCGGTGCCGGGGCGGAAGGCTTCAAGGATCGTGGTTTGGGTATCCCCGCTCGGCAATTGGCCGGTGAGCGCGTCGATGCGCACAAGGCGCACGCCTGAGGGGATGCGGAACGGCGTCGGCTGGGTGTCGCGCAGCGCTTCGCGCATGAAATCGCGGAAGATCGGCGCAGAGATGCGGCCGCCGGTTTCGCCCTGGCCCATGTCGCGCGGCCGGTCAAAACCGGCCCACACGCCAACGACGAGGTCAGGCGAGAAGCCGATGAACCACGCATCGCGGTAATCATTGGTGGTGCCGGTCTTGCCGCCCAGCGGATAGCCAAGCTGCGCGATCGTCGTCGCCGTGCCGCGCTGCACCACGCCTTCAGACATGGTGACAATCTGATACGCCGTCACAGGATCGAGCACTTGCTGGCGCGTGTCGGCCAGCACAGGCGCATTCTGCCGCCGCCATTCGGAGGTGCACTCAGCACACTCCCGCTGATCGCGCCGGAACACAGTGCGCCCGCTGCGATCTTGAATGCGATCCACCACAACCGGCTGGATCCAGCGCCCGCCATTGACGAACATCGCATACGCCGTCGTCATCCGCAGCAGCGTGGTCTCGCCCGAGCCAAGCGCCAGCGCGAACACCGCCTGGGTGTTGTCGCCATAAACGCCAAGCCGGCGGCCATATTCGAGCACGCGATCTGCACCGAGCTCATAGGCCACACGCGCTGTCATGGCGTTGCGCGAAAGCTCAAGGCCCCGGCGCAGCGTGGTGGGGCCGTAAAATTCGCGGCTGTAATTTTCGGGAGACCAATTGGTGCCGTCGCCCGCAGCGATCGCCATCGGGCCGTCATCCACCAGCGTCGCGGGCGTTGCGCCCGAATCCAGCGCGGCGGCGTAGACGATCGGCTTATAGGATGAGCCCGGCTGGCGTTGCGCCTGGGTGACGCGGTTAAGGCCGGTGGCTTCCGTCGGCGAATAGCCGCCCACCATCGCCAGCACCCGCCCGGTGTGCGGATCCATCGCCACCAGCGCGCCCTGAATTTCCGGCACCTGCCGCACCGCAT
Organism: Terricaulis sp.; assembly: GCA_035440585.1. GTDB lineage: Bacteria > Pseudomonadota > Alphaproteobacteria > Caulobacterales > Aquidulcibacteraceae > Vitreimonas. Next base: position 6,472 of record DAORMO010000137.1, read on the forward strand.
AGCGCCCGTTCTGGCCGCGCTCTGCGTAGATGATCGCCCCACGCGGCAGATTGCTTGTACGCGCCCAGGTCACGTCCTCGGCGACAATGCGGCCGGTTTCACCTTGATCATCGGTCACAGTGATGTTGGCGCCGCTGGCGGCTGTCACCATCGCGCGGCGCCAGTGCGACATCGCCGGCGGGGCAGCCGCGGCGCGCAATTGCGCGGCCACATCGCCGTCAGCTTCCCCGCGCGTCAGCGGCCCGCGATAGGCGTAACGGCGATCATAATCTTCCAACCCGCGGCGCAGCGCGCGCGCAGCCGCAAGCTGCAAGCGCGTGTCGATCGTGGTGCGGATGGCGAGGCCCCCGTCATAGACAGCCTGCTCGCCATATTGCGATTGCACTTGCCGGCGCACTTCTTCCACGAAATGCGAAGCGGCGATGAATTCATCGCCCGAGAGCCGATCCACCGTTTCCAGCGGCGCAGCCCGCGCTTCCGTCGCTTGCGCCTCGGTGATGTAGCCGCGATCGAGCATGCGCGAGATCGCGTAATTGCGCCGATCGACCGCCCGATCATGGTGGCGCGGCAATTGATAATTGGCCGGGCCTTTGGGCAGGATCGAAAGATAACCCGCCTCGGCGATGGTCAGATCATTGAGCGATTTGTTGAAATAATTGAGCGCGGCCGAGGCCACGCCATAGGCGCGGTTGCCGAGATAAATTTCGTTGAGATAAAGCTCAAGGATGCGCTCTTTATCGAGCGCCCGCTCGATCCGCTGGGCCATCAGCGCTTCGCGGAATTTGGTGAACACCGCGCAGAACAGCGGCACGCGCGCGCCTTCGCCGGTTTCCGAATTGTAGGGCCGGCAATCAGCAGCGCGGCCCGTCAGCATATTGCCCGCAACCTGCTGGGTGATGGTGGAGGCGCCCTCAAGCCGGCGCCCGCGCAGCACATTGCTGACGTTTGAAAGCATCGCCCGCGCGATGCCCGCATAATCAAGGCCCGAATGTTCAAAGAAGCGCGCGTCTTCGACCGCGACAAAAGCATTCTTCACATGATCGGGGATTTGCTCAATCGGCACGAACACGCGCTGCTCGCGCGCGAACTCAGCCACCAGCGCGCCATCGCCTGCATAGACGCGGCTCGTCACCGGCGGCTCGTAATCCTGCAATTCCTCAAGGCTCGGCAGCCCCTGCAGCGCCGCGATCAAAAAGCCAGCCACCGCAAGCACGCCGACAAGCGCCAGGATCGCAAGGCCGACAAGCGCCTTGCGCCACCAGGGGCCGCCAAAGAAGCCGCCGCCGCGATCTTCGTCGTCCCAGCCCCGGCCGCCTCGGTAAGTACTGCTCATAACGCCCCGCTTCCGCTCGCGCCGAACCCAATTCTAGGCCCGCCTCGCCCCGCAATACGGCGCGATTAAGGCCGCGCCCAAGGGAGGCGCACCCTAGTGGAACTAGACTAAGAATCGAGCCGGTTTTAGGCGCCTTCAGCGTAAAGCTGGGGAGCGGCGAAATAGGCGTCGGCCGCATCGGCGATGGCGCGGGCGATGGCCGCGCGCTCAGCAGGCCGGCTCAAGCGGCGCTCATCTTCGGCATTGGTCAAAAACCCGGTTTCAATCAACACAGCCGGCACGTCAGGCGCGAGCAGCACGTAAAGATTGGCGCTTCGATGGGTGTTGCGCAGCAGCGGCGCGACAGCCCCAAGCCGCGGAATGACGATTTCCGCAAACTGCGCCGAGCGGTTGGTCGTTTCACGCTGGAAAAGATCAACCAGCACGTCCCGCGCCTGGCCGCGCACCGGCGTTGCGCCCAAGTCGATCGTATCGCCCAGCATCGCCTGCCCGCGCCGCGCGCCGCGCTCGTTGACGGTATAGACAGACGCCCCGCACGCCTCGGCATTGGCGTTCGCATCGGCGTGGATAGAGATGAAAAGATCGGCGTTGGCGTCGCGCGAGATGCGTACGCGCTCGGCGTGCTCGACATAGCGATCCGCATCGCGCGTCAGCACCACGCGGTATTGGCCGCGCTGCTCCAGCGCATCGCGCAACTTAAGGGCGGTGTCGAGCACCACCTCTTTCTCATGCAGACCCAGCGTGCGCCCCACCGCGCCCGGATCGCGCCCGCCGTGGCCGGCGTCGATCACCACCGTGCGTCGCCCCGATGCGCGCGCCGGC
>DAORMO010000138.1:0-8311 GCA_035440585.1 Terricaulis sp.
ATCCGCCGCGAACTCGGCGTGCTGGTGCCGATGCCCGAAGACGAAGGGCGCATCTTCGGCGGCCAAGTTGTCGCCCAAGCGCTGACCGCCGCTTACAAAACGGTCGACACCCTGATCTGCCATTCGCTGCAGAGCTATTTCATCCGCCCGGGCGATGGGCGCATCCCGGTGCTTTATCAGATCGAGCGCTCGCGCGATGGCAAGAGCTTCGCCACCCGGCGCGTGATCGCCATCCAAAAGGGCGAGCAGATTTTCAACATGGCCTGCTCCTTCCAGGTGCAGGAAAGCGGCTTTGACCATCAGGACGCCATGCCGTCCGCACCGCCGCCCGAGAGCGTGCAGGACGATGTCGAGCGCTGGCGCGAAGCTTTTGCCGATAAGCCGGAATGGCTTGCGAAAATTCGGGACCGTCCGATTGAGGTGCGCCCGGTTGATCCTGTCGCCGTGCGCGATCCGAAACCGGCGCCGCCGCATCACATGTTGTGGCTGCGCGCGCGCGGCGATCTTGGCGATGATGTGCGGCTCAATCAGGCGCTGCTGGCTTACGCTTCGGATTACGCCCTGCTTGGCGCGGCGCTGCGCCCGCACGGCTACACCTGGACCTCGGGCGTGCAGACAGCCAGCCTCGATCACATCCTTTGGCTGCACCGCCCCACCAATTTTCACCGCTGGCACCTTTATGTGCTGGACAGCCCCTCCGCCTCTGGCGCCCGCGGATTCAATCGCGGCGCGCTCTATCGCGAGGATGGGGTGTTGGTGGCCAGCGCCGCGCAGGAAGGGCTCATTCGGCTACGGCAATAAAGGCCCACATTGCTAACACGGCCTTTAGAATGTCGACGTATACCGCCGATTATGATCCGAAAATGGGTTGATAACGAAGTCTATTTCGGCCCCGACCGTCGCTCACGCGGCGGCTCAAAGCGCTGGGGTGATCGGCGCCATTATAATGACGCCGGCGATCCGCCGCCGCTTGGCGCCGTGCTGCGCCGGATTCGCGTGCGCTTGTCAGAGCCCGCCACCCCGCCCAATCGCCATCTGGCGATGCAATTGCTCAACCTCGCCATTATCCATGCGCAGCAGCTGCGCATCGACTCTTGCGTCGACGCCCTCCGCAACGCCGCGCCGCTGATCAGCGCTGATCGCTTTGAAGAGGCTGACCAGCTCGTGCTTGAGGCGATGGCGCGCTTTGGTGAGCACGCTTAAGCGCGCTTAACCAAGCCGCACTCTCTTTTACCGCTTTTAAGCTTGCCGCCTTTGCCGCGAGCACTGCATATGCCCGCTCCGGTTTATAGGGAGCCGGGCTCTAGGGCGTGAGAGATTGCCGCTTACTTCGTCCGCAGCGCTGGATCGCGCGTATGATGTCTGCATTGTCGGCGCGGGCCCTGCGGGCTTGGCGTGCGCGTTTGATTGCCATGATGCGGGGCTTAAAACGCTTGTGCTTGAAGCGGGTGGGCACAATCCCATTCCTGGCGCGCCTGACATTCTCGCCGCCGATATAAGCGATCCCGCTTGGCACGATCCGATCTCCATCGTCGCCGCTTCGGCGCTGGGCGGTACATCGCATTGGTGGGGCGGCCGCTGCGTGCCGCTCGACGCCGCCGATTTCCGCGACTGGCCGATCGCCGAAGCCGACATGGCGCCATGGTGGGAGAAGGCCGCCGCCTTTCTCGGCGCGCGCGGCGTTAGCGAATCTCCGGCTCCAGCTGGCTTTGAAAAGCTGGCGCGCTTTGATGCACGGCGTGACGAGAGCTGGGGGCCTGAGCGCAATATGGCGCGGCGCTGGCGCGCGCGGCTGCGCTCACGCGCCGGCCCTGCCATCGTGCGCCATGCGCGTGTCACGAGCCTCGACATTGAAGCCGGGCGCGTGACAGGCCTCCGCGTGCGCACCGGCGCGCTGGAAAAAAGCGTGCGCGCCGATCAGATCGTGCTGGCATGCGGCGGGCTTGGCGTGCTGCGCTTACTCTTGCTGGCGCAGCGCACGCAACCGGCGCTGTTTGGCGGCGCCGATGGGCCGCTGGGGCGCGGCTATATGGGCCATTTGACCGGCTCAATCAGCGCGATCACGCTTGCCGAACCCGCCAATGTCCAGGCTTTCGCCTGCCGCATGCTTGATCGCGGCGTCTATGCGCGGCGGCGACTGCGCCCGACGGAAGCCGCGCTGCGGGCTGGCCCTTTTAACAACATCGCCTTCTGGCTCGATAACCCGAGCCAAGCGCGTGACAATCTTGCGGCATTCGGGCGCGCGCTGGCGACACGGCTCGCCACGATCGTGGGAAAAAACGGCCGGCTGGGTTTGCATATCGGCCAATTCAAGCACGCGCCGCTCTCGGCGGTGGTTGGGCTTTCTGGCGCTGTGTTTCAATTTGCGTACGCCAAGCTCAACGGCGGCTATCCTGGCGCGGTCGATCTTATCCCCGATGCAAGCGGCGCATGGCGGCTCAGTTATCACGGCGAACAATTGCGCAATCTCCGCAACCGCGTGCGCCTTGGCGAGGCGCGCGACTCCCTCGGCCTGCCCAAGCTCGCGATCGACTTTGAGATGACAGAGGCGGATTTCGAGAGCGTGCTGGCCGCGCACGAGGCGCTCGATGCGGACTTGCGCGAGAGCGGCCTTGGCGCGCTGCGCTTTGACGCCGGGCGCAAAGAAACGCTCGAGGCCATCGCCAGCGCCGCGCGCGACGGCTATCACCAATTGGGCGGCGCCGCGATGAGCACAGATCCCAGCGCCGGCGTCGTGAACGCGCAATGCCGCGCCCACGATGTTGAAAATCTCTGGATTGCTTCGAGCTGCGTGTTCGCCTCGGGCGGGCAAGCCAACCCCACGCTCACCATCGTCGCCCTCGCCCGCCGCATCGCCGCGACACTCGCCGGCCACGCCTAAGCGCGCGGTCGAACCGATCACACGACGATTGAGAAACTGGAGCGGGCGATGAGATTCGAACTCACGACCCCAACCTTGGCAACCCGCCCGGAGCCGATTTTCCTTTTATTTCCGGGCATTTCCTTCTAATTCCTGCCGTTGACCGGGGCGTTGTATGCGCCCCATCTCCACCCCAGAAAAATCATGCCCCGGCTTTCCGGACGCTTATTTTCTGGTGGTAGCGATATGGTAGCAAATCGGATTCGAACTCTTGGTAGAAAACCAAAAAGAGGCCGCGAGTTTGAATCACGGAGCGTCCTCTAATGGACGGCATCCGTGCTCGTATCACGCTTCGCCTGATTGACGCGACCGCAGCGCCTAAAGAAGGCGAGCTTCGCATCTGGGATACTGACGTCAGAGGGTTTGCGCTGCGGATCACGCCGACCGGTCGCAAATCCTATTGCCTCAAGTATCGCTACCAGGGTCGCCAGCGCTGGCTGACGATTGGCGAGCATGGCTCGCCCTGGACGCCTGACACCGCCCGCAGCAAGGCCAAAGAAGCGCTCTATCAGGCCGGTCATGGCGAAGACCCTCAAGCCACGAAGGTCGAGACCAAGCTCAAAAGCGGCACCGTCAAAGAGCTGTTTGAGCGGTATTTCGTCGAAGGTCGGATCGACAAGCCGCTAAAACGCGAAAGCTCCTGGAAGGTCGATCAATACAATTACAAGCGCCACATCGAGCCCCTGCTCGGCAAGCGCATCGCCCGCGAACTCACGCTCTCAGACCTTTCGCAATTCCAAGCCCAGGTCGCACAAGGCAAGACCTCAGTCACCGTCAGAACCAAGACCGGCAAGCAGCACGCCGTCGTCAAAGGCGGTACGGGGGCGGCAGCGCGCGCCATGCGGGCGCTTTCGACAATGATGGCGTGGGCGGTCCGGCACGAGATTCTCGACCAGAACCTGTGCGGCAAAATCCAGAAGTACCGCGATCAGATGCGCGAGCGGGCGTTGACCGAGGAAGAAGCCAGCCGGCTTTGGGCCATGATTGCCGAGGCGCAAGCGGCCTCTGTCATCACCAAGGATTTCGCGGACATCTTCCGGCTCATCATGCTGACGGGCGCCCGCCGCAACGAAATCGTTGCTCTGCGCTGGTCCGAAGTCGACTTCGATCGCGCACGCATCGTCTTGCCGCCCGTGCGCACCAAGATGGGCGCGCTCAATCGTTCACGTACCATCGCGCTCTCGATGCCAGCGCTAGAGATTTTGCAGGCGGTGAAGCGGCGTGGCGAGCACGTCTTCCCTTCTTCGGTAGGCGATCAACCGCTCGTCGGCGTCAATCGCGCCTGGGACAAAGTTCGAGTGCTGGCGGGCATTCCGGACGTCCGGCTGCACGATCTTCGACACAGCTTTGCGACGTTCGCGGTGGAAGGCGGCGCCTCTCTCTATCATGTGGGCCGCGCGCTCGGGCACACGAAAACCTCCACGACCGAACGCTACGCACATCCGTCAGACGCCGGCGCCCGCGCGGTAGCGTCAGAGGTGGCAACAAGGTTCGTGGGCAAACGCGCCGCACAACCAGCGCCAGTGCCCGCGAACAGGGCCCTCGAAGGCGACCAGCTTTCACTTCCGCTCTTCTCGGCTGAGGAGGCCCACCGCAATGTGTAATTTTCCACACTCGGGGTTGACTTCAATGGCCGGGCAGTGTGTAATCACACACACCCGAGAGTTGGCTCATGCCGATTAGCGGGGACGAGGCCGTAAAGCAGCTTGAGGCAGCTGGGTTCGTGTTTCGACGCGGCAAAGGTGATCACGTCTTCGGCCGCCATCCCGATGGCCGGACGGTGACCGTGCCGCTCCATCGCGAGCTGAAGCGAGGCACGCAAGCTTCGATCGAGCGCCAGAGCGGCGTGAAGATGGATTGATGGAGATTGAGATGGCCCGCGCTGTTTTCATGGCGGCGTTTCAGCCGGAGGACGATGGCGGTTTCTCGGTCACGTTTCCGGATGTGCCCGCCACGATCACGCAGGGCGATGACTTTGAGGCCGCCCTGCTAAACGCGATCGATGCGCTTGAGACCGTGCTGGAAGAGACGCTGGAGCGCGGAGAGTCCCTGCCGCAGCAATCCAATCACACAACGCTCGCAAAGAGCATCATCAAGAGCGGCGCCCAGGCGGTGGCGGTTCCGGTGTCTGTGCCTGGTCACGCGATCCGTGTGAACGTCATGCTAGATGAGTCCCTGCTCGGGCGCATCGATCGCGAGGCCGAGGCCCGCGGGCAGTCCCGATCCGGCTTCTTGGCCGAGGCCGCGAAGACGCTGCTGCGAAGCGCTTGAGCGGTGACCGTGACCAACAACGACATCAGGCGCGCTAACCGCCGCTCACGTACGCGCCGCAGGAAGTACCCTGCCGCGATCTCAGCGCACTACGACGCATCCGCCGGAATGGTCGTCATTGCTCTTGAGAACGGAGTTGATCTCTCCTTCCCGCCTCACGCTGCGCAGGGTCTCGAAGGCGCAGCCACTTCAGACCTAACCAAGGTGGAACTAACTGGCCGCGGAACAGGAATCTGGTTCCCGACGCTCGACGTGGACCTTCATGTCCAAGGGATCGCTAGGGGCATGATGGGCACACGGCGGTGGATAGCCACGCGCGTTGGCCCCACAGGGGCCGGTGAGCCCACCTGATAAGGGTGGGCTTGACGAGTTCAGCTTCTGCGCTTCACCGGCGGCATGGATGCGATCCACGCACGTAAGCTTTCCGCCGGTATCAAAGTTCGGCTTCCCAGTTTCATCGCGCTCAATTTGCCGTCGGCGACCGCCTTCCAAACGGTGGTCTGCCCCACGCCCAACGCCGCGGCAGTCTGCTTGACGGTGTAGGTGAGTTTTTCGGCAGGCAGTTCTGGTGGCGGCGCCGGAGGCGGCGGACTTTCCACGCGCTCCGGCATCGCTCGCTCCGGCGGTTGATAGGGCTCCGCGGCGATCTGCTCGAACACATCAATAGCAGCGCGCAAGTGCTGGCACATTTCAAACACGCGCCTGTCACGATGCTTCATCTGCGCCATCTGGAAAGCGCCTAACCCTCGCATGCACCACCTCCCCTTCACGACAACACACTTGATGACAACAAACGCGAATGCGTGCGTCATTACTCAGTGCGAATAACAAAGCATTGTCGGGAATAACGAGGAAAAAGACGAAGGGTTGATGGCAAGATAGAATGCGCCGCAGTGCTGGATGCACAGCGGCTTGTCTGCACATCTTTTTTTCCACCGCACCACGAGGTGCGCTGCCGCAAAGTGCGGCAAAGTGAAGTGAGCCGCTTTGCGCGAAAGTTAAGGGCGCGAGCGATGGATGACGAAGATAAATTTGAAGGCGATGTCAGTCGGCGTCGCGCGAAACACGCTCCGGATGGCGGGTCGATTTTTCGTCCCCCGTCCGCCGCCGGCTCTAAGCGCGTTGCGAAGCGCGCACGCACTGCTTGGTACAATCGGAGCCGCGGGGCGGGAGCCGTCAAGCTGAAGCATGAGCGGCCCGCCGGCAGCCAGCGGGTGGCGGTGAAGATACATCCCAAGGTTCACGCCAAAGCGGCGGGCGGCGCGGGGTCGATGATGCGGCACACGCTTTATATCGAGCGCGATGGCGCTGGCCGCGATGGCGACGCGGTCCAGGTATTTGACCGCGAGCACGACCGGGCGGACGGCGCCGCGTTCATTGAACGCTGTGAAGACGACCGGCACCATTTCCGCGTCATCATCTCCCCCGAGCACGGCGGAGCCATCGACGACTTTCGGAGCTACACGCGCGACCTGATGCGGACCGTGGAATCGGACCTAGACACCCGTATCGACTGGATCGCGGCCGAGCATCACGACACTGGGCACCCGCACGTCCACTTGCTGATGCGAGGCGTCCGGGCAGATGGGCGCGACCTCGTCATCCCGCGTGCTTATGTTTCCCACGGTTTCCGCGAACGGGCCGAAGGGCTGGCCACCGAGCTGCTTGGACCGCGTCTGGAACCCGAGCGCGCCGATCGCGCCGTGAAGCAGGAACGCCTCACCGAGCTTGACCGAGAGCTCGTCGCGCGCTCGCGCGGCCAAGAGATTGCGATGAGCGCGCTGCCCGAGGATGGCGTGCGCGCCGCCCGGCTGGTGCAGCGGCTCAACCGGCTGGAGGAGCTGGGCTTGGCCGAACCGGCCCGCGCCGGCGTGTGGAAGCTCGATGCCGAACTTGAGGAGAAACTGATCCGGCTCGGCGACAGGCGCGACCGCGAGCGCGCCACCGCGCGATTGCTGGCGCAGGAGCAACGCGGGCTTGGACCCGAGCGCACGCGAGAACTGGAAGCGGCGCATTCGAGCCAACGCGTCACCGGTCGCCTAGTTGGCTTTGAGCGTTTGGGCGAAGACGCGCGCGGCCCGCAGCTTGTCGGCGTGGAAGGCATCGACGGCAGATTCTGGACCGCGCGCGTTGCCAGCCCTGAAGATCTGCGCAGCCTCGCCGGCGTCGAGCGCGGCGCCATTGTTGAGATCGAACGCGCGACGCCGGGCTTGAAGGCGTCCGACCGCACCATCTGGGAAATCGCGCAGGAAAATCATCTTACCTATTCGGCGGCGCTGCATCGCCAAGCGCGGCCTACTGATCGCGCGAACTACATCGAAATGCATGAGCGCAGGCTGGAAGCGCTCCGGCGTGACGGCGTCGTCAGCCGCGAGCGCGACGGCACATTCTATCTACCCCACGACTACCCTACCCAGGTCGCGATGCGCGAAGGGCGGGGCGGACGCGAAAGCGCGCGCGTGACGTTGATCGATCCGCATGCGCTTGAACGGCAGGCCGAGTATCGCGGTCCCACCTGGCTCGACCGGATCGCAGACGGTCGTGAAGACCGAAGCCAGATGCGCAGCGAAGGCTTTGGCGCTGAGATCGACAAAGCCTGGATGCGGCGGGAAGCGACGCTGGAGAAGCTCGGACTGGGCGAGCGCGGCCCTGATGGCTTCCAGGCCATGCCCGGTTGGCGCGACAGCCTGACTTCGCTTGAACAGGAAGGTCTTCGCGACCGCGTCGAGCGCGACACCGGGCGGGTTGCGCATATCGCACGCGACGGCGAGCGTGTGCATGGGCTCTACACGGGCCGCATCCATCTCGCCGAACAGAGCTTTGCACTGATCGAACACGATCGCACCGCAACGCTGACGCCTTGGCGGCCAGCAATGGACCGCGCGCTCAATCAAGTCGTCGCCGGCCAAGTCAAAGGCATGAGTTTCGACTTCAAGTACGGTCGTGGCGCCGAGAGAGAGATCATCAAGGCGCTAGGACTCGACATCGGCGGGCGTGGATAACGTCGCGCCGTGGGTGCCCTACTCCTCCGCCGACAAGGTGACGAAAAGAGCTTTGCCCGAATGATCCCAATGCACTAACCCGCTCGCGCGGGACGCAGATTCTGCAAGCACTTGCGCC
>DAORMO010000139.1:0-293 GCA_035440585.1 Terricaulis sp.
TGGCTATTGGCCTCACGCACCAGCGCAAACGGAGAAAGCCCTGCCGGCGGGGGCGCCGGCGGTCCAAGGCAGCGCTCCAAGCGCCTAAAAATCCCAGCCCAAAAAGAAACTGATATCGCTCGCCGCTGTTTCGGCGTTGGCGCGCACGCGCGGATCGGCGTCGTTCAGCGCCGCTTCAATCAGTGGCCGCACGCGGGCTTCATCAAGCACCCCGATCGTGCGCGCCAAATGGCCGTAGGCCAAAATCGCATTGGCGCGCACTTCGGCATCCGCGTGTGTCGCCAAGCGAAAGC
>DAORMO010000139.1:388-679 GCA_035440585.1 Terricaulis sp.
TCATCCCAGCCGTCCGCGAATGGCCCCATCTGCGCCTCGATCTCCGGAACATTATCCCCACAAGGACGCTTACAGCCGAACAGAGGAGTTCGCCATGAGAACGATGATGTGGGCCTTCATCGCCGTCTTTGCCGTCGCGTGCGGGCCGGCGCCGCAAGCGCCGCACACGCCGCAGACACCAGCGCTCGGGCCGCAATCGCTCGCGCTTGAGCCGCTGCTCGCGCCTGATGTCGAAGGGCGGCTCAGCGGCGAATTGGGCTGTTCGTTCAGCGGTGGTGATGCCGTGTTGGC
>DAORMO010000139.1:699-4345 GCA_035440585.1 Terricaulis sp.
CCATGTCGATGCGGCCGCGCGCAGTGAAATTCTTATCAAGCGCGGCGGCGCGGTGGCGCAATTGGCGGCGGTTGAACCTGGCGGCTATGACGCGATGGTCGAGGGCGCGGCGTTCGCCGGCGAGGGGCTCAGCGTCGAAATTCTCACGCGCGACCGCATGGAAACCGGCAATGAGCAAGTGGCCTACAACGCCACGATCACGATCCGCAGTGGTGATGCGGCGCAAACCTATCCCGGCAATTGGACCTGCGGGCCATAAAGCGTCGGCGCTATTTTAGAACGCCGGTCAATTCATGGCCTTCGCCGCCGGTGATGGTGATCGGCAGGATGTCGCCCTGATCGAGATCTGCTTCGGTGTGCACCAGCACCACGCCGTCGATCTCCGGCGCATCGGCCTTGGTGCGGAAGGCGAAGGCTTCGGAATCATCGTCCCAGCCGTCGCAAATGGCCTCCACTGTCTTGCCGATCATGGCTTGCCCGCGCGTGTGAGCGAGCGCGGTTTGCACTTCCATGAAGCGGTCGTAGCGCTCATCGATCTCGTCTTGATCAACATGCCCCGGCAAATCGCGCGAGGGCGCGCCTTCGACGTTCTCGTACTTAAAGCAGCCGGCGCGATCGATCTCTGCGTGCTCGATGAAATCAAGCAGCGTCTCGAAATCCTCCTCGGTCTCGCCCGGAAAGCCGACGATGAAGGATGAGCGGATGGTGAGATCGGGGCAGATCTTGCGCCATTTGGCGATGCGATCGAGCACCTTGTCCTGATTGGCTGGCCGCTTCATCGCGCGCAGCACGTTGGGCGAAGCGTGCTGAAACGGAATGTCGAGATAGGGCAGCACACGGCCCTCAGCCATGAGGCCCACGACCTCATCCACGTGCGGATAGGGATACACATAATGCAAGCGCACCCAGGCGCCGAGCTCGCCCAGCTCCTTGCAAAGATCGAAAAAGCGCGCGCGCACCTGACGATCCTTCCACTTGCTCTCCGCGTATTTCACATCAACGCCATAAGCGGACGTATCCTGTGAAATCACCAGCAGCTCCTTCACGCCGGCTTTCACAAGGCCCTCGGCCTCCTTCAGCACAGCGTTGGCCGGGCGCGATGCAAGATCGCCGCGAATGGAGGGGATGATGCAGAAGCTGCAGCGATTGTTGCAGCCTTCGGAAATTTTCAGATAGGCGTAATGGCGCGGGGTGAGGCGATAGCCGCCCTCGGGCACCAGATCGATTTTCGGATCGTGCGCCTGCGGCAGATGCATATGCACCGCGCCCAGCACCGCCTCATATTGATGCGGCCCGGTGACTTCGAGCACTTTGGGGTGCGCCTCGCGGATCAGGCCTTCCTCTTTGCCGAGGCAGCCGGTGACGATCACCTTGCCGTTCTCGGCGATGGCTTCGCCGATGGCGTCGAGGCTCTCAGCCTTGGCGCTGTCGAGGAAGCCGCAGGTGTTCACCAGCACAAGATCGGCCCCCTCGTAGGAGCCCGAGAGCTGATAGCCCTCGCCGCGCAGGCGCGTGATGATGCGCTCGCTATCAACGAGCGCTTTGGGGCAGCCGAGGGAAACGACGCCGATTGTAGGAGCTTTGGCCATGTGGCGCGGCTTCTAACGTAACCCCGGTTGATCCCCAAGGCGCCGCGTCAGGGCGGCCCGGTGGGTGCGGCGTTATTAACTGTTGCGAGTGACTTGCAGGAGCTTTTGCAAGCGGCTAGATTATCTTTGCAGGTGAGAGTCACTCGCCCGAAAAGGCTTTGCTTTCAGAGAAGTGCCGCATGTACGTGTGCAATTGTAACGGCGTGACTCGCAGTTTGGTGGATGAAGCCATCGATGCGGGGGCGATGGGACCGGAGGCGGTATTGGCCCACCATGGGTGCGAACCGTGCTGCGGCCAATGTCTGCCCGAGATCGCCGAAGGCATCACATGCGGCGGCATGGCCCGGATCCAAACCCGGAGCTTGATCGCCGCCGAATAAGAGGCGCGCGATGAAGGGCGATCCGGACGTTATCAAGCAGCTCAACAAGATTCTCACGAATGAGCTGACGTCAATCAATCAGTATTTCCTTCACGCGCGGATGTATCAGTCCGACGGCTACGGCAAGCTGGGCAAAAAGACGTACGAAGAATCCATCGAAGAGATGAAGCACGCTGATCGCATCATCAATCGCGTGCTGCTGCTCGAAGGCCTGCCCAATCTGCAGAACCTCAACAAGCTCCAGATTGGCGAAACCGTGCCCGAGCGCTTGCAGGCTGATCTCAACGCGGAAAAGACAGGCCACGCCGCCATCAAGGACGGCGTCACCCTCGCCGAAGAGAAGAAAGATTACGTCACCCGCGAGCTGCTGGCCGAGCTGCTGGACGACACCGAGGAGCACATCGACTTCCTCGAAACCCAGCTGCAAAATCTCGATCAGATGGGCCTGCAGAATTATCTGCAAAGCCAGTACGAACTCGACAGCAATCCCGAGTAAGCGCGCTCACGCCGCCAGTGGCGGCGCACAAAAATGCGCGATATCTTCAAAGCCCTCGCCGGCCACGGCGAGGGCTTTTTCGCGCCCGCGCAGCAACAGCCAATCGGCCGCCGCATCAAGCGTATCGAACAGGCGCACGTCCGTCATCGCGCGCGGCTTGGCGGTGCGGTCGCCCAGCCAATAATCAAGCGTGCCGCGCGCGGCCGGGCTTTGGCACACCCAGGCCGAGCGGCGGCGGATCAGCAAGGTCTGCGTCAGAAACAGCGCCTGGTGTTTGGCGAACAAGTCATCCATCGCAGCCGGGGTGACGTGGCGCGTGTCCGTGCCAGGCAAAACCACGTTGATGTGGTCAAAGTTCAGCCATTGCAGATGCGCGCCGCGAAACGTGGCGTGCTCAAGCATCTCCTCGATCGAAAGCAGCCCGCTATAGGCGATGCGGTTGAGCTCCAATTCGGGATGGTGCTGAAAGCTGATGGTCATGCCTGCGCGCGCCTTTGCTCACCGCACCGGCGCGGCCGCGGTGAAGCGGGCGAGATCGGTGAAGCCTTCGCCATGCTGGATCGCCTCGATCTCATCCGGGCGCAGCATCAGCCAATCGCCGGCCTCGGCGATGCCGCCAAACAGGCGCACGCTGGTGGACATGCCCTTGCGAATGTCGCCGGCCAGCCAGTGGCGGATATGCGCCTCGGCGGCGGCGCTGTGGCAGACCCAGGCGGCGCGCCGCATGATCTCAAGTTTGAGCGGGGCGAACAGCGTGCGGTAATAGGCGAAGAGGGTGTCGAGCTCGCCCAGGGTGGCGCTGAAATGGGTGCGCGGGGTGATGATGTTGAGCGTGTCGCGCGCCAGCGTTTCGGGGTTGCGCGCATTGTAGGCGGCCAGTGCCTTGAGCTCAGCCAAGCTCACGGCGCCCTGATACTCAACGACGTTGAGCTCCAGCCTCTCATTATGGCGCAGCGTCACTGTCACCGGTGGCGTCCTTTCACGCCAAGGGTGCGCACGGCCCAATTGCCGAAGGGTTAAGCGAACTGCACCTCCTGTGGCGGAATGTGGCGCATGCGGTGAGGGGGCGCCGCTGAGGGGGCGGTTTGACTTTTTCGGCCGCTTCGCTCACAAGCCCCGCTTTCCGCGCGGGCCTCGTTCCGCGCGCGGACCATACTGGATGACGGGCATACCGCCAGGGC
>DAORMO010000139.1:4360-4629 GCA_035440585.1 Terricaulis sp.
CATTGGGAAGCCGCCGGGCCCCGTCACGGAAGAAGGCGCAATCGCGCATGACGAAGCGTATCCAAGCCAAATATAAATCGGACCGCCGTTTCGGCCAGAACCTCTGGGGCCGTCCGAAATCGCCCGTGAACAAGCGCCAGTACGGCCCCGGCCAGCACGGCCAGCGCCGCAAGGGCAAGACCTCTGACTTCGGCCTCCAGCTGGTCGCCAAGCAGAAGCTGCGCCTCTATTACGGCAACATCACCGAAAAGCAGTTCCGCAAGACCTAC
>DAORMO010000139.1:4729-4952 GCA_035440585.1 Terricaulis sp.
GGCGATGTTCGCGCCAATTCGTGAACCACGGCCACGTCAAGGTGAACGGCCGCCGCGTGAACATCGCCTCCTTCCAGGTGAAGGTCGGCGACGTGATCGAGCTGCGCGAAAAAGCCAAGACGATGGCGATCGTGCTCGAAGCGCTGCAAAGCGGCGAACGCGACACCCCCGAATATGTCGAGGTCGATCCCAAGGCGATGGCGGCGCGCTTCGCGCGCGTGCC
>DAORMO010000139.1:5025-7894 GCA_035440585.1 Terricaulis sp.
GAGCCGCGGACGAACGCGACGATTTGTGGGCCTCCCTTCGGGGAGGCCCTTTTCGTATTAAGGCGCACGATGACCCAAGGCCGTTACATCCTCACCCTGCAATGTCCCGACGCGATCGGCATTGTGGCGCATGTCTCAGGGTTTCTTGCCGAGCGCGGATTTTCCATTGAAGAAAGCGCGCAGTTTCATGACATGCCGCGCGATGCGTTTTTTATGCGCACCGCGTTCAATGGGCGCGGGGCGGGCGCGGATTTGGCGGCGCTTGAGGCGGGCTTTGCGCCGATCGCGCAGCGCTTTGGCATGCAATGGCGGCTCTACGACATGGCGGTGCGCCCGCGCATGGTGGTGGCCGTCTCGCGCATCGGCCATTGCCTCTACGATTTGCTGCACCGAGACCAGACAGGCTGGCTGCCGGGCGACATCGCCGCCATCGTCTCCAATCACCCCGACATGGAGCCGATCGCGCGTTGGCGCGATAAGCCCTATCACCATCTGCCCGTCAGCGCGGCCAGCAAGGCTGAAGCGGAGCAGCGCATCCTTGAGGTGATGGAAGAAGAGGGCGCAGAGCTCTTGGTGCTCGCGCGCTACATGCAGGTGCTGACGCCGGAAACGTGCAGGGCGCTGGCGGGGCGCTGCATCAACATCCACCACTCCTTCCTGCCGAGCTTCAAAGGCGCCCAGCCCTACACGCAGGCGCATGCGCGCGGGGTGAAGATCATCGGCGCCACCGCCCATTACGCCACGCCCGATCTCGACGAAGGCCCGATCATCGAGCAGGCGGTGAGCCGCGTGGCGCACCATCACACGCCGAAGGATTTTGTGGAGATGGGCCGCGATCTTGAATGTCAGGTGCTGGCGCGCGCCGTGCGCTGGCATTTGGAGCGCCGGGTGATCATAACTGAAGGCAAGACAGTGGTGTTCGCCTGAGCGCCGCGCGCCACGCAGGGAGCCGCCGATGGACGCCGCCGAACTCGATCAAACCATCCTCATCGCCCCAGGCGCGCGCAGCCCCTTGAAGGGCCGCGACACAGAATGCGCCGCCCTGTTCGCCAGCAAGGACGAAGCGGAAAAATCGCTGAAGGAAGATTCCAAGGCGATCAATGAGCTGCAGGATCGGCTCTGGGGCGAACGCCAACGCGCACTGCTGGTGGTGCTGCAGGGTATCGACACCTCCGGCAAGGACGGCACGGTGCGCGGCGTATTTGATAAATGCGGCCCGCTGGGCGTTGCCGTCACCTCATTCGGCAAGCCCAGCGAAGAAGAATTGGCGCACGATTATCTCTGGCGCGTGCATAAGGCGATGCCGAAGAAGGGCATGATCGGGGTGTTCAACCGCTCGCACTATGAGGACGTGCTGGTGGTGAAGGTGCGCGGCCTCGCGCCCGCCGCCGCGGTTGAGCAGCGCTATGCGCAGATCAATGCGTTCGAGCAGCATCTCAGCGAGAACGGCGTCACCATCCTCAAATTCATGCTGCACATCTCAAAGGATGAGCAGCGCCAGCGGCTGCAGGAGCGGCTGGATGATCCGGCCAAAAATTGGAAATTCAATCCCTCCGATCTGGATGATCGGGCGCTCTGGGATGAATTCCACACAGCTTACGATACGGTGCTGGAGCGCTGCTCCACCGCGCATGCGCCGTGGCGGGTGATCCCGGCCGATAAGAAATGGCGGCGCAACGCAATCATCGCCTCGGTGGTGCGCAGCACGCTTGAGGCGATGAACCCGGCTTATCCGCCGGCGGAATTTGATCCCGCCGCGATCAAGATTT
This sequence comes from Terricaulis sp., assembly GCA_035440585.1. Taxonomy (GTDB): domain Bacteria; phylum Pseudomonadota; class Alphaproteobacteria; order Caulobacterales; family Aquidulcibacteraceae; genus Vitreimonas. The sequence goes on from DAORMO010000139.1 coordinate 6,795, forward strand.
CTTAGAGCGTCCGCCGATCAGCGCATCGGCCTCGTTATCGCGGATGATGCCGAGCGAGATCACGCGCTTGAGCGCGTTTTCGGGCGTCAGCTTCACCGGGCGCAGCGAGGCGCGCGGCAGGTAGAGCAGAAAGCCGGAGGTGGGGATCGGCGCCTGGGGCACGTAAACCGCGATCAGATCCTCGCCGATGTCAGCGGCGACCTCGCTTGTGTCCTCATTGGTGATGAAGCCAAGCGCCCAGATGCCCGGGCGCGGAAACTCCACCAGCACCGCTTCCTGAAACGAGGTGCGCTCGGGCGCGGCGATCTGTTTGAACACCTGCTTGGCGCCGCCATAGATCGAGCGCACCAGCGGCAGGTTGGCGATGCCGCGATCGGCCGCGCCGACAACCCAGCGCCCAATCAGATTGCCCGCCAGCGCCCCCACCAAGGTCAGCGCCGCGACGGCGACGAGCAGCCCCCCGCCAGGGAAGCTCTTCAGGAACGCAAGCTCCGTGGGCAGCAGCGGCTCAACCCGCGTGTCGATGAAGGTGACAACCATCCAGATCAGCCAGATCGTCACCACAAAGGGCAACACCACCGCGACCCCGGCGAGGAACGAATTGCGGAGCCAAGTCAAAGGTTGGAAGCGGGGCGGCATGGCTCGGATGTAGGCGATGTGCGCAAGGCGCGGAAGCGGCCCGTTGCGCCCGGCGCGCGAATTCCCACCTATCGCCTCATGTTCCATCGCAAACTGACAATCGATGCGCAGCCCGCGCGCCGCCCGCGCGACGGCTTTTCTGAAACCATCATGCGCGTTGTGGCGGCGGCCGGGCCTTCAGTAATTGGCGTCCGGCGCAGCGCGCGCGGGCGCGATCTCTATGACGGCGCAGGCTCGGGCGTGATCATCTCGCCCGATGGCTATGCGCTGACCAATCACCACGTCGTGCGCGGCGCGGGCCGGGTGGAGGCGATGCTGCATGACGGCGCCATGGAGCGCGCGGACATCGTGGGTGTTGATCCCGACACGGATCTGGCTTTGCTACGCCTGGATGGGGCGGGCCACCGCGCGGGCGCGCTGGGGGATTCCGATGCGCTGGCGGTGGGCGAGCTTGCGGTGGC
>DAORMO010000139.1:7967-8309 GCA_035440585.1 Terricaulis sp.
CGCTGCGCGGCGAAGGCGGCCGGCTGATCGAGGATGTGGTGCAGACGGACGCCGCCCTCAACCCCGGCAATTCCGGCGGGGCGCTGGTGGATTCCACCGGCGCGGTGATCGGGGTGAACACAGCCATCATCGGCGGCGCGCAGGGCATTTGCTTTGCCGTGCCGATCAACACCGCCAAGCGCATCATCCCTGAATTGATGCGCGAAGGGCGGGTGGCGCGCGGCTGGCTCGGCATCGCCGGGCAAACCCAGGGGCTTTCGCGCGCGCTGGCGCGGCGGCTTGAGCTGACGGGCGAAAGCGGCGTGCTGATCGCGGCGGTGAGCAGCGGCGGCCCGGCCGAGC
>DAORMO010000140.1:0-3672 GCA_035440585.1 Terricaulis sp.
GCCAGCGCAACGATCGCGCAAGATGGCGTGATGGCGCCGAGGGTTTCCTGCGCGCGCCCTAAATTTCAGAAAGGGAAGTGTCGCGCACTTGCGGCAATTGGCGCGAAAATCGCGCACGCGCACTTGGCGAAACCGGCTTGTTTCGCCTACCCGCATCGAAAACACTAAAACAAACCAGGAAACGCTGCGAGGCCTGCCATGTCTGAACCCGTCGTCATCCCCGTTCCGGAGGAATGGGCCAAGCGCGCTTATGTCGATGACGTGGGCTACCGCGCCAAGCATGCGGCCGCGCTGGCTGATCCCGAAGCGTTCTGGGGCGTTGAGGGCCTGCGGCTCGATTGGATCAAGCCCTATACCAAGGTAAAGGACACCTCCTTCAACGAAGAGGATTTCCGCATCCGCTGGTACGAAGACGGCGTGCTCAACGCCTCGGCCAATTGCGTTGACCGGCATCTGGAAACGCGCGGCGATCAGATCGCCATCATCTGGGAAGGCGATGATCCTTCCCAATCAAAATCGATCACCTATCGCGAGCTGCACGAAAACGTCTGCCGCTTCGCCAATGTGCTGAAAGCCCACGGCGCAAAGAAAGGCGATCGCGTCACCATCTATCTGCCGATGATTTTAGAAGCGGCCTACGCCATGCTCGCGTGCGCGCGCATCGGCGCAATCCATTCGGTCGTGTTCGGCGGCTTCTCACCCGACAGCATCGCCAACCGCATCAAAGATTGCGATTCAAGTCTCGTCATCACCGCCGATGAGGGCGTGCGCGGCGGCAAGAAGATCCCGCTCAAAGCCAATGTCGATGCGGCCCTGCCGCACACAAGCAGCGTGAAACGCGTGATCGTCGTGCGCCATACCGGCGGCGATGTCGGCTTCGAGGCCGGGCGCGATGTCTGGTATCACGAAGAAGCCGCGAAAGTTTCCGCCGATTGCCCGCCCGAGCCGATGGGCGCGGAAGATCCGCTGTTCATCCTCTACACCTCAGGCTCCACCGGCAAACCCAAGGGCGTGCTGCACACCACCGGCGGCTATCTCGTCTATGCAGCGATGACGCACCAATACTTTTTCGATTATCGCGACGGCGAGGTGTTCTGGTGCACCGCCGATGTCGGCTGGGTGACGGGGCACAGCTACATCGTCTATGGCCCGCTGGCCAATGGCGCCACGGTGCTGATGTTTGAAGGCGTGCCAAATTATCCGGACGTTTCACGCTTCTGGCAGATCGTCGATAAGCACGAGGTCAACACCTTCTACACCGCCCCCACCGCGATCCGCGCTTTAATGCGCGAGGGCGAAGCGCCGGTGAAAAAATATTCGCGTGAGAGCCTGCGCCTCATTGGCACGGTGGGCGAGCCGATCAATCCCGAAGCCTGGCTTTGGTATTATCACAATGTCGGCGATAGCCGCTGCCCGGTGGTCGATACCTGGTGGCAAACTGAAACCGGCGCGTGCCTGATCGGCAATCTGCCCGGCGCCACGGCGATGAAGCCCGGCAGCGCCACCCGCCCCTTCTTCGGCATCAAGCCTGCGCTGGTGGACGAGAAAGGCAATTTCCTCGAAGGCGCCACCAGCGGCAACCTCGTGCTGCTCGATTCCTGGCCCGGCCAGATGCGCACCGTCTATGGCGATCACGCGCGCTTTTTCGATACCTATTTCCGCACGTATCCAGGCATGTATTTCACCGGCGACGGCTGCCGCCGCGATGAAGACGGCTATTTCTGGATCACCGGCCGCGTCGATGACGTGATCAATGTCTCCGGCCATCGCATCGGCACCGCCGAGGTCGAAAGCGCGCTCGTCGCACATCATGATGTGGCCGAAGCCGCCGTCGTCGGCTTCCCGCACGACATCAAAGGCCAAGGCATCTATGCCTACGTCACGCTCAATGCAGGCACGACAGCGAGCGATGAATTACACAGCGAACTGGTGAAATGGGTACGCACCGAAATCGGCCCGATCGCAACCCCGGACGTGATTCAATTCGCGCCCGGCCTGCCCAAAACCCGCAGCGGCAAAATCATGCGCCGCATCCTGCGCAAAATCGCCGAGAATGAGCTGGATAGTTTGGGCGATACGAGTACGCTGGCCGATCCGACCGTCGTGGACGATCTGGTGAAAAACCGCGCGGAGGCGTGAGCGTGGCTATTCGCCGGGCGATCGACCCACTGCGGCCGAGAGCACGCGCGCTTCCAGCACTCCCGAATCGCGCTGCGCGTTCAGCGCCACGACGATGAAGCGCACACGCTGGCGATCTGAGAGCGCTGCGTTCAGGAACTGATTGTAGTTCGAATTGTTTGCCTGCCATGCAATGCGCGGGCGCCGATCTGAATCGTGGTGCGCACGCGCGCTGCGCGGCGGCGCCGTATCGTCCCAATATAGATGAATGCGCGAGAGGCCGCGCGGCGCGGGCCAATAACGTGAGGTCGGCGCCTCACCCACCCAGAGACAATGGCCCGGGTAGAGGACATAAGGCGGGTGGGGCGCAGGGGCGCCGTCATATGCGTAGAGAAAATCGGCGGTGAAGCGCCAAACGCGACGCTCGCCGATGCGCACGGGCGCCACGAAGACTTCCGCATCGCGTCCGCCCCAGCAATCAAGCGTGTACTCGGTCAAGCCACGCGCGGAGAGGCCTTCGACAGGGGGAAACACCACGCGGTTCGCGCGCAGAGAAGCTTCGCTGGGCGCAGGCGGCGCGCCTCTAGAGACCGGCGTCTCCGGCGGGGTCGGCGCGCCCGCTTCCACCGGGAAGCACGTGGTCCGCGAATCTCCGCTTGGCGCGGGCCTGCGCAACGAGCGCACATAGAGAAAAATGCTGCAAAGATCGTCGTCGCTCACCGCCGCTTCGGAAAAAGCCGGCATCACCACGACGCCGGACGGCCGCGGCGGCGGCGGCGGGCGAAAGCGCACCCGGCTGCGGAAAGTGGTGAAATTGTAGGTGGCTAGGCTGGGCAGATCGCGCGCCGGATCGTCGCGCCGCTGGGCTTCAGCATGACAGCTGTTGCACGTCTTGTCCCTGAACAGACGCTCGCCGAGCGCCGCGCTTTGCGCGCGCGCCTCCGCGCCCGCCAGCGCAGCGATTCCGATAAGCAGCGCGCTAGCGGCGAACTTGAGTGACATAGAAATGGTTCTCCGCCTCGCTCCATTCGCAGCGGCCGGCGCAAGGCTCCACGCGCATGTGGAACGCGCGGGCATAGCTCACCACCGAGCCTGCGTGATACGCGAACTGGCGTAGCACCGGGTCGGGCCCGGAGATCGATACCGCGTCGTACCTTGCTCTCAACGTGAACCGCGCGAGGGCTTCCGGCTGGCGGGCGCTCACCCCTTCCATCAAGCGGAAGAGATAGATCGTGCGCGCTTGGCCGCGAAGCGGCGCGTTCGCCAGGGCGCACTCGCCCGGCTCAAGCGGGCGCTGCTCATAGCCCGCAGGCGCGCGGCGAAACTCCGCACGGGCGCGCCAGGGCGCATTCACCCGCTGCGCAAATTGCGGCTGGTTCGCCGTGCTCTCGAACAAGAACTCGAGCCCATTATCGGCGCGGCACATCACATCCCAAGGCCCCATACTCTCTTGAAGGCGCCGCCTGGCGTCGTCTGGATCAAGGCGTGGGCCTTGCGGCTCTATCGGGGTTGTGGGTCGCTGAATTTCCGGCACGGGAGGCCCGCGGCGCGGAT
>DAORMO010000140.1:3682-8289 GCA_035440585.1 Terricaulis sp.
CGCGCCCGCTAGAAGAACTGCCGCAATAATCGCCAGAACTCTCATGCCCTGACGCTAAGTGAGCGACGGCGGCGCGTCAATCACGCCCGCCTACAGCCTCGAACGTCCAGCTTTGCTCCGGCTTCACCGCGCAGCGCGCAAGCCGCGCGAGCCAGCGTTCGCCGCGCTGCTCGCCCTCGACGCAAACGCCATGGCCGTTTGAAAGCAGGCTGCCGTCTTGCAGCATCCAGGTTTTATCTGGATCGACCCAGCAATCGGCGATATTGAGCCCGCCGCTGGCCGAAAAGCTGGTCAAGCAGCCGCTCATGCTGCGAAACTGGCTCGGGTCATGGCGATCGAACGCATAGAGCTGCTCGAAATTTTCCCCGCATGGCGCAAGCCCGACGCTGGGGCGCGTGTAAGCCAAGCACAAGCCCTCCGCCCCGCCCCAGCGCAAGCGCCCGCGCACTTGATCATAGATTTCTTGATCGGGCGCCTTGGCCACCCATTGATGCCCATTGCCCTCACGCGGGCAATGGCCGCCATAAACGCGCTCGCCCGTGCGGCTCGATTGGCCCAGCAGCGAGAGGCAGCGTTCCGCGCCGTTGCGGATCTCGCCCTCCGCTGAAATCGTCCATGTCTGCGCAGGTGAGCCGTCGCACGGATCGGCGTGAAGCTGCGGGTAATGGCCTTCTCCGCGTGGCGCGAGGCAGCCCTCGCCAAAGCGGATCGGCCCCGGCGCGTCGCCGGGCAGTTCAAACATTTGCAATGGCGATTTGTTGCACGGCATGCTGATCGAGCCCTCATGCGGGCTGATGGTCACGCACATGCCGGGCAGGCGCTCGGGCTCCAGCGTCTGGGCCGCCGCGGGCGCTGCAAAACACGCCAGCGCGAGCGCAAAGCCCGCCGCAAACAAACGCACCATGAAATCCTCCCCGTCCCGTCCGCCAGCAGAAGCGCGCAACGCGGCGCCATTATGGCGAACGCGGCTTGAGCAACGCCGGCAGCGCGATCCCCGCCGCGATCAGCGCCATGCCGATCCAATGATAGCCATAAAGCGGCTCGCGCAGCGTCAGCGCCGCGAGGAACGCGCCAAACAGCGGCAACAGCGCGATCGTTTGCCCCGCATCGGCGGCGCCGATCTCGGCCACCGCCTGGTTGTAAAGCCAGTACGCCGCGAGCGAAGGCAGCAGCGCCACATAGAGCCCCGCGCCCCACACAGCCGGCGTCAGCGCCACCTCATGCGTCCGCAATTCCAGCGCCGCCGGCGGCGCCATGGTGATCACGCCAATGGCGAAAGTAATCGCCAAGAATGAAAGCGGGTTGAGCTTCGGCGCGATCCGCAGCAGCACGGTGTAGAGCGCCCATGCCGCCACCGCGGCGAAGATCAGCACATCCCCGATCCCAAACCGCAGCGAAGCCAGCGCGGCGCGATCGCCTTTAAAGATGATCGCCAGCACGCCCAGCGCCGCAAGGCTCACGCCCGCGATTTGCGCTGCGCTGGGGCGATCACGAAACAGCAGAAAGCCAAACGCCAGCACCAATGCCGGAATTCCCGCTTGGATCAGCAGCGCATTGGTGGCGGTGGTGTGCGCAAGCCCCGAATAAAGCAGCGCGTTAAACAGCGAAACGCCAAGCACGCCGAGCAGCAGGATCGCGCCCCATGATCGCTTCGCAGCCGCCCAATCGGCCATCACATGCCGCCACGCAAACGGCGCCACCAGCGCAAGCGCCCCAGCCCACCGCATCAGCGCCAAAGTAAACGGCGGAACCTCCTCATGCAGCGCCCGCGCAATAATCGAATTGCCCGCCCAAAACAGCATGACGAGCGCCAGCATCGCATAAACGCGCCAAGCCCCCGCTTGCGCCACGCGCGTTTCGGAACTCATGGCTTACCTTAGCGCACGTACGTCACAAGCTTCACTTGCTGGCCCGCGCGCACGCTATCGCCGGCTTCAAGCCCATTGATCGCGCGGAAGCGCTCTTCCTGATGCGTATCGAACGCCATGCGCCGGGCGAGGCTCTGCACGCTATCGCCGCTGCGTGCGGTCACGATCTCGATCCGCCGTGCGCGCAGCGCGGCGGCTTGGCTTTGCGAAAGCTGGCGCACTGAACTCAGCATGGCGCCGAACACGCCCTGCCCGCCTTGCGGCGTCACGCTGATGAAATGATACGCCCGATCGCCTACACGATAGGCCGTCACCGTCACATCCAGCACTTGGCCTTGCTGGTTCTGCGCGCGCGCTGGCGCTGTCGCCACCGCAAGCCCATTGATCGTGCTGCGTTGCACTTGGCCCAGCTGATGCGGCGCATTGCCCAGCACTTGGCGCAAGCCATTGCTGGCGTATTGCTCAAGCGTGGTTTCCCCCAGCGCGCCGCCACCGCCGAACTGCGCTTGCCCAGCCTGGCCCTGCACGATCACCGCGCTTGTGGTGTTCGTCAGCGTGTAGCCTTCTGGCGCATCAAAGGCGATGCGCATCGTCGGGTGCGCGAAGGTGCGGCCATTGACGAAGCCCTGCTCGGGATCATCGCCGAAGATCATGCCATTGATCGCCGCCATATAAGGCTGCACTGATTCCGCCGGCTCCCCGCGCACGGCGCCGCCCGCTTGCGCCTGCGCATTGGCGCGCGTGACGCGATCGGCTGAGAGCGGGTGCGTGCGCGCCCAGGCCGGAATGGCGCTGGCGGCATCGCGGTTTGAGATTCGCGCGTTCAGCTCATCCTGGATGCCCAGCGCGCGCAGCATGTCGGCCGCCGCAAATTGGTTATACCCATTGGCGCGCAGATAGCGCACGCCGAGATCATCCGATTGAAACTCCTGATCGCGCGAATAGCTCAGCGTCCACACTTGGCCGACTTGCCCGGCCAGCTGCGCCAATTCACCCGAGCCCGTCGCCACGCCGACGATCAGCGCGCCGAGCGTGGAAAGCGCCGCCGCATTCTGCCGCCGCGCTGAATGATCGGCCACGACGTGCCCAACCTCGTGCCCCAGCACCGAAGCGAGCTCATCTTCCGAATTCATGATCGCAAGAATGCCGCGCGTGACATAAATATAGCAGCCCGGCACGGCGAAGGCGTTGACCACATCGGTGTTGATCAAAGTGAAGGTGCATTGCCCCGGCACGCCGGCGGCCACGGCGGTTTTCTCACCGATGCGGCGCACATAATCGGCCGTCGGCCCTTCCACCGCGCCGCCAAACTGCGCCACGATCTGCGGATGCTGCTGCGCAGCTTGCGCGCGCGCGTTCGGCGCCACCGCAGGCGCATCCGGCGTCGAGGTGATCGACGCACACGCCGCCGCGAGTGCAATCGCCCCCGCCGCGATCAATCCCTTATGCAGCCCGCGCATCGCCATCGTTCGCCTCCCAAGATTTGGGCTATCCTAGGCCAGCGCCAGCGCAAGCGGAAGCCATCAGACACTCGCCGCATCCAGCGCGGCGACATCCTCGGGCGAAAGCGAAACCTCGAGCGCGCCCATCAGCTCTTTAAGCTGGCCCACACTGGTTGCGCTGGCGATCGGCGCGGCCACGCCTGGCTTGGCCATCAGCCAAGCCAAAGCGATCTGCGGGAGGCTCGCGCCTGTTTTGGCGCTGACAGCATCCATCCGCCAGCACGCCAGGGCCTTTGCCTTGGATATATTTATCCATGCCGCCGCCGCGCACGCTTTTGCCCTTATCAGCCGCGCTGCGATATTTGCCGCTGAGATAGCCGCTCGCCAGGGCGAAATAAGTGATGAGCGAGATATCCTCGCGCACGCAGAGCGGCGCCATATCCGCTTCGATCTCGCGGCTCATCAGCGAGTATTCTGGCTGCATGGTTTCCACGCGCGGCCCGCCAGCGGCGATGGCGGCGAGCGTGCGCTCAGGCGTGAAATTCGAGAGCCCCACGGCGCGCACTTTGCCGGCTTTGATCAGATCAGCGAGCGCGCCCATATATTCTTCCGGCGCGACGCTCAGATCATCTTCGTGCAGCTGATAAAGATCGATCACATCAGTTTGCAGCCGGCGCAGCGAGTCATCGCAGGCGGCGAAAATGTTCTCGCGCTTCAGCCCCGGGAATTTCGGCCATTTCGCCACCTTGGTGGCGATCAGCGCTTTCTCCCGCCGCCCGCCGCCTTGGGCGATCCATTTGCCGAGCACGGTTTCACTCTCCCCGCCGACATGGCCGGGAACCCAGGCGGAATAGACATCGGCCGTATCAATCGCATTGCCGCCCGCATCGAGGAACGCATCCAGCACGGCAAACGAGGCTTTCTCGTCGGCGGTGAAGCCAAACACGTTCCCGCCCAGCATGAGCGGGGTGATGAAAAGCCCGCTTTTGCCCAATTGCCGCTGCTGCATGTGAAGCTCCCTCTGCCGCCGCGTGAGCGCGGCGCTTGGCACTCGTGACACCGATGTTCCGCTTAAGATAGAAGCGCGCATGCGCCTGCTCAATGTCTTCGCCGCGCTTTCCGGCGCCCTCGCGCTCGTCATGCTGACGATCGCCGCCCACGTTCTGCCGCTGGAGCCGCCTGACGCGGAACGATTGCGGCTGGGCGCATTCGTGCAACTTGTCGCAGCAGCGGCGGGCCTTGCGCTGGCGGGCCGCGCCGGCCGTCCCGGCTTCGATCCGGACGGCCACGTGTGGGT
>DAORMO010000141.1:0-231 GCA_035440585.1 Terricaulis sp.
GCGATGCGGCGTGCAAACGCGCGCTCACCGAAGCGGGCGCAGCGATTGCCGTTGAGCCGCGCGAGATGCTGGCCGCTTCCACCGGGGTGATCGGCGTCGTCCTCGATGACGCGAAGATCACACGCGAACTGCCGAATTTGAATCTCGCGCCCGTCAAATGGCATGACGCCGCCAGCGCGATCATGACGACCGACACCTTCCCAAAGGGCGCGGGCGCAAGCTGCGAAATTG
>DAORMO010000141.1:279-7926 GCA_035440585.1 Terricaulis sp.
ATCGCCAAAGGCTCGGGCATGATCGCGCCGAACATGGCCACCATGCTGGCTTTCGTGTTCACCGACGCCGCGCTCTCAGCCCCCATCCTCAAAACCCTGCTGCGCCAGGAAACCGAGGTGAGCTTCAATTCCATCACCGTCGACGGCGATCGGAGCACCAATGATTGCGTGCTGCTCTACGCCACCGGCCAAGCCAATGTGCCGCCGATCCCGGATGCGCGGGACGAGCGCCTCAACGCCTTCCGCGCTGCGCTCAATCAGGTGCTGACCGATCTCGCCATCCAGATCGTGCGCGACGGCGAAGGCGCAACCAAGCTGGTGAAGGTGAGTGTCGAAGGCGCGCAAAGCGATTTGAGCGCCAAGATTATCGCCCGCACCATTTGCGAAAGCCCGCTGGTGAAAACCGCCATCGCTGGCGAGGACGCCAACTGGGGCCGCATCGTCATGGCTATCGGCCGCGCCGATCAGCCGGTGAAAAAAGAGATGATCGGCGTGCGCTTCGGCGATCTCTACGCCGCGCGCGACGGCATGGTGAGCCCCGAATACGATGAAGCGGCGATGAGCGCGTACATGAAAGGCGAAAGCCTCGAAATCACCGTGCTCGTCGGCCCCGGCACAGGCCGCGCCAGCATGCACACCTGCGATCTCACCAAGCGCTACGTCGAAATCAACGGCGATTATCGCAGCTGAGCGGCGCGCATCGCGCGCGCCTTTGGCGAATTCAACCTGCGCCCGCCCGGATGCGCGAACGCTGTTGACCAGCGCGCGGCATGTTGCAAATCTGCGGCCGCATCCGAAAGAGGCGGCCATGGAACTAAATGACTCGATCATTTTAGGCGGCGCAATTTTGGCGATCGTGCTCGGCGTCATGCGTGCGCCGAAAGACCCCTCCTACATCGCCCTGTTTGTGATCTCGGGTTGGCCCTGCTTTAATTTGGGGCTCAAGAACGGCTGGAATTTCGCAACTGTGGCGATCTCAACGGCCGTCATCTTCGCCATTTATCTCGCCCTGCGCTGGGCGGCCGCGCGTTTCGCGCCGAAAAAGGCCTAACGCGCTATCACACCGCCTCGCCAGAGGACTTGCCATAATCATCTGGCGCCCCCCAAACAGGGGGGCGCGCTGATGCAAACGTGCATTGTAGCCTGCGTTCGTTCTGGACGCTTCGGGCGGCGTCAAACGCTTCCAAAAGGTGGTTGCGCATGCTGGATTTCATCGAGGCCTTGCCCAAGGCGAGGCTAAGTTTATCTAGCGTCGCCGCCTTGGCCTTCGCGGTTGCGATGGCCGCCACCGCGCCGCCGGCTCTGTCGCAAAGCGCGGAACCGAACCGCAATGAGGCCAGCGTATGCGCGGTGGATTACACCGTGCTGAGCATGTCGGCCGCGTTGCAGCGCGAAATCTTCAATATGGAAGAAGTCGATCTGGAGGCGCGCTCGCAGGAATTGGCGCGGCGCTTCGAGATTGACGAGGGGCGCATTGTGGACGCGGCGGTGGAACGCCTTTATGGGCCGATGCGCGCGTCGGGCCCGCAGGCGGAAGCGCGGCTTTTGATAAATGTCGTGCAGTGCGACCGCCGGTTCGGCTTCCAGCCTGTCATCGCGCTCACCGAGGCGGACGCGCTCAATGATCTTGAATGCATCGCGCGCTATTGGACGTTGGGCGCGGTGCGGCCGGAAACGCAGCCGCATACCTCGGCGCGCATCCAGCATGTCGGGCGCGCCTATATCGCCGCGAACCAAGGCGCCAGCGAAGAGACGATCCGCCGCGAAATCATGCCGCGCGTGCAAGCGCGCGCTACAGCTATTCGCACAGGGGCGGAAACGATCAATGCGCTGAGCAGCGATATTGCAGCCTGCGAGGCGAAATACGGCTTCGGGCCGTAAGGAGAGGCGTCATGATGGATCGCATCGCAATGATCGCGCTGGTGTTGGCGGCAATCCCGCTCTTTGCGCAGGCGAAAGAGGCAACCGCCCAATACGATACGCCGATCTATTGCGCCTCCATCGTGCGCGCCGCGACGAATGATATGCAAGCACAAGGCCGTCCGATTTCGCCTCGCCTCACCGCTTTCCGTGCCGTGTTGCTCGGCGCGCAGATGCGCGCCATCCGCGAACGGGCCAGCGCCGCGCCAGACGCGCGCGGGCGCGGCGCTGCAGAGATTAACGCCGATGCGCAGGCCGTACGTGCGCAAGGGGAAGCGGCGCTTCATGCTGAAGTACGCCGCTGTTGGCAATTAACTGACGGGTCGCTCGCGCCGGACGATCTACTATGAGCGCTCACGCAATGAAATCACCGCTGTTCGCCATAACGATAACTGCGTTGCTTTGCGCCACCGCGCCCGCCATCGCGCAAGCGGGCGGCGACGCGCGCTATCGCCCGCAGCCCTGCAGCGACGAACATCCGTGCGCGACCGTCTTTGAGCAGAACGGCCTCTTCGGCGTGCGCAACGCCGCCGGCGAGGTAACGATCCCACCGACCTATCCGCGCGCGCGGATGGCCAGCGAGCTTTTTGGCGGCCTGCATGGCCTTATCTTCACCTATAATCGCTATAATCGCATCGGCCTTGTCGGGCGCGACGGGCGAGAGCTTTCCCCGCCGCGCTACACCAATGCCAACCGGTACGCAGGCGCTTTGATCTTTAGCGTCGATGGCGATGACCACACACGCTGCGCCTTCGATCTCGGCGGGCGCCAAATCACGCCCTGCGAATTCACCAGGCTCGTGCCCAGCAGCACGGGCTTCTCTGGCGATCAGCGCGGAACGCCCGTTTATTTTGATTATGCGGGCCGCCGCACTGCGACGCCGCCGGAGGTTCTAGAAACGCAGGCGGTGCTCGCCGCTTCGCGCGCGCGGGAAGCCGCCGCCGCGCTGCGGCCGGCTCTGGTCTATAGTCGCCCCCGCGCGCTGGCAGACGGGCGCAACTGGGATGAAGCGCTGCGCGCTGTTTTGCACGGCCCCGCCGAGGATCAAGCTTATGTGCTCCTTGCCTTCTATCGAAACGGCAACGTCACCGATACGCGCTATGGCCCGATGCTGAGCGTATTGTCCGCCAACAGGACCATTTTCGAGACCGCCATGCGTGGCGCGACGCCCGAGCAAGGCCGTCAGCTCACGGCGATGCGGACCGCGTTCAACGACTATGAAATCCAGCGCGCCCAAGGCCCCGGCCCGACGGAAAGGTCTGGCGGCTACATCCCGGCCAGGACGGTCGGCGAGTGTCACAGCAACGGCGGCACTGTCTCCGCCATGGGATATTGCCGGCGCTGAGCGCCACGCGGCACGCCCCTGCTTGCGCAAACGCCCAAACCGCGCACACTCCCGGTGGGATTGGCTCAGGAGCAGGCCATGGCCGATATCGACAAAGCGATCGCAACCCAGCTCGCCAATATTGAAAAGAAAACCGGCAAGTCGCTGGCCCAACTCACTGCCGCGATCAAAAAATCGGGCAAGGAAAAACACGGCGAAATCCGCGACTGGCTGAAGGAGGCCTATGGGCTCGGCCATGGCGACGCCAACACGCTGACGCACCTCGCCCTAAAACCTGATGGCGCAAGCACAAGCGCAAGCGGCGGGGATGCGCTTGCGGAGATCTATTCCGGTAAGAAAGCGCACCTGCGCCCCATCCATGAGGCGCTGATGGCGGCGATCGCCAAATTTGGCGGATACGAGATCGCGCCAAAGAAAGGCTACGTCTCGCTGCGGCGCAAAAAGCAATTCGCCATGCTGGGCCCCAAAACCAATGAGCGGTTTGAGCTTGGGCTCAATCTGAAGGCCGAGATCAAGGATGCGCGCGTCAAAGCGCAGCCGGCGGGCGGCATGTGCCAATATATCGTGGCGCTCACGAGCGCCGATGAGATCGATCCCAAGCTCATCGGCTACATCAAGCAAGCCTATGACGCCGCCGACTGAGGCACATCGCTGACACTTGAGGCGGCGCCCGCCGGCCCTATCTTGCGCCACTCAATTTAGCGGAGATCCTGATGAAGCTCTATTACGCCCCCGGCGCCTGTTCGCTTGCCCCGCATATCGTTTCAAAGGAAGCAGGCCTTGCACTCACGCTCGATAAAGTGAGCTTCGCCGATGGGCGCAAAACCGAAAGCGGCGGCGATTTTTACGCGATCAATCCGCAAGGCGCGGTGCCGGCGCTGCAATTGGAGAGCGGCGAGGTGCTCACCGAAGCGCAAGTCTTGATCCAATATCTTGTCGCCCAGGCGCCTGAGAAGAACCTCTTGCCCACCCAAGGCTTCGCCAAATGGCACGCGCTCGAAACCTTGAATTTCATCGCCACCGAAATGCACAAGGGCGTCGGCGCGCTGTTCAAGAACCCGCAGGGCGATGCGCGCGAGGCGGTGATCGCCAATATCAAAAACCGGCTTGGCCTGTTTGAGAAAAAACTCGGCGATCAGCCCTATCTATTGGGCGATTTTTCCGCCGCTGACGCTTACGCGTTCGTGACGCTGCGCTGGGCCAAGGCGTTCAAGATCGATCTTTCGCCCTGGCCCACGCTCGAGGCGTATTTTCAGCGCGTGCAAGCCCGCCCCGCCGTGCAGGCCGCGCTCGCGGCGGAGGGGCTGCCCGCCGGATAGGAGCCGAAGCAGGCTTGAACTTGCCAAGCGATGAGGGATGGTTAAACGCGCTCAACCATCCCTCCACACGCGATATTCATCCAAATGCGGCAAAATGATCCTCCACAACGCCGCCTGCTGCTCGTGGCGGCGGCGGCTTTGATCGATGGCGAGGGGCGCGTGCTGGTCACGCAGCGGCCTTTGCACAAACAGCTCGGCGGCCTCTGGGAGTTTCCCGGCGGCAAGGTCGAAATCGGGGAGGCGCCGGAAGCGGCGCTTGCCCGTGAATTGAAGGAGGAACTGGATTTGACCGTTGAGGAGGGCGCGCTCGATCCGTTTGCGTTCGCTTCGCACGCATATCCGGATTTCCATCTGCTCATGCCACTTTACACCGCCACGCGCTGGCGCGGCGAGCCTAAGCTTGATCCTGACGCCGCCGCTGGGCTGCGCTGGGTTTACCCGTCCGATTTGCGCGCCTTGCCGATGCCCCCAGCGGACATTGTGCTCGTGGATCGCCTCATCGAACGGAGCGCAAAATGAAGCGCAATTTCCTTAAGGACGAACGCGGCGCCACCTCGATCGAGTACGCTGTGATTGCGGCCATGATCTTCTTTGCGATTCTCACCGCGTTGGGCCTCATCGCGCCCCAGCTGAACAATACGTTCAACAACGCAGAGGCCGGCCTCACCCCGACGCTCTAGTATTTCAGCTTTATTGCAAGCCTGACCGAAGCCGGCAAAACAACCGGCCCATACCCCCTTCCGCGCCGCGCTGGCGGCGCACGGAGGGATGATCATGGATCTCGGGCAAGCCTTGGCGGCGGCCGCAGCGGCGTTGGTGGTGGGGCTCTATCCGCAAGCGCGCGCGTGGGAGGTCGCGGTAAAGATGACGCCCGAGGCCGAGATCAGCATCAGCGCCTGCCGCGCCCACAACGCCGAAGCCGAATCCACGCCGCCTTCGCCGGCAGCTATCAGCTACGCGGCCGTCCCCGACGCCTTCATCCTGACGCACGCGCGCAGCCTGCGCTAAGCGTCGAGCTCGGCGTCCCAATAGAGATAATCCATCCAGCTCTCGTGCAGATGGTGCGGCGGGAAGCGGCGGCCGACATGCTGCAGCTCATGCATTGTCGGCCGGCGCGGGCGGCGCTGCAGCTTAAGGCCGACATGCTGCGCCAGCCGCGCGCCCTTGCGCAAATTGCACGGCGCGCAAGCGGTGACGATATTCTCCCACGTGGTGCGCCCGCCCTTGGAGCGCGGGATCAGGTGATCGAACGTCAGATCCTCAGGGCTGCCGCAATATTGGCAGGCGAAGCTATCGCGCAGAAACACGTTGAAGCGCGTGAACGCGGGCGAGCGATCCTGGTGCACGTAATCGCGCAGCGACACCACCGAAGGCAGCTTCATCTCGAAATTGGGCGAGCGGATCGCCTTATCGTAATGGGCCACCACGTCCACCCGCTCAAGGAAGACGGCTTTCACCACCTCCTGCCACGGCCAGAGCGAGAGCGGGTAATAGGAAAGCGGGCGAAAATCGGCGTTGAGAACCAGCGCCGGAAAGCCCGCAAGCGGAGCGCTGGAAACATTCATGGCGCGCCCGCCCTACATTGCAGAGCAAGCGTAAGCGCCTGAGCCCGGTAAAGGGCGGGGCGGATCAGCGAGGCGACGTTCAGTAAGCTGAAGGCCAAATCTCCGTTCGTGCGCGCGGCATAGCACGCCCACGACTCAGAGAATAACCGATTTGCTGCGTCATGTTCGTGACAGAGCGGCAACGCGCGCGAGAAAAGCGCTTACGCCAAAGCGCGCTTGAAATTGCCGGCCAGGAACGATCCGCCCAATTCCAGCCCATCGGGCCCGATCGAGTGTGGGACACCGTAGGAAATATGCCATTGCGCGCCATGGCCGGCCTCGGCCAGCGCCTCGGCGCTGTCGAACATCGCCGGGATCGGGATGGTCGGATCACGATCCCCGTGGATCAGCAGCACGGGCGGCTTGGAGGCCATCTCCGGCTTGAGCCGCGCCCCGCCTGTCAGCACGCCTGAAAAGCCAAGGATCGCCGCCAGCGGCCGGCTGCGGCGCAAGCCGACATGCAGCGCCATCATCGTGCCCTGGCTGAAACCAACCAGCGCACAGCGCTCGGGCGGCAAGCCGTGCTTCGCAAGCTCCACATCAATGAAGCGATCCACTGACGGGGCGGCGGCGCGCACGCCCTGCTCCATCAGATGCGGATCAAGCTGGGTGATCGGAAACCATTGATAGCCGCCCGGCGCTTCGGGCAGAGGCTCAAGCGCGTTGGGCGCAACGAAGCTCACCCCCGGCAGCGCTTCGGCCCAATAAGGCGCAAGGCTGATGAGATCAGCGCCATTGGATCCATAGCCATGCAGCAAGATCACCAGCGCATCCGCCTTGCCGCCGCGCGCAGGCGGCATGCGCGGGCCATCGAGAAAAACTGTCATCGCTGATAGCTAGCAAGTGCAACGCGCTTATCCAACAGCCGCCAGGATCGGTTAGACTGACGCCAGATGAGCTTCGCCACCCGCTTCGCCCCCTCGCCCACCGGCTTTCTGCATCTGGGCCACGCCTTTTCGGCGCTGACGGCGTTTGACGCCGCGCGCGCGGCAGGCGGGCGCTTTCTGCTGCGCATCGAGGATATCGATCAAGGCCGCGCCCGGCCCGAATTTGAAGCGGCGATCTTTGAGGATCTCGCCTGGCTTGGGCTCGAATGGGACGAGCCCGTGCGCCGCCAGAGCGAGCACATGGCCGAATATCAAGCCGCGCTGCAAAGCCTGATTGCGCGCAACCTCGTCTATCGCTGCTTCCGCACCCGGCGCGAGGTGGCCGAGGCGATCGCCAGCGCGCCGCATGGCGAGGCGGGCGATGTGTTCGTGGGCGAAGCGCTGCCGCCCGAAGATGAAGCGGCGCGGCTGGAAGCTGGTGAGAGTTACGCGTGGCGGCTCTCACAGAAAAAAGCCCGCGCGGCGTTGGGGCCGGCCTATTTTACGCTGGTGTTTCAGGATGAAAACGGCCCGGTGCGGGCGCAGCCGGAAAAGCATGGCGACGTGGTGCTGGCGCGCAAGGATTTCCCTGC
>DAORMO010000141.1:7994-8256 GCA_035440585.1 Terricaulis sp.
GATCCGCGGCGAGGATCTGCGCGAAAGCGCGCATCTGCATGTGCTGCTGCAAAAGCTGCTAGATCTGCCAACGCCGGCTTACCGGCACCATCGCTTGATTTTGGACGACGCCGGCAAACGCCTCGCCAAACGCGATGAAGCCGCCACGCTGCGGAGTTTGCGGGAGAGCGGGAAAACGCCGGCGGATGTGAGGGCGATGTTGGGGCTACGCTAGCGCCTCCCCGCCGAACGCCCCGCGAAAGCGGGGCTGAGAGCGGGGATC
>DAORMO010000142.1:0-8211 GCA_035440585.1 Terricaulis sp.
ATGACGCTCTGCGACTGGACCAAGCGGCAGACGGCGCTGCTGCGCGGCGCGATCACCGAAGGCGCCGCCGCTTTGGCCGCACAAGCAGAGGCCGCCGGCGTGCGCCGCTTTATCTTCCTCAGCTCCATCAAGGCCGCCGCCGCCCGCACATTCGATCGCGCCGTCTCCGAGCGCGACGCGCCCGCCCCGGAAGACAGCTATGGCCGCGCCAAATTGCATGCCGAGCGCGCCGTGCGCGCGCATGCGGCGCTTCATCCCGTCATCCTGCGCCCGCCGCTGGTGTTCGCGCCCGATGCAAAAGCCAATTTCGCTGCGCTTCTGCGCCTGGCCGCTTCGCCTTTGCCGCTGCCGTTCGCCGGCGTCCGCAACGGGCGCAGCCTGATCGCCCGCGCCACTTTGATCGGCGCGATCAAAGCCGCGTTGGGCGAGGGGCCAAGCGGGGTGTTCCATGTCTGCAATGGGCCCGCGCTCTCCACCGGGGACATCATCGCCGCGCTGCGCCGGGGCCTTGGCCGCCCGCCTGGCCTCTTCAACGCCGGGCCGCTCGCCGCGCTTGCGCCCGCCGCGCTCACGGAAAGTTTGGCCAGCGACGATAGCGCCTTCGCCGCCGCTTACGGCTATGCTGGCGCGGCGATGGAAACCGCCGCCGCGCTCGAAGCCTGCGCGCGCGATTGGAAGGCGCGATGAAGAAACTCATCTTCCTGGCGACAGAGGATTGGTTCGTCAGCTCTCATTTCCGGCCGCTGCTGCGCCGCGCGCTGGAGGCGGGCTATGACGTCGCGGTCGCTGCGCGCGCGTCTGGCGCGCTGGCTGATAAGGGCGTGCGCGTGATCGATATGCCGTTCGCGCGCGGCTCGCTCAAACCGGCCGATCTTTGGCGTGAGCGCCAAGCCGTGCGCGCGCTGCTGCAGGCGGAGCGGCCTGACATTCTGCACGTCATCGCCATGAAGCCGATCGCGCTCGCCCTTGCTGCGGGCGCAGAGGGGGCGGCGCGGGTGTTCGCGTTGACGGGGCGCGGCTATATGGGCGTCTCGCGGCTGCGCCATGTTGCGCCGCTGATTGCGCGCGGGGTGCGCGATGCGGTGGCGCAGGGCGATGCGTTGCTGGTTGAGAATGATGCGGACCGCATCTGGGTCGATCGCACGGCGAGCTTGCCGGCCGATCGCGTCACCATCATGCCCGGCGCCGGCGTTGATCCCACGCGCTTCACGCCCCAGCCCGAACCGGAAGGCCCGCTGGTGATCGGCGCAGCTTCGCGCCTGATCTGGAGCAAAGGGCTCGATGTTCTGGTCGAGGCCGTGCGCCGCCTCAATGCAGCAGGCCGCGATGTGCGCCTGTCCATCGCGGGCGCCATTGATCCCGAAAATCCTGAGAGCGTGTCCGCAGCAACGCTGGCGCAATGGGGCGCCATGCCGGGCGTTAAGCTGCATGGCCGCATCACCGATCTCAACGGCTTTTGGGCGCAAACGCAGCTTGCGTGTTTCCCGACGCGCGGCGGCGAAGGCTTGCCACGCGCGTTGCTGGAAGCGGCCGCCTGTCAGCGCGCGCTGATCGTCACCAACACGCCCGGCTGCGTCGATTTCGTGCAGATTGAGCGCGAAGGTTTGATCGTGCCGACGGAAAATCCCGAAGCGCTCGCCGCCGCGATCGCAAAATTGGCCGATGATCCCGCCCATCGCGCGCGCCTTGCCGCCAATGCCCGCGCGCGCGTGCTTGCCGGCTACACCGAAACGCACGCCGCAGACGCGGCCGCCGCTGCGTGGGCGGCGCTCATTGAGCGCAAAGCCGCGCGCGCGGCGGTTTAACCGCCCGCCTTCACAAACGCGCGCACCGCATCCGCGATCTTCGTTTGCGTCGCTTCATCCAGATACGGATGCATCGGCAACGCCAGCACGCGATGGCAAATGGTTTCGCTCACCTGCATGCCGCCCGCGCCCAGCGGGAATGTCTCATACGCCGTCTGCTTGTGCAGGGGCTTGGGGTAATATTGCGCCGTCGGCACGCCCGCTTCGCGCAAATGCGCGGCCAGCCCATCGCGATCGTCCGCCTCGATCACATATTGCGCCCAGGTGGAGATCCCGCCCGCGATCACCTTCGGCGTTTGCACAAGGCCTTCAAGCAAGTGCGCGTAGCGATCGGCCACCACATTCCGCTCTTTGATTTCGTCCGCGAAGATCGCCAGCTTCTCGATCAAGATTGCGGCCTGGATCGTATCCAGGCGCGAATTCATGCCGATGCGGGCGCAATTGTATTTGTCATCGCCGCTCGCGCCATGAAACGCGAGCGAGCGCATCAGCACATTATCCGCATCGTCATTGGTCAGCGTCGCGCCGCCATCGCCGTAGCAGCCAAGCGGTTTGGCTGGGAAAAAGCTGGTGGTTTGCGCATCAGCCCACGCCATCGGATGCTGGCCATTCAGCGTTGCGCCATAGCCTTGCGCGCTATCGGCGATCAGCTTCAGCCCCTCGCGCTTACAAATCGCGGCGATCGCCGGATAATCCGCCGGCTGCCCGAAGAGATCGACCGCGATCACGGCTTTGGGCTTTAGCTTGCCTTCCTTCTTCACGCCCGCAATCGCCGCTTCCAGCGAGGCCGGGTCCATATTGTACGTATCAGCCAGCACATCGACGAACACCGGCGTTGCGTTCGTCCACGGCACGATCTCGGCCGTCGCCGCGAACGTGAAGGAGGGGGTAAACACCGCATCGCCTTCGCCGACGCCCCAGGCCCAAAGCGGCAGCACCAAAGCATCGGTGCCATTGGCGTTGCCGATGCAATGCTTGGCTTGCGCAAACTGCGCGAGCTGGGCTTCCAGCGCCTTCACCTCGGGTCCGAAAATGTAAGCGCCGGATGCGATCACCTTGGCGACGGCGGCGTCGATTTTATCAGCGATGCGCGCGCGTTGGGCTTGCAGATC
The DNA here is from genome assembly GCA_035440585.1 of Terricaulis sp. Taxonomy (GTDB): domain Bacteria; phylum Pseudomonadota; class Alphaproteobacteria; order Caulobacterales; family Aquidulcibacteraceae; genus Vitreimonas. The sequence goes on from DAORMO010000142.1 coordinate 2,918, forward strand.
AATGAAGGGGATCATGTTGGTGTTCCGTTGCAGGTCTTCGTCATTCCGGTCGCGCGGAGCGCGGGCCGGAACCCAGGAGGTGACAAAACGCGGTGCGTTCGCCCCTGGGTTCCAGGCTCTTCGCTGCGCGAAGCCCCGGAATGACGATGGATGATGATATTCATGACAGCGAAGGCAAGCCGCTTGCGCGGTCCACCTCAAGCGCAAGTTCAAGCACGGCCAGCGCTTCTTCGCCCGTCACCACTGGGCGCGGGCCAACGCCGAGCACCGCGTCGATAAACGCGGCCACGTTGGCGCCGAGCGGGTCCGCGCCAATGCGCGTTTCGGCGAAGGCGGGATTGAGCGAGAAGCTTGTGCTGTTCTCAAACGTGCGCGCCAGGAAATCGATTTTCACTTCGCCGCTGGGATACACCGCGCGCATGAAGCGGCGGCGCTCCTCAGCAATGCGCGATGAGGTGAACACCGCTTCCGCCCCGCCGAAATCGAGCTTGGCTTCGATCCAATCGGCGGCGCGTCCATGTTCGGCTTTCGCGTTCGCGCTCACGCGCGCAGCGGGCCGGCCCAGCAGCCGCAAGGCGAGATCAAGATCATGCACGGTGAGATCCAGCGTCACCGAAACATCGGCGCTGCGCCCCGTCCACGGCCCTTCGCGCACGCTTTCGATGTAGAGCGGCTCTTCCGGCGCGCCGAACAAACCCATCGCTTCAAACACCAGCCGCTCCTGATGCCCGCAGGCCAGCACCAGCTTTCGCGCCGCCGCGACGCGCACGAGCTCTGCGCCATCGCGCGCATCTGTCGCCAGCGGCTTTTCGATCAGCACATGCTTGCCGGCTTTCACCGCCGGAAGCGCCGCGCCCGCATGCAGCGAAGGCGGGGAGGCGATGGTGATGATGTCGGCCGCGCCCAGCAGCGCATCGAGCGTGCTGAACGCCTCTGCGCCGTGCGTATCAGCCAATTGCCCCGCGCGCTCATCGTCTGGATCGAACAGGCCCACGAACTGCACGCGCGCATCCTCGGCATATTTGCGCGCATGGATGCGCCCAAACGCGCCCGCGCCGACAACGCCTGCTTTCAGCTTGCTCATTCCACCGTCACCGATTTGGCCAGATTGCGCGGCTGATCCACGTCCGTGCCCTTATGCACGGCGGTGAGATACGCCAAGAGCTGGATCGGCACGGAATACACAAGCGGCGCCACAAACGGATCGCATGTCGGGGTGATGATCACGTGCTTGGCGATGTCGCCCGCTGCGCCTGCGCCCGCCTCATCGGTGATCAGCACCAGCTTGCCGCCGCGCGCATGCACCTCCTGCATGTTGGAGAGCGATTTCTCAAACAGCGCATCGTGCGGGGCGACAACCACAACCGGGGTTTCTTCATCGATCAGCGCGATCGGGCCATGCTTTAGCTCGCCAGCCGCATAGCCTTCGGCGTGGATATAGGAAATTTCCTTAAGCTTAAGTGCGCCTTCCAGCGCGATCGGATAATGCACCCCGCGCCCGAGATAGAGCACATCGCGCGCCGCGCTGATTTCCTGCGCGATCTTTTCGATCTGCGGCTCGGCGTGCAGCGCGTCAGCGATGAGACGCGGCGCCTCCATCAGCGCACGCACCAGGCGGCGTTCTTCTTGCTCAGAAATCGCGTTCTTGGCGCGGCCCACCGCGATCGAAAGCGCGGCCAGCGCCGAAAGCTGCGCGGTGAAGGCTTTGGTGGAAGCAACGCCGATCTCCGGCCCCGCCAGCGTGGGCAGCCGCGCATCCGCCTCGCGCCACATCGTGCTTTCGGGCACGTTGACGACAGCCAGCGTTTTGAGCCCATTTTCCTTGCAATAGCGCAGCGCCGCCAGCGTGTCGGCGGTTTCCCCCGATTGCGACACGAACACCGAAAACGCGCTTTTGCCAAACGCCGGCTTGCGATAGCGGAATTCGGAGGCGATGTCGGTCTCCACCGCAACGCCGCCCACTTGCTCAAGCCAATATTCCGCAACACGCCCCGCGTAATGCGCCGTGCCGCAGCCGATCACCACTGCGCTATCGGCGGCGAGATCAACGCCATCGAGATCAGGCATTTCCACCCGCTCATCGAACGCATTCACATAGCGCGCGATGGTGCGGCCCGTGGTTTCGGGCTGCTCGTAAATTTCTTTCTGCATGAAGTGGCGGTGATTGCCTTTCTCCACCGCCGCCGCGCCGCCGGAGAACACCGTGACAGGCCGCTCCACGACGCGATCGTTTGCGTCGATGATCTTGGTCTTGCCGCGCCCCAGCACGGCCACATCGCCTTCTTCGAGATAAATGACGCGCGTGGTGAACGGCGACACCGCGATCGCATCGCTGCCGAGGAAGGCTTCATCATCGGCAAGCCCCACCACAAGCGGGCTGCCTTTGCGCGCGCCGATCAGCACATCATCGTGGCCTGCGAACAAGCAGGCGATGGCGAACGCGCCCTCCAGCTGCTTCACCGCGCCGATCACCGCTTGCTCGGGCGTCTGCCCTTGCTCAAGCCCAGCGGAGATCAAATGCGCGATCACCTCGGAATCCGTTTCGGATTCGAATTTATGACCCGCCTTGATCAGCGCTTCGCGCAGCTTGCGAAAATTCTCGATAATGCCGTTGTGCACGATGGCGACCTTATCGGTCGCGTGCGGGTGGGCGTTGGCGGTGGTGGGCGCGCCATGGGTGGCCCAGCGCGTGTGGCCGATGCCCGAAACCCCGGCGAGGGGAGAGGCGCCGAGTTCCGCTTCCAGATTGCGGATCTTGCCCGCCGCCCGCCGCCGCGCCAGCGCGCCGCTTTCCAGCACCGCCACCCCGGCTGAATCATAGCCGCGATATTCCAGCCGCTTGAGCGCCTCCACCAGGCGCGGCGCAGCCGGATCTTGACCAAGAATGCCAATAATTCCGCACATAGGCGCGTGATCCTTTAACCTAAACGACGCCTCCCGGCCGAGCGCCCGGCGAAAGCCGGGCCAAGAGCCGGGACCCAGAGCAACAGGCGCGCCTTAGGCTCTGGGTCCCCGCGCGCGCCCCGCATCAGGTGCGGGGCTTGGCGGGGAAGCGCAATCGCGCCCTCATGCACGCCCGGCCATTGATTTGCACCTCAATTAGTCTTTCAACATGCGACGGAATTTGGAGCAGCGCACGCATGAGCAGAGCCTTTTTCGGCACCGACGGCATCAGGGGCACAGCCAACACCCACCCGATGACGCCCGAGGTCGCCATGCGGGTGGGCCTTGCCGCCGGCAAGCGCTTCATGAGCGCCGATGATCGCCGCCACCTCGTGGTGATCGGCAAGGATACGCGCCTCTCCGGCTACATGCTGGAGCCGGCGCTCACCGCCGGTTTCACCGCCGCGGGGATGGACGTTGTGCTGTTTGGCCCGCTGCCGACGCCGGCGGTGGCGATGCTCACCCGCTCGATGCGCGCCGATCTCGGCGTCATGCTTTCGGCCAGCCACAACAAATACGCCGATAACGGCATCAAGCTGTTTGGCCCCGATGGCTACAAGCTCTCCGACGAGGCCGAGATCGAGATCGAGCAGCTGATGATGTCGCGCCTGGACGAGCATTTGGCCAAGCCCGATCGCCTCGGCCGCGCCAAGCGCATCGATGACGCCCAAGCCCGCTATGTGGAAATCGTCAAAGCCAGCTTCCCCAAAAAGCTCTCGCTTAAAGGGCTCCGCATCGTCATCGACGCCGCCAATGGCGCCGGCTACAAGGTCGCCCCCGTCGCGCTCTACGAATTGGGCGCTGAGGTGATCAAGCTCGGGGTTGAGCCCAACGGCTTCAACATCAACCAGGAGGTCGGCTCCACCGACACGCGCGCGCTCAAAGACGCCGTGCTCAAATACCGCGCCGATCTCGGCATCGCGCTTGATGGCGACGCCGATCGCGTCGCCATCGTTGATGAGAAGGGCAATTTGATCGATGGCGATCAGATCATGGCCCTCATCGCCAAAAGCTGGCACGCCAACGGCGCGCTCACCAAGCCGGGCGTTGTCGCCACGGTGATGAGCAATCTGGGGCTTGAGCGCTTCCTTGGCGATCTCAAGCTCAAACTTGAGCGCACCAAGGTCGGCGATCGCTACGTGGTCGAGGCCATGCGCGCCAAGGGCTACAATGTCGGCGGGGAGCAATCGGGGCACATCGTGCTCAAGGATTTCTCCACCACCGGCGATGGCTTGCTCGCCGCGCTGCAAGTGCTCGCCGTGCTGGTGCAATCGGGCCAGCCCGCCAGCGAGGCGCTCAATCTCTTCACGCCCGCGCCGCAAGTGCTTGAGAATGTGCGGTATGAGAAGGGCGCGCCCGATCCGCTCAACGCCGCTGCGGTAAAGGAGGCCATCAAGTCCGCAGAAGCCAGCCTCGTCGGCAAGGGTCGGCTCCTGGTGCGCAAAAGCGGCACTGAGCCGTTGGTGCGCATCATGGCCGAAGGCGATGATGAGGCGCTGGTGCGCAAGGTCGTTTCCAGCGTCAAAAGCGCGGTTGTGGCCGCTGCACGCGCGGCCTGAGCGGTGCGTTCTGTGCCCCGCGTTTGACCCAGAGCCCCCCCTGGGGTATACGCTTTTAACATCAAATCATCGCGCAGCCTTTGCGCGCCCACATGCTTGGTCAGAACGCTTTTCAACGCGCCCCGCCGGCGCGCGAGAGGCTTTTTGCTCATCGCATCAATAGGAAAGGCCTCCCATGTCCACGGCAGACGCCGCCGATTCCTCGCTCCGCGCCCGCAAGGGCATTTCGGCGCTCACGCGCGCGCCGTCCATTCCGCGTCGGAACCAGCGGGAGATCGCCCAGGCCAACGCCAAGCGCCTCGCCATCGTGCTGCGCCGGGGCATGAAGCAGGCCGAGTTCCGCCACATCGAGTCGCTGATGGATCAGCACACTTTGGTGTCGTTGCCGGTTCTGGCCGCGCAGCGGCGCGGGCCGGGGCTTGAAAGCCCGGTGTGCGGCGTCGTCATCACCGGCGGAGACATGATGCCGTCCCCGGCCGAGCGCGATCTCATCCAAGATACGGTGCGCCATGCCCGCTCGCGCGACGTGCCGGTGCTGGCGCTTTCAGATGCCGCTGCGCTTGCGCTTGAAGCGGCCGGCGTCTCCGGCGGCGTGGCGGCCGATCACGCGGTCTACATCGCCAACGCCGACGATGTGCGCGTGCTCTCCACCCAGCGCGAAATCGAAGACATCATCAAGCAGATGTCGCGCCTGCCGGTGCGCTAAGCGCCGATAGCGCACGCCTCTATCCACGCCCACCGCCTTCGTCCTCCCCCGTCAGGGGGAGGTGGATCGCGCATCGCGCGAGACGG
>DAORMO010000143.1:0-209 GCA_035440585.1 Terricaulis sp.
TGCGATGCGCTCTCGCTCGCGGCGCATCCGGCAAGCGCGGGCCTTGCGCAAACGCTGGAGCGCGCGCTGGCTTCCGATTTGCCGCTGCTGGCGCGCGATGGCGGCTTTATCGCGCCGGGCTATGACGCCACGCTCGACGAACACCGCGCCCTGCGTGACGATAGCCGCAAAGTGATCGCCGCGCTGCAAGCCAAATACGCCGAAGAAAC
>DAORMO010000143.1:289-5924 GCA_035440585.1 Terricaulis sp.
CAGGCTGAAGCCTTGATGGCGCCGCCGCACAATGCGCGCTTCATCCATCGGCAAACCAATGCCGGCTCCATCCGCTTCACCACCACAGAGCTGGCTGAGCTTGACGCGCGCATCGCTCGCGCCGGGGATGCATCGCTCGCGCGTGAGCTTGCGCTGTTTAAGGAGTTCGCCGCCCGCGCCGCCGAGGCCGAAGCGGACATCCGCGCCGCCGCCGAAGCGCTCGCAGCGCTCGATGTCGCCGCCGGCGCCGCCGAATGGGCGGAGGAAGCGCAAGCGGTGCGGCCCGAGATCGATGAAACAACGGCCCTGCTCGCCGATGGCGCGCGCCATCCGGTGGTGGAGGAGGGGGTGCGCCGCGAAGGCCAGGGCTTTACGCCCAATGACGCGCGCCTTGACGCCGAAGGCAAAAGCGGCCCGCGCCTGATGATCGTCACCGGGCCGAACATGGCCGGCAAAAGCACCTATCTGCGCCAGATTGCACTGCTCGCGGTGCTGGCCCAAGCCGGGCTCTACGTGCCGGCGCGCAAGCTCAGGCTCGGCATTGTCGATCGTGTGTTCGCCCGTGTCGGCGCCAGCGACGATCTCGCCCGCGGCCGCTCGACGTTCATGACCGAGATGGTCGAGACCGCCGCGATCCTGAACCAAGCTGGCCCGCGCGCGCTCGTTGTGCTCGATGAAATCGGCCGCGGCACCGCCACGTTCGATGGCCTCGCCATCGCCTGGGCGGTGGCTGAGCATCTGCACGAGGCCAATCTCTGCCGCGCGGTGTTCGCCACGCACTATCATGAGCTGACGCGCCTGGCCGATAAGCTTGAGGCGGGCGCCAACGCCCATCTCCGCGCCAAGGAATGGAAGGGCGATCTGGTGTTCTTGCACGAGGTCGCGCCCGGCCCGGCCGATCGCTCCTATGGCATCCAGGTGGCGAAGCTGGCGGGCCTGCCAAAAAGCGCGGTGGAGCGGGCGCGCGCGGTGCTCACCCGGCTCGAAGCCAATGGCGGGGCCGCGCGCGCTGAAATCGTTGAAGATTTGCCGCTGTTCGCGCAGGTGATGGAAGAAAACGCGCCCTCGCCGCTGGAAGCGGCGCTCACGGCGCTTGATCCCGATGCGCTGAGCCCCAAGGCCGCGCTCGAAACGCTCTACAGGCTCAAGGCGTTGTTGGCGGAGCAGGACTAGCCGGCTGCTCGGCCGGGCCCACAATCATATTGCCCGGCGCGTGCGCGAGCGTTCCGATGATGGTGAAATAGGTCGCGGCTGCCCCCGCCGCCGCGCCCAGCGCAAAGATCAGACAGCCCAGCCCGACGAAAACGCCGGTGCGCCTTGGTGCGCTCAAGGCGCTTGCGGCTCTTCCGCAGGGTCGCGCAGCAGCGAGGGGCGGCGATCGGCGGACTCAGTCGCCCGGTCCAGCGCGGCGCCGGCCAGGATATTGTCGCGGATCAGCGGGAAAGAGCCCGTCTGCACGGTAATGGTCAGGAACACGCCCAGGATCGCCCCCAGCACCAGGCCCGAAACCCCCCAAAGCGAAGCGGCGAACCAATAAGAGGCCGAACGCTCACTCTTGATGCGCTGATGGAACAATTTCTGATCCATGATGGCTTCAAGCCCGGCGCGCGCCGGGTGATCGGTGATGAGCGGCTCATCATCGACCGGGTTCAGCTTCACGGTGCGGCCCTTTGCCATGCGGTTTGTCTCCGGGGAGGGGAGTTTAAGTGTGGACTTTGGCTTTGCCCGCGAAATGAGGCAAGGTTGCGTTCACCATTTAACCAACACTTCATATGCAGTGCGTCGCGGCTTTGGCGCAAGCGCGGGCTTATGATCAAATGAAGAGCACATGGCCTCCGCCCGCCTAAAACCCGCCAAGATTGAACACGTTGTCGATGGCGTGCGGCTGCGCACGCAATTGAGCGCGGCCTATCTGGCTGAGGGCGAGGCCGCGCGGGCCACTGTAAAGCATCTGCTTCACGGCGCTTTGTTTCGGGGGCGGATGATCGCCAAGGAGCGGCTGGAGGCTGGGGAAAACGGCCTGGCGGTGGCGCGCCTGCTCGCGGCGGTGGCCGATGAGGTGGTGTCCGCGCTTTACGATTACACCACCACCCACGTCTTCCGCGCCCGCAACCCGACAGAAGGGGAGCGCTTCGCCATCATCGCCGTGGGCGGCTACGGCAGGGGCGAGCTTGCGCCATCCTCGGATCTCGATCTGCTATTTTTGCGCGCCTACAAGCCGACCCCCTTCGCCGAGAGCGTCACTGAATACATGCTCTACATGCTGTGGGACATGGGCCTCAAAGTCGGCCACTCCTCCCGCAACATTGATGAATGCATCAAGCTCGCGCGTGAGGATCACACGATCCAAACGGCATTGCTGGAATCGCGCCGCATCGCCGGCGATGACTCCCTCGCCACAGAGCTGCAAACCCGCTTCCGCAAGGACGTGGTCGAGAAAGATCACGCCGGCTTCATCGCCGCCAAGCTGAAGGAGCGGGATGAGCGTCACAGCCGCGTCGGCGCCTCGCGCTACATGGTTGAGCCCAACATCAAAGAGGGCAAAGGCGGCCTGCGCGATCTGCACACGCTGTTCTGGCTGCTCAAGCATTGCTACGGCTTTGACAATATGCGCGCCTATGTGGAAGCGGGCGTGTTCACCCAGGAGGAGCGCAACGCGTTCCGCCGCGCGCTCGAATTTCTCTGGACGGTGCGCTGCCATCTCCACTTCATCACCGGGCGCGGGGAGGAGCGGATCACGTTCGATCTCCAGCCTGAGCTCGCCAAACGGCTGGGCTACGGCATGCGCGCCAACAATTCCGAGGTTGAGCGCTTTATGAAGCGCTACTTCCTCGTCGCGCGCCAGGTCGGCGCGCTCACCCGCGTTTTGTGCGCCAAGCTGGAAGCCGATCAAGCCAAGCGCGCGCCTCAAGGGCTGCAACGGCTCATCCCCGGCGGGCGCAAAAAAATCGCCGAGATCGAGCCGGGCTTTTTGGTTGAGGGCGGGCGGCTCAATGTCGAATCCGCGAAGGTGTTCAACAAGCCGGTCAATCTGTTGCGCCTGTTTGAGATCGCCGATCGGCGCAATCTGGATGTGCATCCCGAAGCGCTGGGCTTGGCCTCAACGCGCGTGCGCGCGGTGGCGCCCGCATGGCGCAAGGATCCGGCCGCGCGCGCTTCGTTCTTGGAGGTGGCCGCTTCCCCCCGCCGCCCGGGCGCTGCGCTCCGGCTGATGAACGAAGCGGGCGTGCTCGGAAAATTCCTGCCGGAGTTTGGCCGCATCGTCGCGCAGATGCAGTTCAATATGTACCACCACTTCACGGTGGACGAGCACACGATCGAGGCGGTGCGCATCCTGAACACGCTGGAGGAGCACACGCTGCAAGCCGTTGATGCGATCTCGGAGATCGAACACGGCCGCCATCACAAACATCATCCGCTTTCCAGCGAGATATTCGGCAAAATCATCAACCGCCGCGCGCTCTATCTCGCCATGCTTTTGCATGACACTGGCAAGGGCGTCGGCGATCAGCAGATCGAGGGCGAAAAATCCGCGCGCGCGGCGTGTGAGCGTTTGGGCTTGCCGGCGGAGGAGGTGGATCTCGTTGGCTGGCTGGTGCGCCATCATTTGGAGATGAGCGACACCGCGCAAAAGCGCGACATCGGCGATCCGCGCACCGTGGCGCAATTTGCCGAACTCGTCGGCAATGTGGAGCGCTTGCGGCTTTTGCTTGTGCTCACCGTGGCCGATATCCGCGCCGTTGGCCCCAGCGTGTGGAACGATTGGAAGGGCCAGCTGCTGCGCGATCTTTATCGCCTCACCGAAGCTGCGCTGCATGGCGGGCGCTCCGATGAAGAAAGCGTGCGTGAGCATCTTTCTGATCTCGCCGCCGCCGCGAAAGGCGACCTGCTCAAGCGCGTCAAGGTGGATGATAATCTCGCCCTCTGGCTCGATGCGCTCGAGGATGGCTATTGGCTCAATCACGATGAAGAAGCGCTCGCATGGCACGCGGGCGAGGTGATGGCCGCGCGTGACAGCCGCGCCATCCCGCATGTGGCGGCGCGCATCCGCCAAAAGCAGGCGGTCACGGAGATCTTGGTCTATGCCGGGGATCGGCCGGGCCTCTTCGCCAGCTTCGCGGCGGCGATTTCATCTTGCGGCGCCGATATTCTCAATGCGCGCGTGCACACCACCAAGGACGGCGCGGCGTTTGACGTGTTCTCCGTGCAAACCACCGATCGCAAGCCGTTCGGCGAGGAGGATCGCGACGCGCTTGACGCCATGATCGCGCGCCTGCATCGCGCCGCGATCGAGGATTTCACCCCGCCGCCGGCCAAGCCGCTCTCGCGCCGCGCCGCCGCCTTCGCCATCGAGCCGTGGGTGCGCGTCGATAATCATCTCACCCCGCACGCCACCGTGGTCGAGGCCTCGGGCCGCGATCGCCCCGGCTTGCTCGCGGGCCTCGCGCACGCCTTCGCTGAAAGCCGGATCACCATCGCCAGCGCCCATATCGAAACCCTGGGGGAGCGCGCGTCGGACGTGTTCTACGTCCAGGAGGAGGAGGGCGGGAAAATCACCAATGGCCGCCGCATCAGCGCGTTGCGCGCCAAGCTTGAGGCGGTGTTGCGTGCGGCTGAGCCTGCCGCGCCCGCCGATCCGGCCAAGAAGCCGCTGGCGGTGGCGCGCGCCTCCACGGCGCGCTAGGCAGGTGCTTCCGCTTTTGAGTCGCGTCCGCCGATGAGCCTTGCCCGCAACACCGCCGTCATCGGCGGCCTTACCCTGGTTTCGCGCGTGTTCGGCTTCGCGCGCGATCTCATTTTGGCGGCGGTGATTGGCGCGGGGCCTGTGGCCGATGCATTTTACGCCGCGCTGCGTTTTCCCAACCTGTTTCGCCGCCTCTTCGCTGAAGGTGCGTTCAGCCAGGCCTTCATTCCGGTCTACGCCAAAACCTTGGCCGAGCAGGGCGAGGAAGCGGCTGATCGACTGGCCAGCGAGGCGCTTTCGGTGCTGGTGTTCGCCACCAGCGTGCTCACGGGCCTCGCCATCTTGTTCATGCCGTGGATCAACCGCGTCATGTTCGCGGGCTATGTAGATAACCCTGAAATCTTCAATCTCGCCACGCTGCTGACGCAGCTCACCATGCCGTATCTGATCGGCATCAGCGTGGCGACGCTGTTTTCCGGGGCGCTCAATGCGCGCGGGCGCTTCTTCGCCGCCGCCGCCGCGCCCACCTTGTTCAACATTGCGCTGCTGATTTCAGCGGCGTTTTTCCATGACGATCCGGTGGATGCGGCCATCGCCGCGGCCATCGCCGTGTCGATCTCAGGCGTGCTGCAGGCGATTTGGGTGGCGTGGGGGGCGCGGCGCTCTGGCGCGCGCACGCGGCCTGCCGGCTTGGCGCTGACGCCGAATGTGAAGCGCCTGCTTGCGCTGGCCGCGCCGGCTGCAATCGCGGGCGGGGCGCTGCAGATCAATGTGATGATCTCTCAAATCCTCGCTTCGTTCGAGGAAGGCGCCATCGCGCTGCTGAATTATGCGGATCGGCTTTATCAAATGCCGCTGGGGCTGATTGGCGTCGCTGTGGGCGTCGCCATGCTGCCGCGCTTGTCGCGCCTCGTCGCTGCTGAAGATCATGCCGGCGCGCGCGGGGCGCTG
>DAORMO010000143.1:5959-6278 GCA_035440585.1 Terricaulis sp.
GGTGGAGGTGGCGCGCCGTCTGGCGGCGCGGGAAGAGCCGCTGAACCGGACCGTGCTGTTCGCCGCGTTCACGGCCGAGGACGCCGCCTTGGGCGCGATGGCGTTGTTTCACTATGGCTGGGGCGTGCCCGCGTTCGTGCTGGCGAAGATCTACGCGCCCGGCTTCTTCGCGCGCGAAGATACAAAAGCGCCGATGCGCTTTGCGCTGATCTCCATGTTGGTGAACACGGCTTTGGGCGCGGCGCTGTTCTTCGGGCTGCGCGCGGCGGGCTATCCGGGCTTTCCGGGCCTTGCCATCGCCACCAGCGTCGCCGCCTGG
>DAORMO010000143.1:6295-8164 GCA_035440585.1 Terricaulis sp.
GATGATGATCGCCGCCTTGGGCGCGCGCGGCGCCTATGCGCCCAGCGCGCAGGCGATCTCCCGCTTTGTGCGCATCGTGCTCGTCTCCGCCGGGCTCGGGCTTGTGCTCTACATTGCTCAGGCCAACCGCGCCGCGATTGAAGGCTTGCTCGGCCCGAAAGAGGTCGCGGTCGCGGTGCTCATTCTTGGCGGCGGCATTAGCTATTTCGTCTTCCTGTTCCTCACCCGCGCCGTCACGCTCGCCGAGGTCCGCGCGGCGATGCGGCGTGAGAAGGGCGCGCCTGCGGGGGGAGGCGGCTTGCCCCCCAGCCTCGATGGCTGATAGGAAGCGCGCGATGAACACGAGCACACAGCTTTGGCGATGGCGGCCCTGATCTGACGCCCGCATCCGCGCGCCTCCTGGCTGGCGCGCTCCTCGTGTTTTGGAGTTTCCGATGACTGACGCCGCCGCCCCCGCATACCAGGGCCCGCAACGCGTATTCTCCGGCATGCAGCCTACCAACGGCCTGCATCTCGGCAATTATCTTGGCGCGCTGCAAAAATTCGTGGCGCTGCAGGAAAAGTACGAGAGCATCTATTGCATCGTCGATCTGCACGCGATCACCACTGGCCCCGATCCGAAAGAGCTTGCCAATCGCTGCCGCGAGGTGGCCGCAGCTTACCTCGCCGCCGGCGTGGATCCCAAACGCTCCACCATCTTCATCCAATCAGCGGTGCGCGAGCACACTGAGCTTGCCTGGATCTTCAATTGCATCGCCCGCATGGGCTGGCTGCAACGGATGACGCAGTTCAAGGATAAGGCCGGCAAGCACGCGGAGCGCAGCTCGGTGGGCCTGTTCGATTATCCGGTGCTGCAGGCCGCCGATATTTTGCTCTACAAGGCCACGCACGTGCCGGTCGGTGAAGATCAGAAGCAGCACCTTGAGCTCTCGCGCGACATCGCCCAGAAATTCAACAATGATTATGAAGCGCCGGGCTTCTTCCCGCTGCCCGAGCCTTTGATCCAAGGCCCCGGCGCACGCATCATGAGCTTGCGCGATGGCGCGAAGAAAATGTCCAAATCCGATCCTTCGGATATGACGCGCATCAATCTCACCGATGACGCCGATGCGATCCTCTCCAAGATCAAGAAGGCGACCACTGACCCGCTGCCCGTACCGGAAAGCAAAGAGGGGCTCGCAGGCCGGGCCGAGGTCGAAAACCTCGTCGGCATCTTCGCCGCGGTGACGGAGCGCAGCGTCGAGGATGTGCTTAGCGAATATGGCGGCCAAGGCTTTGGCGTGTTCAAGCCCGCGCTGGCCGAGGCGCTCTCGGCCAAGCTTTCGCCGATCGCCGCCGAAATGCGCCGCCTCACGGCCGACACCGCAGCCCTCGACGCCATCCTCAAAGACGGCGCCGAAAAAGCCCGCGCCGTCGCCGCCCCAATCATGGCCGAGGTCCGCGACGTCGTGGGCCTCTGGCGCGCTTGATGGCGGGGCGCAAATGAGCGAGGCTCCGCGCCCATGAGCGATGATCGCTTCGCCGTCCTCGTGATCGCCGATGAGAGCGAGGAATTTCCGGACGCGCTTTTGTACGCGGGCCAGCTCTGCAAAAGCACGGGCTGGCGGCTTGTCATGCTGCGCGTGATCGAGCCCGAAGCGCCCGCGCCCTGGGCCTCGATCACTGACGAAATCCGCCGCCAGGCTTACGTGGCGGCTGAATCGCTCACCCAGCGCTTCGCCGCCGAGGTCTGGGCTGAAAGCGGCGTCACAGCCGAGCCCGTTCTGCGCGAAGGGGAGGTCAAGCCCGTGCTGCGCAAGCTTCTGGATGAGGACGCCTCGATCAAGCTTGTGGTGCTAGCCGCCGCCTCCGGGCCGGGCGGGCCGGGCC
>DAORMO010000144.1:0-8163 GCA_035440585.1 Terricaulis sp.
CCCAGGCGCGCCCCAACCGCAGGGCTTGCTTACGCGACTTCCATCACGCCGCGCACGCTAGGGCGCGTGCGGTCATTCTCCTGGTCCCGGCGCGTGGGCATGCCGTTGACCATATCGCTGCGGACATCCGTGCGCGCTGAGCGCATCGCCGCAACAAAGCCAGCCTCGATCAGCTTCACGTCGACATTATAGCCGCGTTCGCGCCAGTATTCCTCGATCCGCTGTTTGAGGCGCCGCGCGCCATCCACATTGCAGAAATCGTGATCCATCCTGCTCCACCACTTGCACAAATTGGTTCCGGGGTGAGGCTCATCGCCCGGGACCATGCACGCGGACATACGCTCCGCGCTTTCGCGTCAGCCCCCTGATCGCTCCAGCCAGTTCGCTCAAGCATTGCTCCCAAGCGAGGCGGCGATATGGCGAGCGCGTGGGTGAAGCGCAATTCACGTTCACGAAGAGGTTAGCGCCCTGACGTGGCGGCGCCGCGCCCTTGCGGCGCAAGATATTGAAGCACTTCGACATTTAGTGATCCGGCGGCTCCCCGCCCGATTTTTCACGCGCCGCCCTAGCCGCCGGCGGCATCTCCTTACCGGCCACATTGCCAGGCGTTGAAAACGCCGCAGCCCAATTTGCTCACAGGCGCAGGAGTGCGCAGATCTGATCAGATCAACGCCAGCGCGCGCTGATCAACACGCGCCAACACGGTGTGGAAAACTCCACGCCCCGCGCCGCGCGCTCAACGCAAATTGCGACTACAAGCGTTGCGCGGACAAGACACCGCGCCGCACGCGCAAGATGACGCCTTGCTCAATCGCGCAGCGCGCCTCTAATAATATTGTGCAGCGCGCTTCTGATGCGGCGCGCCGCGCCCGTCGCTGGCCACGCGGCGCTGCGCCTTAACGGCGCGGTCGCTGCTGCTCGGCTTCCCATGCAACTGATTCGCGCGCGCGCATCTGCCAAAGGATCGCCACTGGCCTGCCAAGACCATCATCCCGCCTGTGACGCATTGATGAAGCCCCTTCACGCAGGCGCGGGGGCCCGATGAGCACGGACGCGCTTTTGCTGATTATGATCATGCTGCCCTTCGCGGGCGCGATCATTGCTGCGTTCTTGCCCACGCGCGCGCGCAACGCCGCCGCCTCCTTGGCCACTGTGATCGCGCTTGCCGGCTGCGCCTGCCTGGCCGCGCTTTATGAAGCCTCAACGACAGGCGCGGGCGCGCGGCTCGACATCCCGTGGCTGACCACGTTCGGGCTCGACCTCGTGTTTCGGCTCAATGGGCTTTCATGGGTGTTCGCCGCGCTGGTGCTCGGCATTGGCGCGATGGTCGTGCTCTACGCGCGCTATTATATGTCGCCCGAAGATCCGGTGCCGCGCTTCTTCACGTATCTGCTGGCGTTCATGGGGGCGATGCTCGGCATTATCATGTCGGGCGATCTCATCCAGCTCGTCATGTTCTGGGAGCTGACGAGCCTCTGGTCGTTCCTGCTGATCGGCTATTGGAACAACAACGCCAACGCACGAGACGGCGCGCGCATGGCGTTGACCGTCACGGCCACGGGCGGGCTGTGCATGCTGGCGGGCATGCTGGTGATCGGCCACATCGTCGGCAGCTATGACATCGACGTGGTGCTGGCTTCGGGCAATCTGATCCGCGAGCATGCGCTCTATCTGCCCGCGCTTGTGCTGGTGCTGATCGGCGCCTTCACCAAGAGCGCGCAGTTTCCGTTCCATTTCTGGCTGCCGCACGCCATGGCCGCGCCCACGCCGGTGAGCGCCTATCTCCACTCAGCCGCGATGGTGAAGGCCGGCATCTATCTGATGACGCTGCTGTGGCCTGTGATGTCGGGCACGGACGCCTGGTATGTGCTGGTGGGCGGGGCGGGCATGGCCACGCTGCTGATCGGCGCCTTCGCGGCGATCTTCCAGCACGATTTGAAAGGCGTTTTGGCCTATTCGACGCTGAGCCATCTGGGGCTCATCACGCTGCTGCTTGGGCTTGGCAGCCCGCTGGCGGCAGTGGCGGCGATTTTCCACACGCTCAATCACGCCACGTTCAAGGCCTCGCTGTTCATGGCGGCCGGCATTATCGACCACGAAACCGGCACGCGCGATCTGCGCAAGCTTTCAGGGCTCTACCGCTACATGCCGATCACCGGCACGCTGGCGATCATCGCCGCGGCGGCGATGGCGGGCGTGCCGCTGCTGAACGGCTTTCTCTCCAAGGAAATGTTCTTGGCTGAGGCGCTGAACGCGAGCGTGGGCGCGCACACCAATTACGGCCTGCCGGCGCTGGCGACGCTCGCCTCCACGTTCGCGGTGCTGTATTCGCTGCGCTTCATCCATCAGAGCTTCTTTGGGCCGCCGCCGACGGATCTGCCGCAGCAGCCGCACGAGCCCACATTTTGGATGTGGCTGCCGGTGACGCTGCTGGTGGCGCTTTGCCTGCTTGTCGGCATTATTCCGGGACAAACCATTGGCCCGTTCCTCTCCGCCGCCGTGACGTCAGTGCTGGGCGAAAACAAGCCTTATTATAGCTTGGCGATCTGGCATGGCTTCAACGCGCCGCTAGTGATGAGCATGATCGCGCTGATCGCGGGCGTTGCGCTCTATGCGATCTTCCGCGACCGCATCAATACCAATCCGCGCGGTGCGCCGCCCTTCATGAGCCGCTTTCAAGCGCGGCGCACGTTTGATGCGACGCTGGCCGCATTGCGCGGCGGCGCCAATGCGCTGGAGCAAACCTTGGGCGTGCGCCGGCTGCAGGTGCAGTTGCGCGCGCTCGTGGCCACAGCATTGCTGGGCGGCGGCATCGTCTTTCTGGCCCAAACGCTGGGCTGGACGGAGCTGACGTTGACGCCGATCGATCCGGCGTTTGCGATGCTTTGGGTGCTTGGCGCGGCGTGCGCCATTGGCGCCGCCGTGCAGGCGAAATATCACCGGCTGGTGGCGCTCATCCTGATGGGCGGGGCCGGGATGGTGAGCTGCCTTACCTTCGTGTGGCTCTCCGCGCCCGATTTGGCGCTGACGCAAATGCTGGTGGAGATCGTCACCGTTGTGCTGCTGCTGCTCGGCTTGCGCTGGCTGCCGCAGCGGCGCGTGGAGATGAAGCAGTATTCCAAAGCCTCACGCGTGCGCGCCTATGCACGGCGCGGGCTTGATCTTGGGCTCGCGATCGGCGC
The DNA here is from genome assembly GCA_035440585.1 of Terricaulis sp. Classification (GTDB taxonomy): domain Bacteria; phylum Pseudomonadota; class Alphaproteobacteria; order Caulobacterales; family Aquidulcibacteraceae; genus Vitreimonas. The sequence continues at coordinate 3,183 of DAORMO010000144.1, forward strand.
AGGGCTTGGCGCTGCGTTCTTGGCCTTCGCGGTGATGACGCGCCCGCTTGGCGAAACGATTTCGACCTTCTTCCTTGAGCGCTCCTATGCGGATGCGGGCGGGCGCAATGTTGTGAACGTGTTGCTGGTGGATTTCCGCGCGTTCGATACGTTCGGTGAAATCACCGTGCTGGGCGTTGTGGCGCTCACGGTGTTTGCGCTGTTGCGCCGCTTCCGGCCTGCGGCCGATAGCTTAAACGCGCCGGCGCAGCAGATCCGCCAGCGCGCCGCCGATCAGCGCATCGAGCACCGCGAAGAAGGCGAGACGCTGCACGATTACCTCGCCATTCCGCGGGTTTTGATCCAGTGGCTGTTCCCCGTGATCCTGGTGTTTGGGATTTATCTCTTCCTGCGCGGGCATGACGAACCGGGCGGCGGCTTCGCGGCCGGGGTGGCGCTTTCGATCGCCATTATCTTGCAATACATGGCCTCCGGCGCGCGCTGGGTGGAGGCGCGGCTGCGGGTGCTGCCGGTGCTGTGGATCGGGCTTGGGCTGCTCGTGGCCGCGCTGACGGGCCTTGGCGCCTGGTTCTTCAACGCGCCGTTCCTCACCTCCTATTTCCAATACGCGGACATTCCGATCCTTGGCCGCATCCCGATCGCGAGCGCGCTTTTGTTTGACCTTGGCGTGATGATGCTGGTGGTGGGCGCGACCGTGCTGATGCTGATCGCGCTGGCGCACCAATCGATCCGCACCCCGCGCGTGATCGAGCGCAAGCCCGATGATGAAGAGGTCGATACCGACGCCGCGCCCGCGCCTGATCCGCAAGCGCCGGCGCCAGACGCGGAGGCGACACGCTGATGGAAATCGTTCTCGCCATTGGCATCGGCGTTCTGTTCGCCTCGGGCGTGTGGCTCTTGCTGCGGCCGCGCACCTTCCAGGTGATTATCGGGCTTTCGCTGATCGCCTACGCCGTCAATCTGTTCATCTTCGCGATGGGCCGCCTGCGCATCGGCGCGCCGCCTGTGCTGGAAAAAGGCGTGCCGGTTGATCCCAGCCAGTACGCGGACCCGCTGCCGCAAGCGCTGGTGCTGACCGCCATCGTCATCAGTTTCGCAATGACGGCTCTCTTTCTTGTCGTGCTCCTGGCCGCGCGCGGCCTCACCGGCACCGACCATGTCGAAGGCGCGGAGCCTGACGCATGAACCTGCTTGAGCATTTCATCATCTTGCCGATCGTTGCGCCGCTGATTGGCGCGGCGCTCACGCTTGTCACCGCGGATAAATGGCGCCGGCACATTACGCTCAGCACTGTGCTGTTGGTGGCGGCGACATCGCTTGGGTTGCTGTGGGCTTCATCCACAGCCTCGGACGCGCAATTTGGCGAAGCGCATGTCTATCGGCTCGGCGATTGGCCTGCGCCCTTCGCCATCGTGCTGGTTTCGGACCGGCTTTCGGCGCTGATGCTGGCGCTGACGAGCACGCTTGCGGTGGCGGCGCTGACATTCTCCTTCGCGCGCTGGGATCATGCCGGGCCGCGCTTTCATGCGCTCTTCCTGCTGCTGATGATGGGGCTGAACGGCGCGTTTCTCACCGGGGATGTGTTCAACCTCTTTGTATTCTTTGAGGTGCTGCTTGCGGCCTCTTACGGGCTTTTGCTGCACGGCACTGGCGTGCCGCGGGTCAAAGCGGGCGTGCATTACATCGCCATCAATTTGGCGGCCTCATCGCTGTTTCTGATCGGCGTGGCCATGATCTACGGCGTGACCGGCACGCTCAACATGGCCGACATCGCCACCGCCATCCCCAACGTGCCGGCGGAAAATCGCGCGCTGCTTGAAGCGGGCTGCGCGCTGCTTGGCGTCGCCTTTCTGGTGAAGGCCGGCATGTGGCCGCTTGGCTTCTGGCTGCCGCCGGCCTATTCGGCCGCGAGCGCGCCTGCTGCGGCGATGTTCGCCATCATGACCAAGCTCGGCGTCTACGTGGTGCTGCGGCTTTCGATGCTGATGTTTGGGCCTGAAGCGGAGGCTTCGGCCGGGTTCGGCGGGCCCTGGCTGCTGATCGGCGGGGTGGCGACCATTCTGTTCGGCGCCGTCGGCGCGTTCGCCACCACCTCGATGTCGCGCATCGCCGGCTTTTGCGTGCTGATGTCATCGGGCACGCTGCTGGCGGTGATTGGCGCGGGCGCTGAGCGGGCGCTGCCGGGCGCATTGTTTTACCTCATCGCCTCCACCTTGGCGGCCAGCGCCTTCTTCCTGCTGATCGAGCTGATCAACCGCGCGCGCGGCACCACCGCGCCTGCAGAAACAGAAGCGGTGTTCGATGACGAATACCGCGATCCTTATGACGATGACGCCCAAGAGGTGCGCTTCCTCATCCCGGCCACGATCGGCCTGTTGAGCGGGGCGTTCCTGCTCTCGACGCTGCTGCTGGCGGCTATGCCGCCCTTGCCCACGTTCATCGGCAAGTTCGCCATCATCGCCGGGCTGATGCCAGAAACCGGCAACGCGCCCTTCAGCACCTGGGTGCTGATCGGCGCGCTGACCTTCTCAAGCCTCGCCACGCTTTTGGCGCTGACGCGCATCGGCATTGAGGTGTTCTGGGCCTCGACGCTTTCGCCGCCGCAGATGCGCGCGCCCGAGGGCGCGGCGATCGGGGCGCTTTTGACGGTGTGCTTGTTGCTGACAGTGTTTGGCGGGCCGGCCACGCGCTATCTCGCCGCCACCGCCGCATGGCTGCACTCGCCCGGCGATTACATCCAGGCGGTGCGCAGCACTGAGCCCTCCATCGCCCCCATCGCGGAGCGTGAGCGATGAAGCGGCTTTTGCCCTATCCGCTCATGTCGCTGGCTTTGCTGGCGATCTGGATCTTGCTCAACAATTCGGTTTCAGCCGCCGTCTTGGCGAGCGGGGTGCTGCTCGCCTTCCAAGCGCCGCTGATTTACGCGGCGCTGGAGCGGCCGCGCGTGGCGGTGCGCAATCTCGGCTCGATCTTCAGCCTGCTCGGCATTGTGCTGTTTGACATCACGCGCTCCAATTTGGCGGTGGGCGCGATCATCCTTGCGGGGCGGCGGCGCGAGCGTGTTTCGGGGTTTGTTCAGATCCCGCTGAACATGACAGATCAAAACGGCCTCGCCATCCTTGCGGTGATGCTCACCAGCACGCCCGGCACGCTTTGGGTTCAGTATGATTCACGCCGCAAGGTTATGCTGCTGCACGTGCTCGATTTGGTTGAGCCTGAATATTGGGTGACGCTGATCAAGGATCGGTATGAACGCCGCTTGATGGAGATATTTGAATGAGCAGCGCCCTCATCCTGCACTGGTCGCTGCTGGCGGCCCAAGTGATGATCGCGGGCGCCATCGGGCTTGCGGTGATCCGCATGCTGATTGGCCCGCGCGCGCAAGATCGCGTGCTGGGGCTCGATACGCTCAATGTCTCGGCCATGCTGATGATTTTGACGTTCGGCGTGCGCACCGGCAGCGCGGTTTATTTTGAAGCTGCGCTGGTGATCGCGCTCGCGGGCTTTGGCGCCACCGTGGCGCTCTCTAAATTCCTGATGCGCGGGGAAGTGATCGAATGACGCCTGAGACGGATCTCCCGCTCTGGGCGGCCATTCTGGTGTCGCTGTGCATGCTGGGCGGCGCGGCGATCACGCTGATCGGCGCGATTGGGCTGCTGCGCTTTAAGAGCTTTTATGAGCGCGTGCACGCGCCAACCTTGGGGGCCACGATTGGCACGGGCCTCATCCTGATTGGCTCCATGATCTGCTTCTCGGTGCTCGAGACGCGCCCGATCCTGCATGAAATCCTCATCGGCGCGTTCGCCACCATCACCACGCCAGTGACGCTCATCCTGCTCGTGCGCGCCGCGCTCTACCGGGATCGGGTGGAGAAAAACGACGTGCCGATCGACGAATAACCCCGCGTGCTTGGGCGCGCCGACGACGAACAACGGAGGCTGCGATGCAGATTGGCGTGATCGGACTTGGCCGCATGGGCGCGGGCATTTCGCGCCGGCTGATGGCGGGCGGGCACAAATGCGTTGTGTATGACGTCAGCGCCGCCAACATCGCCGCTTTGACCCAAGACGGCGCAACCGGCGCAGATAGCCTTGAAGCCCTGGTGGCGGCGCTTGCCGCGCCGCGCGCGGTTTGGGTGATGCTGCCGGCGGGCGCGCCCACGGAAGACACCATCGCCCGTCTTGGGGCGCTGCTCTCTCCGGGCGACGTTATCATCGATGGCGGCAACACGTATTATCGCGACGATATCCGCCGCGCCAAAACGCTGGCCGAGAAAGAGATCGCCTATCTCGATGTCGGCACATCGGGCGGCGTCTGGGGCCAGGCGCGCGGCTTCTGCCTCATGGTGGGCGGCGATAAGGCCGCCTATGAGCGGCTCGATCCGATCTTCGCCACGCTGGCGCCTGGCATCGGCGCGATCGCCCGCACCGAACGCGGCGCTTCAACTGACGCAAGCGTCGAGCAAGGCTATTTCCACGCAGGGCCCAGCGGCGCAGGGCATTTCGTGAAGATGATCCATAACGGCATCGAGTACGGCATGATGGCCGCTTACGCCGAAGGCTTCGCCATTCTCGAAGGCCGCAGCGCAGCGCATTTGCCGGAAGACGAACGCTACGATCTCGATCTTGCCGACATCGCCGAGGTCTGGCGGCGCGGCAGCGTCATCACCTCATGGCTGCTCGACATCACCGCCTCTGCGCTGGCGAAGGATGGCGATCTCGCCGCGTTCAGCGGCTCTGTCGCCGATAGCGGCGAGGGCCGTTGGACGCTTGAGGCGGCGATCGAAGAAAACGTGGCCGCTGCGCTGTTCGCGCGCTTCCGCTCGCGCCAGCCGCAAGCGTTCAGCAACAAGCTGCTTTCAGCCATGCGCCTTGGCTTTGGCGGCCATGTCGAGACAAAGAAATAATGCGGAGCTGTTTACCGCCGATGGTGGGCGCGACAGGGATTGAACCTGTGACCCCTCCCGTGTGAAGGGAGTGCT
>DAORMO010000145.1:0-669 GCA_035440585.1 Terricaulis sp.
GGCGTGAGCACCGGCGCGATCTTCGTCTACGTGCTGTTCGGCTCGCTGCTGGACCGCGCCGGTGGCGGCAACTACATGATGCAGGTCAGCTTCGCGGCGCTCGGGCACCTGCGAGGCGGTCCGGCCAAGGTGGCGGTGGTCAGCTCGGCGCTCAACGGCATGATCAGCGGCAGCTCGGTCAGCAACGTGGTCAGCGGCGGCATCTTCACCATCCCGCTGATGAAGAAGGCCGGCTACGGCGGCGTCAAGGCCGGCGCGATCGAGACCATGAGCTCGGTCAACGGCCAGATCATGCCGCCGGTGATGGGCGCGGCTGCCTTCCTGATGGTCGAGTACGTCGGCATCAGCTACGCCGAGATCGTCAAGCACGCCATCCTGCCGGCCACGCTGAGCTACATCGGGCTGCTCTACATCGTGCACCTGGAGGCGCTCAAGCTGGGCATGCAGCCCATCGTGGCGCGTGCCCCACGGCCGCTGCAGGACAAGCTGCTGCGCTTCGGCCTGGGCCTGAGCGGCTCGGTGCTGGTCGTCGGCCTGCTGTACTACCTGCTGAGCTTCGTCGACGCCGCGCTGGGCGCCGCCGCACCCTGGGTGACGGCCGTGGTGGTGACGGCCCTGTACGCGGTGGCACTGCAGCAGGCGGCGGCCTGCCCCGACCTGCCGGAGGAC
>DAORMO010000145.1:685-7818 GCA_035440585.1 Terricaulis sp.
CAGGCGCTCGAGACCTGGCCCACGGTGCGCGCCGGGCTGCACTTCCTGCTGCCCATAGGCACGCTGATCTGGTGCCTGATGGTGCGCGAGCTGTCGCCCGCGCTGTCGGCCTTCTGGGCCATCGTGGTGCTGCTGGCGCTGATGCTCACGCAGCGGCCGGCGATCCGGCTGCTGCGCCGCCAGCCGCTGGGCACGGCGTGGCGGCAAGGCCTGGACGAGGTGGTCGGCGGCCTCATCGACGGCAGCCGCAACATGACCGGCATCGGCGTCGCCACCGCCACCGCCGGCATCATCGTCGGCGGCATCACGCTGACCGGGCTGGGCCTGCGCATGACCGAGTTCGTCGAGTTCGTCAGCCAGGGCAACGTCATCGTGATGCTGCTGTTCATCGCCTTCGTCTGCCTGGTGCTGGGCCTGGGCGTGCCGACGACGGCCAACTACGTGCTGGTGGCCACGCTGATGGCGCCGGTGGTGGTCGAGCTCGGCGCGCAGAGCGGGCTCATCATCCCGCTGATCGCGGTGCACCTGTTCGTCTTCTACTACGGGATCATGGGCGACATCACGCCGCCGGTGGGCCTGGCCACCTTCGCGGCGGCGGCGATCAGCGGCGAGGACGCCATCCGGACCGGCATCCAGGGCAGCGTCTACGCGCTGCGCACGGTGATCCTGCCGTTCATCTGGATCTTCAACCCGACGCTGCTGCTGGTCGACGTGACCGGCGGACCGGACCTGGTGGTGGTGGTGCTGGCCAGCACGCTGGCCATGCTGCTGTTCACCGCGCTGACCATGAACTGGCTGCGCGTGCGACTGGCGGCCTGGGAGTTCGCGCTGCTGGCGCTCGCGGTGATGCTGCTGTTCCGGCCCGACGGCTTCATGGACTTCGTCGGCCCCGAACACCGCGCGGCGCCGGCCTCGCAGCTGTTCGAGGTGGCCGGCCGGGCGGGCGACGGCGAGCGGGTCGTGATGGTGATCGCCGGCACCACGCTGGAGGGGCGCGACATCGTCAAGACCGTCGCCTTGCCGTTGGGCGCGGCGGCGCCTGCCGCCTATGCCGGGCGCTTCATCATCGCACGCTCCACCAACGGCGTTGACTTCACCAACGTCTACACCTCAGCGAGCAATGAGAGCAGCTACCCCTACACCATCCCAGCGGGCACGGTGGCGCTGCGCGTGCGCTTCTATCTCGCGGGCGGCACGTCCACCCTGCTCGATGAAGAATTGCTCTCTGTGGTGACAGATGGGGCGAACGCGCTTGGCGGCGTGCTCACCAATGCCGCGCATGTCGTGCCAACCGCCAGCGACGGCAGCGGCGGGTCATACAGCACGGCTGGCGGGCGCTTCGCTGTGTTCGATGGTGGGCAAGATGTAACGGCTGGCCTGCCGAACGCGATCGCGTTGCAGATGTTCAACAACGATCTTTATTTCCGCACGCCGAGCGGACTATCGATCAACGGGACGACATTCAATCGCGTGCGCGCTCGCTTCCGCCCGGTTCGCGCAGGGAATTTGACCTGGGATGGCGCGCTGTATTTTATCACCGCCGCCACCGCGAGCGAAGCGACTAATGGATCGACCATAGCGGCAAACCCTGGGCTGGAGCTTGGGAAGTGGGTGGAAGTCGAGTGGACGGTGACACGGCCAAACTGGGCCGGCGAAAATCCAACTAGGATCAGGATCGACCTGACCAACAATGGCGCTGTTGGTGATCTGTGGGAAGTGGATTGGGTTCGCGTCGTGTCGTCTACGGGCGTCGTTGGCGCGGAATGGAATTTTGAAAGCGGCGTCGAAGGCTTCACCGCCAACCATGCGTATGTTGTCCACAGCCCGGCCGCTGGCGATGGCCCGATCTATTCGACCAAGGGCGCGATGGTGCTCACGTCTGTGGCGGCGAGTTGGTATCAGCGCGGCCCGACGATGAGCATTGCCGGCTCGCGCTTTTTCATCGTGCGCGCGCGGCTGCGTTACACGAGTGGCGCCCCAACCTGGGGCGGCACATGTTTTTACCAGACATCGGGGCATGGCGAGCATAGCGACTATCGAAAAACCAGCACCGCCCCTGCTGGTCTGGCGCTCAATGAATGGGTTATCGCCGAATGGGATATGTCGGCGCTAACTACGGGTGGCACCGATTGGATCACCAACACGATCACGCGCTTGCGCATCGATCCATCATACACCCACCCATCCACTTGGGAGGTAGATTGGGTCGAGATCGTGGACGCCGCCGGCAATGTCGGCATCCGCTGGGATTTCAGCAGCAGCGTTGAAGGCTGGGGTGCTGGCAACGCCAACGTCACCGTGTCCAGCAACGGCGCGCCAACGGGCGGGCTTGCCATCAGCATCGATCGCAAGACCGGGCTCTATTCGGTCAGCGCGCTAAGCAGCGATGCCGGTGAGGCCATCCTTGTTGCGACCTACAAAGGCCAGACGGTTGAGCAGGTCTATTCCATCAGCAAGAGCAAGGCTGGGGTGAACGGCATCGACGGTGAAGATGGCGATCCTGGCGCTGACTCTACCTCCTACTGGCTGCTAAGCAGCGCGGCGGCGCTGACCTTCAACGGTACGGCCTACACGCCAGCCACGATCACCTTCACAGCCAAGAGCGCGACGGGCGCAGCGGCGCCCGCAAACTATGCGGGCCGCTTCATCATCGCCGAATCCACGGACGGGACGAGCTTCTCAGACGTCTACACCTCGGCATCGAATGAAGCCTCGCGCACGCACACGCCTGGCGCTGATGTAAAGATCATCCGCTGCCGCATGTATCAGGCCGGCGGCACGAGCGTTCTGCTTGATGAAACGGAAGTGCCGGTGACGGTGAACATCGCGCCCTCCGGTTCGGTGGGCGGCGTGAAATCCTCGACGCAGGATGACAACAACACAACCGGCGCCACCGCGATCGATGCGGCGCGCGTCGCCCTCCCCGCCGTTGCTGCTGGCGGCCGCTATCGCATCAGCGTGCGCGGGCTTTCGCAGCCGAGTGAAACCGCAATCACCAGCGGCGACACCTTCACCGGCGCATGGGATGTGCGGGAAACATCGAACGGCGGGGCGGCGGCGGCTGGCGTTGCAGTTGTCACCGGCGGGCCCGGCTCGTTTGTGGTCGAGCACTCGCCGCCGTTTGTTTACGACGTGATGTTCAACAACGGGCTCAATCGTGATGGCGATGTGAACACCGCAGGCGCGCGCGATCTTGTGCTGCGCGTGTGGCGCACGAGCGGATCAAACGACGTCCAGAATTTCACAGCCACGCTGACCGTCGAATACATCCCGCCGATCGCCTAACCGGCGGCCCAGACGACATTGAGAGGAACCGTGCATTGGATTTCAGCTTTCAACAGGCGTGGGTTTCGCTGCTCACGGTGTTCCTGGCCGTGCTTGGCTGGCTGCGAATTGTCGAGCGCGAGGAGATCAAGGCTTTGAAAGACGAGATCGCCGCCACACGTCGCCGCGCTGACGAGGCCGAGGACGCGCTAGCGGAGCACAAGCTCTATGCGGCCGAGCACTTCGCGCGTGCGGCCGACGTGAAGGCCACCGTCGCAGAAACCGAAGCGCGCATTTTGCGCGAGATCGACACCCGCAGCGCGCGCGAGATCGCGTTGCTGGAAGAAATCAGGGCCAAGCTTAGCCGGGCCAACTGACCCCCGCGCCGGGTAGGCGCACATCTAGGAGAAAAATTGAATGAAGAAGATCCTTGCCGCATTCGCGGCTGGGGTGCTTGCGTGCGCGTGCATGCTGGCCCCGCTTTCGCTCGCCGGCGCCGCTCAGGCGCAGAGCGTCTATGGCGCGCTTGATCAGCAAAGCGCCGATGAAAACGCCGCAGCGGCCGCGATGGGCGCGCCGGTCAGCTACGCCCAACTCACCGCCACGCCCACTAATGGCGAAGTCACGGTGCCGTGGGGCCAATGGCTTTCGGATCTGATTGGCGCCGCCTTCGCGGTGATCTTTGCCGCCGTGCTTTGGATGGTCCGCCGCCTGCCGGCCAACATCGTCAGCATGGTCGATGCGATCGCGCGCGCAATGGGCCAAGGCTCCATGAATGAGCTGCTCGAAAAGGCGGTGCTGTACGGCATCAACGTCACGCAAGGCGCGGTGCGTGATCAGACGCTCTCGCTCAAGGTTGGCAATCAGGTGCTTGAACGCGCCGCCGAATACGCGATGCGCGCCGCGCCTGAATTGGTGGCGAAGTATGGCGGCCTTGGCCCGCTGCGCGAGCGCATCATCGCCCGCCTCAACCTTGAAGCGGACGCCGGCATCGCCGCGCCCCTGCCCCCGGTTGAGGCGCTTATCCCCGGCTCGCAACCGTAAGCCATGGATTGGCTCAAGCTCGCGCTTCTCGCGCTCCAACTCGCCGGGGATTTCGCCCGATGGGTGGAGCGCGAGAAGCTCAAGTCCGAGGCCGAGCGGGCAGCCTTGAACGCAGCGCGGGAGCGCATCAATGCATCGATTGAGAAAGCAGAAGCTGCACGCGATCGCGTGCGTGATGAGCTTGCCGTTGATCCTGAGCGGCTGCGCAAGCCTGACGAGTTTCGCCGAAAGCCTGATGGCGAAGCCGGCTGAAGCGGTGGACGTTAACGCTGTCGCCTGCGCCAGCTTCACGCCCATCACTTGGGCCGATGGCGACACAGACGAAACGCTCGCGCAAATCCATGAGCACAACAATGCGTGGAGGGCGCTCTGTGATGACGCGCAAGCCCCGCAGTGAGGTGGATGATGATCAAGCTAGCGCTCGCATTCACCCGCTCGGTGATGGGATTCGCGATCGGGCGGCGCCCATCGCCAAGCGAGACACCCGCGCCGCCACCGCCACACCCCGCCCCCTATTACGCAGAAGAGGAGCACGAACCGATGCCTACCACAGAAGCGACGCCGGCCAAGCCGCCGCGTCAAAAGAAGCCGCCAGCCAAGCCGCTGACGCAGCGCGTGTGGGAAGCCCTGCACAAGCATGGCCCCGCCACGGCTGACGCGGTGGCGCGCCGCAGCGGCGCAACCGCACAGGCCACGTCCAAAGCGCTCGCAGCGCTCAAGGCGCGGGGCCTAACCACGTTTAGGCGCACCAAGAAGGGCGAGAACGTCCACAGCGCCAAGGGCAAGGCCTGGCCCACGAAATAGCCAGAGCCGCCCACAGTCTCCGCGCGCGGGCGTTTGCCGCCTCAGGGCGCGCGTCGGACCCCTCCTCCCCCTGAGGCGGCGCTAATCCAAGCTATGGAGAATTGAGAATGCCTACGAACCGTTTGACGCAGGAGGTCGCTGAGGCGGCCAATGCGATGAACCGCGCCGCCGAGCGCATCACTGCTAAGCGCGCCTCCGAAGCTGCGCTTCAGGAGGAGCTCAGCGCAGCGCGCGCCACCATCGCCACGCTGCAAGCGCAAATCGCCGCTGGCTCGCCGGTGGACGCCGACGCGCTGAACGCCCTCGCCGACCAACTCGACGCGGCGCAAACGAACCTCGATCAAGTGATCGACGCCACGAACGGCGCCGTTGATGCGCTGGTCGAAGGCGGCGCGGATGCGCCGGCCGAACCGGAAGCGGAAGCTCCGGCAGCGGAGACGCCTGCCGAAAGCGAGCCGGTCGCTGAGGAGCCTGTGGCCGAAGCGCCGCCGGTTGAGGAAGCGCCGGCTGTTGACGCGCCGGTTGAGGAGCCCGTGGCGGGCGACGCAACCACGGAACCCGAGGCGCCGTAAGCGCTTCGTGGGGCAGCGGGGAAGCGAGGGGCGGGTCTTAACGGGCCCGCCCTTCGCGTATCTGCCCCAAGTGTTAAACCCGCCCCCTTTTTCGCTACGCATTCCTACGCAGCGGCCCGGCATTTTCGGGCCCGCGATCTCTTAACGCTTTACGCAAGGCCTGCGCAGCTCATGCGCACCGCAGGTGTTAACGCACCGCGCTTCCGCCGCGCCGTCTCATGGCGCGCCACGCCCTGCAGCGTTCCCCCCAGCGAGCCCACTTCGGCTAAATCCTCAGCCGACAATTCCGCGCGAAGCTTCATCACGCGCGCCATGATCAGCGCTCGCATTTCCCCCACACTCATATCCGCGCGCAGCATGCGCCCGCCGCCGCGCTTTCCGTTTGCGCTCGCTGCGGCAAACCAAACCAGCGCGCCTTTCAGCAGCTCAAGGATTCCGGCGAAAAGCCACAGCTCATAATCGGGCCGCCCAGTGGGCGCTGCCGAGAGCTGAGCCTGCGCTTGCCGATCGGCGGCGCGCGTGCTCGCCACCTCTTGCGCCAATGGCGCGCGCTGGGCTTCACGCTCTGAGCTTGCGCTGTTGAGCGCCCGCGTGCCGGAGGTGATGTAGCCGCCCTCAAACGCCCCACGCAGGCCGCTCGCCATCACTTCGGCCTGGCGCTCGGTTCGGGCGTCAAACGCCGCCAGCGCCTCCTCTGCGGTGATCCTGGCGGCTTCCGCCTCCAAGGCCAGCCGCTCGATTGGCGCGCGCTTATCCGCCACGCCTGCGTCATTGATCGCCACCATGCCCATATGGCCGGCGGTGACGTTCCAACCGGTGAGGGCCAGGAAGCCCAGCCCCACCATGCCCGCCTTGGCGCGGTTGCCTTCGCTGGCCCGCGCTTCGGCGTGGACGGGCAAGCGTGAGGCGGCGATCTCTGTCAGCAGCGTGCCGGCGATAAGCACGCCCGTTCCGGCGATGGCGAGCGGTGAGGCCACGCCCACAATGCCGGCAACGCCCACGGCGGCGAGGCCAGCGGAAAGCAGCACCGCGCCCCCGGCGACTGATTCCATAAGCCACGGCTTCCCGGCCGCAGCATTGCTGTTACGATGATCTTGCATCGGCTTATCCCCGATGTGCGGGCTTCGGCCGGCGCGGGCGGGGGTGTTGGCGCACCCTCGCCCCGAAACCCTATGAGGGATAAGGCCCCCGCGCGGCTCCGGGGGTAGGATTCGGAAAATAGGGGGCCAACCCCGAACAGCGGGTTAAGCATGCATATCGCCAAGCGCGCCGTGCATAGGCAAAGTATTGCGCCAAGCCGTGTTGCGCGCCCCGCGCATGCTATTGAAACGTAAGGCGCCGATTCCGTCGCGTGTTGCGCGGATATACTTGGAAACACCCGGCCCGCGCCAATTTCCCAAGCTGAATGTCAGGGGTTCGATTCCCCTCGCCCGCTCCAGCCTCACGCCG
>DAORMO010000145.1:7834-8112 GCA_035440585.1 Terricaulis sp.
AGCTTCGTCAAACAGCGTTTCCAGCGCGGCGCGTACTTGGGCCGGGTCGGTTAAGGTGCAGATGGCTTTGCGGGTTTCGCGCGCGGCGGGGCCGAGCTCGGCGTCGATGGTCCAGGCGATGTGTTTGCGGGCGATGCGCAGGCCAAGGCCTTCATCGTAAAACGCCAGCGAATCCTCATAGAGCGCCAGCAAAGAGGCCAGCATCTCTGCGCGCGGCGGCGGCTTGGCCTCGCCGCCCTCACGCAGCGCGCGCTCGATCGCGGCGGGCAGCCAAGGCT
>DAORMO010000146.1:0-5692 GCA_035440585.1 Terricaulis sp.
CCCGTCCAGCGCGACAGATCAAACGCGGGCGCGTTGCCCACGCTTTCCGGCGGCGGCGGCTCAATCAGGCTGGCGACGACAGCTTTGTTCGCGTTGATCACGCGCTGGGCCGCATCGAGAAACGGGCGTGAGCGGATTGAGGCTTGCGACCAGACGACAACGCCTGCGCCGCTGGAGCGGAGCGCGGCGTCGTTGCCAGGCGCGCCGCCAATGGAAAACCCGGCGGCCTCGAACATATCAGCCAGCGCCTTCGCGCGCGGCTCATCTTCACGCACACAGACTATGAGTACGTCCGCCATGACGTCTCCCACGCCACCCAGTCCCCCGCGCTCAATGAGGCTCTAGCACGGAAGTGCGCGCTGCAACACGCCCGATCGCGTCAAACGCGATGAATTCGCATCAAAGAACTGGCTCGAACGCCCCAGTTTTGCCGTTAAGTACTTCAAGGCCCCCGTCAGCCACCCCATAGCGCGCGCCCGCAAGCTCCAGCGCGCCCTTGGCGATCGCGTCTTCCACGAACGGGAAGGTGCGCAAATTTTCGAGCGTCACGCGGATGGATTCATATTCGAGCGCGGTTTGCGCTGAGCCGTGATGGCCCTGGATCCGCGCCTTGGCGGGGTCGAGCAGGCTGATCCAGGAATCCAAGAACGAGTTTGGATCGCGCGGCCGCTGCTGCAGGGCGGCCGAGACACCGCCGCATTGGGCGTGCCCGAGCACCAGGATGGTCTCCACTTTGAGCTGGGTGACGGCGAACTCAATCGCCGCACTGACCCCGTGCAGGCCCACGGGCCCGTGCTCGCACGGCGGGGCGAGATTGGCGACATTGCGCACCACGAACAATTCGCCCGGCCCGCAATTGAAAATGGTGGCCGGATCGACCCGGCTGTCGGCGCAGGCGATCACCAAGGTTTTCGGCGATTGGCCGCGCTCGGAGAGGCGCTTGTGCAGCGCCTGCAATTCGGGCCAGCGCTGGCTGCGGTAGGTGCGGTATCCGTCAATCAAACTCTGCATGGCCGCTTTGAAGCGAAGAAGCGGCCCTGATGCAAGCTATCGTGTCTAGAAAACCAAGCGGGCTTCAGCGCTGCTTGCAAAGGCGGTGATGGCGTCATGCTGGCGGGCGCGCAGGTCGGGCCATTCGATCTCCATGATGGTGAGCAGCGCGTGCAGATCGTAAGGGCCGAGCGAGGTTTTGAAATCGGCATATTCATCCTGCAGCGCGCGCCAATCTTGGCCTTCGCGCAGTTTGGCGATTGTCCAGGCGGCGCCGTCGCGGATCACGAGGTGAAAGTGCGCCGGCGTTTCGGGCACGCCCACGCGCCAGGGCGGCATGCGGCGGTTCTCGCCCGCATGATACAGCCCGATGCGATTGCCGGCCGGATCGCGCAGCCACGCCTCGCGCCAGAGCCAGCGCTGATCTTGCGCCTCTGCCTCGAAGGCGAGCCCCGCCTGTTTTAAGCGCGCGACCTCTTCGGCGACATCGAGCGTCTCGAAATAGATCTGCACGCCGTTCGCCTGCGGGATCGGCCCATCAACGCGGTGAAGCGAAAACGTCGCTTCCCCGCGCGGGCATTCAAACCGCGCATAATGATCGCTGCGCACGATCAGGATGAGGCCGAGCGTTTCATAGAACGCGATCGAGGCCGCAAGATCGTGGGCGGGGGCGGTGATCTGGTTGAGGCGCATCGGCAAGTCCGGAAACGGCCAGCACGGGCGCCGGCGCTGCGCCATGGTGGCCGCGAACGGAGAAAACGTCATGCACTTTCGCATCGCCGGGCTTGAGCCTGCGCCCTTTCAGCCTTTGCACGCGCTCGATGATGCGGCGCTCGCAGCGCGCGGCGCACGGCGCATCAAGGTTGAGCAGGCGCACGCCGCGCCGTGCCGCATCAGCCTTGACGATGCAGCGATCGGCGAAAACGTGATTTTGCTAAGCTTCCCGCATCAGCCGGCCGAGACGCCCTATCGCCAGCAGGGGCCGATTTTTGTGCGCGAGCACGCGGTGCGGTTTGAGGGCGGTGAGATCGCCCCGGCGCTGCGCCGCCGCCCGCTTTCGCTGCGCGGCTATGACGCCGCGCACATGATGATCGAGGCTGATCTTATCGAAGGCGCACACGCTGAGCGCGTGATCGCGCGCTTCTTTGCCAATGCGCAAGTGGCTTACATCCACGCCCACTACGCGCGGCGCGGCTGCTTTGCGGCGCGGATTGATCGCGTCTAGTCTGCGCGCAGGCTTGCGGCCAACGCCTGCATGGCGCGGCTGGCGTTGACATGCGGCGCGGTGGAGGCTTGCGCCTTGGCCACGATGAACGCGCCTTCGATCGCCGTCAGCATGGCCGAAGCGAAATTTTCCGCGTCCTTGGGCTTCAATCCGCGCGCTTCGGCGGCGCTGGCGATTTCGCGCGACCACAGCGCAAACGCATCGCGCACCGCCGCGGCGAGGTTCACATCGGCTGCGCCAAAGCCAGAAGCCACCGCCGCCATCGGGCAGGAGGCGGTGAATTTGCGATCCTTGGATTCTTTGGCGGTGGTTTTGAAGATCTGCACGATGAACGTGTCGAGATCGACGCCGCTATCGCTCAGCCCGCGAAAGCGCATCGCCACCTCATGGCCCACGCGCGCCACAGCTTCCGCGCCGATCTGCTCTTTGCCGCCCGGGAAGTGGAAATAGAGGGAGCCGCGCGGCGCGCCGGCTTTCACCAGCAATTCGGCCACGCCCACGCCCTCATAGCCGCGCTCCCCAAAGAGCTCGACAGCGGCGGAGATAAGATCGTCGCGGGCGGATGACGTTTTGGCCATGGGCGCAAATTAGCACTTGTATGACGATCGGTCTAGTGGTAGCCAAACAAATAGACCGGTCGTCATAGTTGACCGGCCGCCCTTGCGATCCCGGAGGTTTTTCCATGCGTTCTCTGATGCTTTCGGCGTTGGCGCTTGCCGCCTTCGCGCTGCCCACCCACGCCGCCGCCAATGAGGTGGAGGCCCGCGCCGCCGCCATCCAGCTCTGCCGCGCTGAAATCACCAACCAAACCGGCCTTGGGGCCGATGCGGTGCGCTTCGATAATGTGCGCGTGCGGCTCTCGAATGTGCGGGTGAATTTTAACGTCTGGCGCGATGGCCGGCTGACGAACGTGCGCTGCGATGTGGCGCGCAATCAGGGCGAATTGGCGATCGCCTCGATCACGCCTGCAGCGGAAACGCTCGCCGCCCGCTAAGCTTCACGCCACAGCGCCTCCCGCGCGTTGCGTGACCCGCCTGGCGCCTCCGCTTAAGCGCGGAGGCGCCATTTTTTACCAAAGTGTTTGCGCGCGGGCAGGCGCGCGCGTAAGCGCCGGCCATGGCCGAAATCGAAACCCTGTTCGTCACCAAGCTTTATCGCGCGCCGCTGGCGGAAGCGGGCGCGCTGAATGCGGATCTGCTGCAAAGCTGCCGCGCCATCGCCGAAGATGACGGCGCGGGGCAAGAATGGAGCCGCGCGCATGGCTACAAGGGCTATACCTCGTACGCCTCGCTCAATGATTTGCCGGTGCGCGATCCTTCGTTCGCGGCGCTGAAAAAGGCGCTGGATAAGCATGCGCTCGCGTTCGCCAAGGCGCTGCACTTGGAGCTTGGCGGCAAAAAGCTGCGTATGGATTCGCTCTGGATCAACGTGCTTGAGCCCGGCGGGGTGCACACCGGCCACATCCATCCCCACTCGGCGCTAAGCGGGACGTATTATGTCGATGTGCCGAAAAACGCTTCGGCGCTGAAGCTCGAAGATCCGCGCCACGCCATGATGATGGCCGCGCCCCCGCGCGCTGAGGATGCGCCGCTGGCGGAGCGCAGCTTTGTCTATGTTGCGCCGGCGGCGGGTGAGGTGCTGATGTGGGAAAGCTTCGTGCGCCACGAAGTGCCGATGAACACCGCGCGCAAAGCGCGGGTAAGCGTGAGCTTTAATTACAGCTGGTAATCACGCGAACGGCGTCACGCTCGCCGGGATCAGCTTTTGCTCTTCCCAGTGCAAATTGTTCAGCTGCTGCCCGCCCGAGCGCACGGCGCGGATGCGGGCAAGATCGAGATCGGCGTACACCCAGGCGGGCGCGTTCATCGCGCCGATGGCGAGAACGCCATTTTCCGGCAAGCCGATGTCAGGCGGCGTGTAGACCGCCGCCGCGCCCACGTTCGTATCCACCGCGGGGGACCATGGCGCATCGCCCACTGTGGGCGATTGCACGGTGAAGCATTGGTTTTCCAGCGCGCGCGCCTGCGCGCCCACGCGCACGCGCCAATAGCCGAAGGCGGTGTCGGTGCATGAAGGCGCAAGGACGATCTCCGCGCCCGCAGTCGTCAGCGAGCGTACGAGCAGCGGAAATTCCACATCATAGCAAATCGCCACGCCAATTTTGCCAAAGGGCGTATCGAACACGCGCTGGCCTTGCCCGCCCGCCACGTTCCACTCCTCGCGCTCAAAGCGCGTCATGATCAGCTTTTCTTGCGCGGCGCTTTGCCCCGAAGGCGCAAAAAAACGCGCGGTGTTGATGTAGCGGCCATCCGCCCCGCGCACAGGCGCGCTGGCGCTGAGGATGAAAAGGCCGTGCTGGCGCGCCAGCTTCGCATGCAGCGCGTCCGCCTCCGGCAGCACGCTTTGCAGCGCGGCGATGCTCTCATGCAGATCGCCGGCGATGGCGGGGCCGGCCAAAGCGGTCAGCTCCATCGCGCCATATTCGGGAAACACCAAAAGCTGCGCGCCTTCGCGCGCGGCGCCTTCCACCCAGCGCGTCAGCTTGGCTTCGTATTGGGTGAAGCTTTTAATCTCATCGATCGGATATTGCGCGGCGGCGAGGCGGAGCGTGCTCATAGATCGCGCATCCAAAATTGCATCGGCTTTTCGCTTTCGCCCGCTTCGTCGATGTCTTTCCACGAAAAATGCGCAATGAGGCCCGGGATTTTTTTATAGCCGCGCGCCCCCCAGAAGCGATCGAGCGGGGAATAGCCCTCCGGCTTGCGCGCGTGATCCTCAGGGCGGATTACGGCGCAAAAGCAGGCGCGTTTGTAGCCGCGTGCGCGCGCATGCGCCTCGCGCTGATCGAAAAACGCATGCCCCAGCCCGCGCCCGCGATAGGCGGCGCGGAGCACGCTTTCGCCGTTGTAAAATGTGGAGGCCAGATCAATCCCTGCGGCGCTCAGCGGGGCGATCAGCTCCTCGTGATTGGTGTCCAGCGCTGAGCCTGTGGCGCAGCCGATGATCTCATCGCCATCATAAGCGGCTGCAACGAACGCATCGCGGCTCTGCGCGAAGGTGGAAAGATATTTTTCCTCGTAAGCCAGATCGCCGTCATAGAGATACGGAAACGCGCGGAACACCTCGATGCGCAGCCGCGCCAGCGCCGGCAGCGCCTCATTCAGCCGATCCCCGGTGAGCGGAACCACATTCATGAAACTTGCGCGATCCAATCTTTCAGATTGTAGCGCGTGGTGACGCGCGTGATCTTGCCGGCCTTCACCTCAATGAAGGCGCCGGCGGGCAAGATATAGGTTTGCCCCTTCGCTTCGGGGAGCCCCGCATCGGTTTGCTTATACACCCCGTGCACCACAAATTCGGCGGCGGCGCGGGCGCCGTCTGCGCTGGTCATGATCACCATGTCTTTGAGGTTTTCATCGTAGCAACGATCCATATGCGCCACGAATTCGGCAAAGCGCGCCTTGCCGCCGCGCGTAT
>DAORMO010000146.1:5864-8072 GCA_035440585.1 Terricaulis sp.
CGGCGCTGGCGCGGCTTAGTTTTAGGTGACGGCCCTCGAGGCGCGGCCGCCGCTGCGGGCCCAAAAGAGACGTGAGGAGACCGCCGATGAGATGCTCGCTGATGATCGCCGCCGCCGCGCTTGGCCTTGCCGCCTGCGCGCCTGCGGCCGCGCCGCCGCCCAGCCAGCTCGACGGCGCCTGGGAGGTGCAGCAGATCGCCGGCGCGGATCTGAACGCCCAAGCCCGCATCCATTTCACCATCGCCGGCGATGAAATCAGCGGCTCCACCGGCTGCAACAGCTTCGCCGGCGCTGTCACGCAATTTGAAAACACCGTGACGATCTCAAACGTCGCCGCCACCGAGCGCGCGTGCCTGGAAGAAGCCGGCAACGTGAACGAACAACGCTTCCTCGGCGTGCTCCCGGCCGTCACGCGCTTTGCCCGCAACGGCGCGCGGCTGGAGCTGCTGAGCAATAGCGAAGAGCTGCTGCTGGCGCGTGCGGGGGAAGGGGCGGAATAGGGGCGCGCTTAGCGCTTTTCTCGGCCGTGCCAGAGGCGGGTGATGAGGATGACGTCATCGCGGAGGCGATAGCGGATCACATAGCCGCCCTTGCCGTAGCGCAGCACGAGTTGGCGCATGCCGCCGCCGATAGCCCGGCCGATCTCCGGAAACTCCTGCAGGGTCTCAAGGCCGCGCGTGATCCGTGCGATCGCACGCGCGGCCTGGCGCGGGCTTTCGGCGGCGATGAAGGCTTCGAGGCGGGCAAGATCAGCGTCGGCGCGCTGGGTGTAAATGATCTTGCGCCGCACGGCGCTATTTCAGCTTGCGCGGCCGGGGGCGCGGCAGCGGATTGGCTGTCGTCAGCGAGTTGAGCCAAGCCTGGACCTCATCGCCCGGAATGCCCATGCCGGTGCGCTCATAATCAGCCAGCGCGGCTTCATCCTCTTCCGTGCCCTGCGCATCGCTGTCATCGCCGAGGGCGATGTCCCAGGCGAGCTGCTGGCGCACGTAATCCTCCGGCGTCAGCCCCCGAGCGTCAGCCGCCGCGCGCACATCATCCGCGAGCGACCCGGAAAGGGAGATGGTGAGCGTGTCAGCCATGGCTACGGAATGTACCACGGCTTTTGGCCCCCGTCATTCCGGGGCTTCGCGCAGCGAAGAATCCGGAACCCCGGGGCGGCTAAGCGCTGTGCATCAGCCCCTGGATTCCAGACCGCGCGCAAAGCGCGCGTCCGGAATGACGTCAGACGAGTTCAATTGAATAAACGGGATAGCCTCGCGGAAAGCGTGCTTCCCCGGGGCGGTAGCTCATCACTAAGTAAGCCCGGCTTATGTGTTGTGCATCGCCTTGGCACATCGCACAGGCCTTTTCAGCCATCTCAAGGGTGATCATAGGCTCGTCGGTCGAGATGACGAGCCACAACGCATCGAATGGTCGGGAGGTTTTTGAAACCTTGCGATCCTTGGTGGCGATACGTTCTTTAATCTGAGCCGCTACAGACTCCACTGTCCACAATGCATGCACACGTCTTAAGCCAGAGCTATCCGCGCGATTGGCCCGGATGGCTTCGCCGCAGACCAATTCGGTGACTTCGATGCCGACTGTTCTGTCTGACGTGGAAAGGACGACATCGGGCGTTTCGTAACGCTCCTGGGAGACAACGTGCCCGGCAATCTCAAGGAAGTTGCAAAGCTCCTGGGCGATGTCGCGCTCTGTCAACTGGCGATCATATTCATAAGGCCAAAAGCCGGCGTAAGGCCGCTCAGCCTTTGCAGCATCGGCCAGAAGCCTCGCAAGTTCCCGATCGTCGCTCAACTATCCAAAAAGCTCCGCAGCTTCCGGCCCTTTAGTTGTCCAGAAAACTTCTCAGCTTCCTGCTCCGGCTCGGATGCTTCAGCTTCCGCAGCGCCTTCGCCTCGATCTGCCGGATGCGCTCACGCGTCACGCTGAACTGCTGCCCAACTTCTTCCAGCGTGTGATCCGTATTCATGCCGATGCCGAAGCGCATGCGCAGCACGCGCTCTTCGCGCGGGGTGAGGCTCGCCAGCACGCGCGTCGTCGTCTCACGCAGGTTCGATTGGATCGCGGCGTCCACCGGCAGGATGGCGCTTTTATCTTCGATGAAATCGCCGAGATGTGAATCTTCCTCATCGCCGATTGGCGTCTCAAGGCTGATCGGCTCCTTGGCGATCTTCATCACCTTGCGCACTTTTTCGAGTGGCAGGG
>DAORMO010000147.1:0-8006 GCA_035440585.1 Terricaulis sp.
CTGATCCTTTCGGGGCTCCTGCGCTCGCAGGCGCCCCTGGTGCGTGAGGCTTACGCGTCGCGCGGCCTGGTGCTGGAGCGGCAGATCCCGCGCGAAGCCTGGATGACGCTGGTGTGGCGCAAGCCGCTTTAGATCAACGCGCATAGACATTCACCGCAAACCAGCATTGCGCCTGCGTGCACCGCGCGGCGCGCGCTTCGATCTCATGCCGGCCCGTCACGCTCGGGCGCACTTGCAGCGGCGCGCCCCTTGTTTCAGCGATCAATGCGCCGCCAGGATCGCGGAGGCGCAGCACAAGGCCGCTGCAGCCCTCGTCGCAAACACCCGCGATCTTATAATCCTGCCCCGCCCAGAGGCGGATCGACACGCTCTCGCCGCGGCCGCGCGCGAATGCGCCGGTGATGGGGCCAGCGGCAAGCGCGTAACCCTCCTCGCCCAGCGCCAAAGTGTGCGCATTCAGCGCCGGGATCATCGCCCGCGCGCTGGCCTCAGGCGGCGACGCCTGGCCGAAAGCGGCAGGCGCGAGCCCGAGCGCAAGGGCAAAAATGGCGGCGATGGCGCGGCTTGGGCGCATATTCTCCCCGATACGGCAGCGCGGGGCCCTTAAAACAGGCGTCGGAAAGGCCTAGACTCAGGCAGCTGAACCGGCGCTGAAGCGTGAGGATTATTCCGTGTTCCAAACCTATGATGAGCCGGGCGGGCCCGCCCTTGGCCGCAAACATCTGCCGCGCCTGCGCAAGGCGTTGAAGCAAGCAGGCCTTGATGGCTTTATCGCCCCGCACGAAGACGAGTGGCAGAACGAATACGTGCCGCCCGCGTATGATCGCCTTGCGTGGCTGACGGGCTTTACCGGCTCAGCCGGCGCGGCTGTGGTGCTGGCTGATGAAGCGGCGGTGTTCGTGGACGGCCGCTACACGCTGCAAGTGCGGGCGCAGGTGGATGAGAAATTGTTCGCCTATCGCGATCTCGTCGATGGCGGGCCGGCGGCCTATATCCGCGAGCGCGCGGCCAAGGGCGCCAAGATCGGCTATGATCCGAAGCTGCACTCGCCTGACAGCTTGGAGCGCTTGCGCGCGGCGGCGGATGCGGCGGGCGCAGTGCTTGTGCCGGTCTCGCGCAATCTGATCGATACGATCTGGGATGATCGCCCGGCCGTGCCTGCCGCGAAAGTGGAGCCGCATGCGGAGCGTTATGCCGGCGAAAGCGCTGCTTCCAAGCGCCAGCGCCTGGGTGAAGGGCTCAAGGGCGATGGCGCGGATGCGGCGGTGATCACCTCGCCGGCTTCGCTGGCGTGGCTGTTCAACATTCGCGGCGGGGACGTGGCGCGCACGCCGCTGCCGCTGGGTGAAGCGATCTTGAACAGCGATGGCCGCGCCGATCTCTTTCTCGCGGATGAAAAAGTCTCGCCTGAGCTGAAGCAATGGCTGGGCAACGAGGTTTCCGTGCGGCCCAGCAGCGATTTGCAGCCGGCGCTGGCGGCGCTTTCGGGCAAGCGCGTGAAGCTTGATCCTTCGAGCGCGAGCGCCTGGTATTTTGAGACGCTGAAAGGCGCGGGCGCGGAGATCGTGCGCGGGCAAGATCCTGTGGTGCTGCCGCGCGCGTGCAAGAACGCGGCGGAGGTGGAAGGCTCACGCCAGGCGCATATCCGCGATGGCGCGGCGATCGCGCGCTATCTGCATTGGCTGGCGACAGTGGCGCAAAGCGGCAAGGTGACGGAGATCGAAGCCTGCCAGAAGCTGGAAGAATTCCGCCAAGCGACGGGGCAGCTGAAAGATCTTTCGTTCGACTCCATCTCCGGCGCGGGGCCGAACGGCGCGATCGTGCATTATCGCGTCTCGAAGAAAACCAATCGCAAGCTGGGGCGCGGCTCTCTGTTCCTGATCGATAGCGGCGGGCAGTATCTCGACGGCACCACCGACATCACCCGCACGGTGGCGATTGGCCGGCCAACCAAAGAGATGAGGGATCGCTTCACCCGCGTGCTGAAAGGCCATATCGCCCTGGCGCGCGTGCGCTATCCAAAGGGCACGACCGGCCACCAGCTCGATGCGCTGGCGCGCATGAGCTTGTGGGAGGGCGGGCTCGATTACGATCATGGCACCGGCCATGGCGTTGGCTCTTATCTCGGCGTGCACGAAGGCCCGCATCGGATCGCCAAGTTCGTGAACACGCAGCCGCTTGAGCCGGGCATGATCGTCTCCAACGAGCCCGGCTATTACAAAACCGGCGCCTACGGCATCCGCATCGAAAACCTGCAAGTGGTCACGCCCGCTGCGCCGATTGAAGGCGGTGAGCGGCCGATGCTGGGCTTTGAGACGCTGACCATGGCCCCGATCGCGCGCGATCTCATCCTCAAGCCGCTGCTGACGAAAGATGAGCTGGCGTGGCTGAACGCTTATCACGCCGAGGTTTGGGAGAAGACCGGGCCGTTGCTGGATGGCGAAGCCAAAGCGTGGCTCGATGCGGCGACGAAGCCGATTTGACCGCTTGATCCCCCGCCCTCCTCTGCGCACGCTGCGCAGGGAGGATAGCGCATGCGCATTCTAGTGACGATTGCGTTGGCGTTCGCGCTGATTGGCTGCGCCAGCACGGCGCAAGCGAGTGGCGACGAAGCTGCGATCCGCGCTTTGATCGATCGCTGGTATGAAGAGCAGCGCGCTGGCGATGAGGGGCGCGTTTACACGCTCTATGCGCCTGGCGCGATTGATGCGAGCCCTGGCTATCATCATCTCGACACCGGCGCCGCGAACCGTGCGCCGCGCGTTTACACCTCGCTCGCGGCCACCGCGCTGCAGTTTGAGCATGAGATTGTGCGGCTCGATATCGACACGCGCTTTGCGCGCGTGGGCGTGTGGGAGCGCGGCTTCTTCTACGCCTGGGCGGCTGAGCGATCCTACGAGCGCGCGGGCAATGCAGTGTTTGTGGTGGAGAAGCAGCCTGATGGCCGCTGGCTGGTGCTGGCGCATCAAACCAACACCGTGGGCATCCCGCCCAACCGCCGCACCGATCCCGTGCCCGACATGCGCCCGCTTTGGGAAGCGCAAGAGAGCGAACGTGAAGCTTCGCGCTAATCGTTCGCGCTGGGGCTTGCCTCGGCGATGGCGCGGCGAAAGCGGACGGGATTGCTGATCAACGGCGTCGTCCACACCTCAGAGCCGGTGCCGTACACTTGCACGCGGCCATAAGCAAAAAGCTGGCACCAGAAATCCTGATTGATGCGCACAGTCTCGATACTGTTGAGCACGAGATCGGATGTGCGGCGATGCAAGAGCCCGGTTTTATAGATCAGCCGCCGGTTGGTGAGCGCGAGTTCTGTGCTGACGAGGAAGAAAACGTCGCGAAAGAACAGATAGATGCCGATCAGGAACCAGCCCAGGATCAGCAGCGAAAGCCAGGCGCGCACCCACAAAATCCAATGCACGCGCGCGACCGCTTGAATGGTCTCATCATGGGCGAGCGCGCTTTTGACATAGGACATGGGCCCGCACCCTAGCTGCGCCGCCGCCCAGGCTCAACGGGCTAGCCGCCCGCGGCGAGCGCGATCCAGGCGTCTTCGTCGATCACCTTCACGCCGTGCTTTTCCGCTTCAGCAAGCTTTGAGCCCGCGCCGGGGCCGGCGACGACGAGATCGGTTTTCTTCGACACGCTGCCGGAAACTTTGGCGCCAAGCGCCGTGGCGCGCGCCTTGGCTTCATCACGCGTCATTTTTTCGAGGCTGCCGGTGAACACAATGGTGAGCCCGGCGACCGGCGATGATGTGGCCGCGCGCGGCTGATCCTTGGGGCGCACCTCTTTCAGCAAACGTGCGAGCGCATCTAGATTGTGCGGCTCGGCGAAGAAATCCGCGAGATGCTCGGCCGCGACGGGGCCGACGCCATCGGTGCGCGCGAGTTCAAGGAAATCTTCGCCAGGCGCGGCCTTGGCGGCGGCTTTGATCGCCGCGATGGCTTCTGACAGCGAGCCGAAGGCCGTGATGAGGCCATCCCAGGCTTTGGCGGTGACGCCTTTGAGCTTCGGATTTTCGCCAGCATCGAAAAGATCAGCCCCCGGCGCCTTCAGATCCGGCGCAGCGGCGATCAAGGCAGCAAGCGCGCCGCCGCCAACGCCCTTTACGCGCGCCAGCGCTTCATAGGCTTCGCCCGGCGCGGCTTGCGCCGCACGATGCATCGCCGCTTCAAACGCAGCCCAGCTTTCATAACGGCGCGCCAAAACGCCGGCTGTGGTTTCGCCAATGTCGCGGATGCCGAGGCCATAGAGGAAGCGCGCAAATTCCGGCTCACGGCGCGCATCGATGGAGGCGAGCAAATTCGCGACGCTCTTTTCGCCATAGCCTTCGCGCGTCATCAGCTCATCGCGGTGATCAGCGAGGCGGAAGATGTCTGCGGGTTCTTTCACCCAGCCAAGTTCGTAAAACTCTTCGATCTGCTTTTGGCCGAGCCCTTCAATATCCATGGCGCGGCGCGCCACGAAATGAATGAGCCGCTCCACCGCTTGCGCCGGGCAATTGAGCCCGCCGGTGCAGCGGGCGATGACGCCCTCCTCGCCCGGCTCCAGTTCGCGCGCGACATGGCTGCCGCACACTGGACAAGTTTCCGGAAACTGATACTTCCGCGCGCCTTTGGCGCGTTTTTCCAAAAGCACATCGACGATCTGCGGAATCACATCGCCCGCGCGCTGCACCACCACCGTATCGCCAACGCGCAAATCCTTGCCGCCGCGAATGGGCGCGCCATCGGCGCCAACGCCTTTGATATAATCGGCGTTGTGCAGCGTCACGTTCGTGACGGTGACGCCGCCGACAAACACAGGCGCGAGCCGGCCAACCGGCGTCAACGCGCCAGTGCGGCCCACTTGGATATCGATCGCGTCTAGCGTCGTGGTTTGCTGCTCGGCGGCGAATTTGTGCGCAATCGCCCAGCGTGGGCTGCGAGAGACGAACCCAAGCCGCTGCTGCAGCGCGAGCGAGTCGACCTTGTAGACGACACCATCGATCTCATACGCCAGCGCCTGCCGCCCTTCGAGGATCTGCTGATAGGCGGCGAGCAATTGCTCGGCGTTATCGGCGCGGATCATCGCGGGGGTGACGGGAAATCCCATCTTCTTCAGCCGCGCCATGCTTTCAAACTGCGTCTCGGCCAGCGGCTCTGAAAGTTCGCCCCAGCCATGGGTGAAAAAGCGCAAGGGGCGCGTGGCGGTGATCTTCGCATCGAGCTGGCGCAACGCGCCGGCGGCAGAGTTGCGCGGATTGACGTAGGCTTGCTTGCCCTCGGCCTCCAGCCGCGCGTTCATCGCGGCGAACGCGGCCTTTTCCATATACACCTCGCCGCGCACCTCAAGCACGGCGGGCGCGCCGGTGATGCGCTGCGGAATATCGGCGATAGTGCGCAGATTGGCGGTGACATCCTCGCCCTCGCGGCCATCGCCGCGCGTGGCGCCCCGCACAAAGCGGCCGTCCTCATAGCGCAGCGAGGCCGAGAGCCCGTCGATCTTCGGCTCGGCGGTGATCGCAGGCGGCGTCTCGAGATTGAGAAAGCGCTGCACGCGGGCGACGAAGGCGCGCGCATCCTCCGCATCGAAGGCGTTATCAAGCGACAGCATCGCCACACTGTGGCGCACCTTGCCGAAACTCGAAGCTGGCGCTGCGCCCACGCGCAGGCTTGGGCTATCTTCACGCACCAGATCGGGAAAGCGCGCTTCGATGGCGGCGTTGCGGCGGCGCAAGCCGTCATACTCGGCATCTGTGAGTTCGGGCGCGTCCTTGGAATAATAGAGCGCGTCATGGCGCGCGATGTCTTGCGCCAGCCGCGCAAGTTCTGCGGCGGCCTCTTTTTCACTCAAGGCTTCAACGGATGTTTCGCGCACGGCCCTCCCCTTGGGATGGCGCTTAGAACACGGTTCCGAAGGTGCGGCTCAGCCAGCCGCGCCGCTGCGCTTCTGGCTCGGACACGACCGTCACGCCGGCATTGGTCAGCAGCGCGTAGGAGCGCTGATACCACTGATCACCGGGGAAGTTATGGCCCAGGATCGCCGCCATGCGCTGCGCCTCTTCAGCCATGCCGACTGAGACATACGCTTCCACCAAGCGATGCAGCGCTTCAGGCACATGGCTTGTGCGCTGGAAATTTTCGTTTTCAACGACAACACGGAAACGGTTGATCGCGGCCAGATGCTGATCGCGCGTGAGATAGAAACGGCCGACCTCCATCTCTTTGCCGGCGAGTTGGTCATAGACCATGTCGAGCTTGAGGCTCGCATCGCGCGCATAGGGGCTTTCCGGATAGCGGCGCACCACGTCGCGCAGCGAAGCCAGCGCGCGCTCTGTCGTCGCCTGATCGCGGCCGACATCCAAGATGCGCTCGAAATAGCAGATCGAGATGAGGTAGAAGGCGTAGGGCGCGCTTTCATTGCCGGGGTGCAGCGCAAGGAAACGCTGCGCGTCTGCGATAGCCTCATCGTATTGGTTGGCGTTGTAGTGGGCGTAAGCTTCCATCAGCATCGCCCGGCGCGCCCAAGATGAGTACGGGTGCTGGCGCTCCACCTCCTCAAACGCGGCGAGCGCTTCGGCCCAGCGGCGGCGATCCAGCATTTGGGCGCCGCGATTATAGAGATTGGCGACTGGCTCTTCGACGTATTGGAGATTTTCCTGGCGCGTGGTGTTGCACGCGGCGAGCCCCCCTGCGACGAGCGCGAGGGCCAAAGCGCGGGCGATCTGCGACTTACCTGGGATCATCACCTAGCCTCTTGCGGCGAATTTCACGGGCGCGCCAAAGCGCGCGGCGAACCCGCTGATACAGGAAGTGGGAGCCTTGGCAAAGCGCCAGCGGCTGTTGCGGGAGGGTGAAACCTCAGCCTGCGGCTGCGGCGAGAACCGGCAGCGCGCCACGGCCCGTTTCGGCGACGATATCGATCTCCCAGCGCCAGGCTTCCGGCGTATCCAGCAGCGCACGCACCAGCAGCGCATTGAGCGCATGCCCGGGCTGATCAGCCACAAAGCGGCCACAAATGGGCGCGCCCGCCAGTGAAAGATCACCCACCGCGTCGAGCAGCTTGTGACGCACGAATTCGTCGTCAAAGCGAAGCCCTTCGGGGTTGTGCACGCGGCCCTCGCCGACAACCACGGTGTTGTCCATCGAGGCGCCGCGGCCAAGCCCAGCGGCGCGCATGGCGTCCACATCCGCCAGGAACCCGAAGGTGCGGGCGTCGGCAATGTCGGAGAGGAAGGTATCAGCGCTGAGCTGCACGCTGCGGCGCTGCACGCCGATGGCGGCGTCCGCGAAGCGGATGGTGACGTCGAGCTCCAGCCCGTCAAAATCCTCGGCCGGCAGCAGTGCGGCGCGCTTGGCGCCCATCTGCACCTCAACCGGGGCGAGGATGCGGATCACGCGCTGTGGCGCTGTGAGCGTTTTGAGGCCTGCGTTCAGCAACACTTGCACGAAGGGCGCGGAAGATCCGTCCAGGATCGGCAGCTCAGGGCCATCAACCTCGACAATCAGGTTATCCACACCCAGGCCCATGCAGGCCGACATGAGATGCTCAATCGTGGCGATTTCGACGCCAGGGTCATTGCGCAGCGTGGTGGCGTTGCGCGTGTCGCCAACGCTATCGGCGTGGGCGCGAATGATGTTATCCACACCGCGCACGTCGGAACGAATGAAAACGATGCCGGTATCGGCGGCGGCCGGGCTCAGGACGATGCGCACATGCGCCCCGCTGTGAACACCGACGCCAGCGCACATGGCCGGCCCTGCAATGGTTTGTTGACGACGCAACGTTGCCACCCTTTGTCCCCCCGCTAGGACAAGTTGGGCCCCCCGACCCGATGGGTTTGATTAAGACGCCTTCGCCGCACTGCACAACACACGTTGCGTTACTGTTTGTGACGGTTAACGAATGAGACCGAAGAAGCTGAAAATGGGGCAAGATTTGGCGCTCGATCAAGTCGATCTCTGGCTCGCTGAGGCCAAGGCGGGCGGCCCTGAGGCGGCCCTCGCGGCCCGGCTGGCGGC